>NZ_FNRT01000002.1:3303878-3605171 GCF_900105585.1 Nocardioides exalbidus
TGAGCAGCGGCGTCAGCGTGCCGTGGTCGAGCTGGAGGGAGTCGGCGATGTCGCGGACCGTCCGGTCGTCACGCTCCCAGAGGGCGATCAGGACGAGGTACTGCGGGTACGTCAGGCCCAGCTCGGTGAGCACCGGACGGTAGGCAGCGGTCACTGCGCGGGAGGCGGCGTACAGGTCGAAGCAGAGCTGGTCCGACAACGGCGGCGCCTGGAGGGAGGCCATGACAGGACATTCTGCCTCATGAGATATACCTTGTGCCCAAGAGGTTGTGGCACAAGGCATTACCTCCCACATATTGGGGAGACACGTGACACGACGACAGACGCGCGAGAGCGCACCGACCGGGGGCCTGGAACAGCTGCTCCTGGACTCGGCCGGCGGCGACCAGTCCGCGTTCGCGCAGCTCTACGACGCACTCGCACCGCAGGTCCACGGCCTCGTGCGCTGCGTGGTCGAGGACCCCCTCGTGGCCGAGGAGGTGACGGTCTCCGCCTTCGTGGAGACCTGGCGCCGCGCCCGGGCGTTCGACCCCGCCCGCGGCAGCGCCCAGTCGTGGGTCCTGGCCACCGCGCACCTGGTCGCCGTGCGCCACAGGCGCGGTGGGCGCAGCACTGCGGGCCGGTCCGGGAGACCGCGACGCGGCGGCGCGGGCGAGCTCGGGTGGGACGCCCTGGAGCTGGCCTACCTCGGGGGCTGCACGGAGACCGAGATCTCCACCCTCATGAACACCTCGCCCGAGACCACCCGGGGCCGGATCACCGACAGCCTCGTCTCCCTGTCACGAAAGAACGGATGAACGTGCGCATCACCATGATCAACCACGACGAGATCGTCGTCCTGGGGGTGGCGACCATGCTCGCCCGTCACGCCAGGGACATCGAGGTCCACGACCCGAGGACCGGTCTCGACCAGCACGTCGACATCGCGCTCCACGACCCGAGCGGCAGCGTCGGCGCCGACGCCAGGGTCCTGCAGCGTCTGCTCGCCGACCCACGCCTGGGCCGGGTCGTCGCCTTCACCGGGGACTTCGACCCGGCGACCGCGGAGACCCACTTCCAGAGCGGGTACGCCGGCTACCTGAGCACGGCGCTTCCGCACGAGCGGCTGATCGACAGCCTGCGCGACATCCACGACGGTCGTCGCGTCCTCGCGCCGGGCGAGGTCGACGGCGCGGTCACGGGTGAGGCCTGGCCGGGCCAGGCGGCCGGCCTGACCGCACGCGAGGCCGACGTGCTGTCGCTCATCGCGGCCGGCATGAGCAACAAGGAGATCGCCGAGCAGCTCGGGGTGACCATCAACTCGGTGAAGTCCTACATCCGGGGTGCCTACCGGACGATCGGCGTCGACAGCCGGACCAAGGCCGTGCTGTGGGGCATCACGCACGGACTCCGCACCCCGCGGGTGGACCTCAGCGGGGCCGAGTAGGGACCAGCGCCGCTGGACGGGGAACAGCCCACCGTCCCGGCCGGTTGCGACAGGACGTGAGTGCACCCGAGATCACCCGCGCCAGCGTGGGGCTGCGCAGCGAGCGCGGTCCCCTCCTCCTCGCGGTGATGCTCAGCATCGGCCTGGTCGCGATCGACGCGACGATCCTGGCGACCGCGGTGCCGTCCGTGGTCGACGACCTCGGCGGCTTCACCTCGTTCCCCTGGCTCTTCTCGATCTACCTGCTCGCGCAGGCCGTCTCGGTGCCGATCTACGGCAAGGTCGCCGACCTCTACGGGCGCAAGCCGGTGATGCTCGTCGGCATCGGCCTCTTCGTCGTCGGCTCGCTGCTGTGCGGCGTCGCGTGGAGCATGCCCGCGCTCATCGTCTTCCGGCTCGTGCAGGGCCTCGGTGCCGGAGCCGTGCAGCCGATGGGCATGACGATCGTCGGCGACGTCTACTCGCTCGCCGAGCGCGCCAAGGTGCAGGGCTACATCGCGAGCGTCTGGGCCATGGCGTCGGTCGTCGGCCCGACGCTGGGCGGGATCTTCGCCGACTACCTGTCCTGGCGCTGGATCTTCCTCGTCAACCTCCCGCTCGGAATCGCGGCCGGCTGGGTGCTGTGGCGCCGCTTCGACGAGAGGGTGGAGCCCCGCAAGCACTCCATCGACTACCTCGGAGCCGTGCTCCTCGCGGGCGGCGGGTCGCTCCTGCTGCTCGGGCTGCTCGAGGGCGGCGTGCGCTGGGGCTGGGGCTCCGCGACCGGCGTGGCGATCCTCGCCGCCGCGGCGGTGCTGGTCGTCGCCTTCGTGGCGGTCGAGTCGAGGACGGCCGAACCGGTGCTGCCGCTCTGGATCTTCCGCCGGCGCGTGCTCAACGCGTCCAACTCCGGGTCGTTCGTCGTCGGCGTGCTCATGCTCGGGCTGACGTCGTACGTCCCCCTCTACGCCCAGGCGGTCCTCGGCCACGGCGCGCTGGTCGCCGGGCTCACGCTCGCGTCGATGACGATCGGGTGGCCGATCGCGGCGTCGACGAGCGGCCGGTTCTACCTGGGCATCGGCTTCCGCAGGACCGTGCTGATGGGTGCCGCGTTCGTGGTCGCCGGCGGGTTGCTGCTGCTCCGGGTCAGCGCCGACAGCGCGCTGTGCGAGCTCGCCCTGCCGTGCTTCGTGATGGGCATCGGCTTCGGGTACGTCGCCAGCCCGGGCGTGGTCGTGGCCCAGTCGAGCGTGGGCTGGGAGCACCGCGGTGTCGCCACGGGGACCAACATGTTCGCCCGCTCGATGGGCAGCGCGGTGGGCGTCGCCGTGTTCGGCGCGATCGTCAACAGCCGGGTCGCGGGCGCCGGGACGGCCGGCACGGTCGACCTCGAGCACCTCGCCGCAGGCGTCCTCGCGCCCGCGATCCACGCCGTCTTCGTGTGCTCGGCGGTGGTCGCGTTCGTGCTCCTGCTGTCCGGGCTGCTGATGCCGCGCAACGCCGGAACGCAGCCCGCTCCCTGAAGCACGGGCCCGCTTTGCGATGCTTGCGCACCGACCAGGGTGGACGACGAAGGGGAGAGCGGGGCAGTGAGCGAGATCGCCGGCGAGCTGGCGCGCGTCAAGGGCGCGTTCGCGCAGCCGACCCTGACGCTCCTGCACCAGCGGCAGGCGCCCGTCGTGATCACGATCTTCCGCACCGCGTTCGGCCGCTCGAACACCCCGATCCCGACCGCCCGCCTGCACACCCAGGTCGAGGAGCACGTCGAGCAGATGCGCCGTGCGGGCGAGCAGGACGTCCCCGTCGGCAGTGGTCGCGAGATCTGCCAGCGGTGGATGCGCGGCCAGTGGCTGGTGCGCTCGCTCGACGAGCAGGGCAACGAGGTCTACGCCCTGACCTCGCACGCGCAGCAGGCGCTCGAGCTCGTGAAGAACCTGGCGCGTGACCGGGCCACGCTCAGCGAGCACCGCGTCGCCACCATCCTGAGCACGGTCCGGCGCTTCAACTCCGAGGCCAACCCCGACCGCACCGCACGGGTCACGATCCTCAACGAGGAGATCGCCCGGCTCCAGGGCGAGCGCGACCGGCTCGTCGACGGCGGCGACCTCGAGGGCGCCACCGAGGACTACATGCTCGAGGGGTTCACCGAGCTCCTCTCGCTGATCTCCGCGCTGCCGAGCGACTTCGCCCGCGTGGAGGAGCGGTTCGCCGCGATCCGCAGCGAGATCCTCGCGGCCTTCCGCGCCGAGGACCGGCCGGCCGGCGAGGTGATCGACGCCTACCTCTCGCGCGCCGATGCGCTCATGACGGCGACGCACGAGGGCCGGGCGTTCGAGGGCGCGTTCGCCCTGCTGCGCGACGACGCGCTGGTGACCCGGCTGCGCGAGGACCTCACGGACCTGCTCGAGCACCCGCTCTCCGACCGGATCCTCAGCGACGCCGACCGGGCCGAGCTGCGCGGCACCGTCCGGCTCGTGCGCGACGGCCTCGACCGGGTGCTGGCCCAGCGCTCGCGGGTCACCGCGACCCTCAAGGAATACATCGTCTCCCACGACGCCGCCCGCGACCGCGAGCTGGAGCAGGTGCTCCGACAGGTCGAGTCCGAGCTGATGACGTGGATGGCGAGCACCGGTCCGCGGGCCACCCACGACGTCGCCCTCCTGCCGGCCCGGGCCTCCGTCGAGCACCTGCGCGAGCGGTTCCACGACCCGGCCGACGACGTGCTGCCCGACCGGATCGTCGCGGCCGACCCCGATCTCGCCCCGCAGGTCTCGCTCGCCGAGCTCGTGGCGCAGGGCGGACCCAGGCTCGGGACCCTCCGCGAGCGCCTCGACGCGGCCCTCGCGTCCCTGCTCCCCGCCGGGTCCCTGGGCGCGCTCTTCGACGGGCTCGAGCCGTCGCTGCGGCGCCCGGTCGAGATCTTCGGGCTCCTCCACCTCGCCGCCGAGCGCGCGTGGGAGGCGGAGGAGGACACCGAGGCCTTCGACGCCGTACGCCCCGACGGCAGCCGGCGGTCGTTCGCCGTCCCGCGCACCGCGCTGCCCGACCCCGACCTCGCACCTCGTCCAGACACGGAGACCCGCACATGAGCATCGACGCCCACCCCGAGGTCGACGCCGAGATCACCGACGAGATCGCCGACGAGCTGCTCGACGAGGGCTCGGTGTCGCTGTTCGAGGGCGACGAGGGCGGCCTCGAGTACGGCCAGCGCCGCGCCCTCGTCACGCTGCTCAAGCAGCGCTTCATCAGCGCCCGCACGCACCCGCGCGACTGGGCGGTGCTCGTCGAGCACGAGCGGCTCCTCCGGTCGCGGCTCAACGACCTGTTCCTCGACCTGCAGGTCGACCGCGAGCGCGAGGTCGCCTGGAAGCGACAGGCCACGTCCGAGACCGGCGGCCGGTTCCCGACGATCCTCTACGACGCCGCGTGGTCGCGCGAGGAGACGCTGGTGCTGGTGCACCTGCGCGACCGGCTGCGTGCCGGTCTGGCCAGCGGTGACGCGCGGGTCTACATCGACCGCGAGGACGTCGTCGCCTACGTCGCCAGCTTCCGCCCGTCCCACGCGACCGACGTCGCCGGTGACGAGAAGCGCGCCCGCAACGCGGTCGCCAGCGTGGTGAAGTCCGGCCTGCTCATCCCGACCGGGTCCGACGAGCGCTTCGAGATCAGCGAGGCCGTCGAGCCGCTGATCCCGATGGAGCTGCTCCAGGAGCTCCTCGCCGCACTGCTCGCCGCCACCAGCAGCGGTGTCGCGCCCGAGCCCGACGACGAGGACCTCTTCGAGGACGAGGCAGGGGAGGACTGAGCATGTCCATCGACGAGATCGAGCAGGCGCCGGTCGACGGGCTCTTCGAGCAGAGCGACGTCGCCACCCCGGCCGACGACACCATGCAGTGGCGCGCGGCGCTGCTGCAGCTGGTGAACTGGGGCGGCTTCGGCGGCCTGACCGTCGTCCCGCTCCGCGGTGACGCGACGATGATCTCCGGCGCCTCGGGCGTCGGGAAGAGCACCATCCTCGACGCCTACACGGCGCTGATGATGCCGTCGGACACGAAGTTCAACGGCGCCTCCAACGACGCCGTCGCCGGCCGTGCCCGCGGGGCCGGCCAGCGCAACCTCCTGTCGTACCTCCGCGGTGCCGTCGACGTCGTCGACGACCCCCGCACGGGCCGGCCGGTCGAGAAGCTGCTGCGGGGCAAGGGCGCCGACACGTGGGGCGCGATCGCGATGACCTACGTCAACGACCAGGGTGGTCGGTTCACCGCGGTCCGCACCTACTACGTCCCGCGACGCGCGACCCGGTCCGCCGACGTGCAGATGCAGCTCGCCACCCAGGACGGCCCGCTCGCGCTCGACTCGCTCGAGGTCGCGGTGCCCGAGCGGTTCCACGCCACCACGCTGAAGAAGCTCTTCCCCGGCATCCGGGTGCACCGCACCTACGCGGAGTTCGCCGCCGTGCTGCACGCGCGGCTCGGCATCGGTGCGAACGGCGACGGCGCGAAGGCGCTGCGGCTGCTCGCCCGCATCCAGGCCGGGAACCAGGTGCGCAGCGTCGACGAGCTCTACAAGGACATGGTGCTCGAGCGGCCCTCGACGTTCGCCGCGGCCGATCGGGCCATCGAGCACTTCGACGACCTCGACACCGCGCACTCCGCGATGCGCACCGAGGAGCAGAAGCTCGAGCTGCTCGCACCGATCGCCGACCTCCACGAGCGCCGGACCGCTGCCACGCAGCGGCTCGCCGAGCTCGACTCCTACGGCGTGACCGTCGACGGCGACACCCCGCTGCGGATGTGGCTGCTGCGCACGCACCTCCGCCTGGTCGAGCAGGCCGTGGCCGACAACCGGGCCGACCGCGCGTCGACGGTCGACGAGCTCGCCGCGACGACCTCCGCCGAGCGCACGCAGCTGGCGGACCTCGAGGCGGCCCGCGAGTCGCACCGCGCGGCCGGCGGGTCGACCCTCCAGTCGCTCGCGCTGTCGCTGGAGCAGGAGCAGGTCGTCCGCGAGGACCGGCTCGCCCGGCGCGGCGTCCTCCAGGAGCGGCTGCTGCCGCTGATCGAGGCGACCGCTGTCGACACGGGTGCCGGCGACGCCCTGGACATCGACGGCGCGCTGCAGTCGGGTGAGTCGTTCGCGATGCTCCAGCTGCACGCGCAACAGTGGCTGTCGGGCTGGCAGCGCGACCAGGAGCGGGTCCGGCGCGAGCGCGACGACGTGCTGCGCGGCCAGTTCCCGCTCAGCGAGCGACAGGCCACCCTCCGCCGCGAGCGCGCGTCGCTCGAGGGCCGGGCGGGACGCATGCCCGCGCGGATGCACGAGCTGCGCGCCGAGGTCGCCGAGGCGAGCGGGATCAGCCCCGCGGACCTGCCGTTCGTCGCCGAGCTCCTCGACGTCGCGCCCGACGAGGCCCGCTGGCGCACCGCGATCGAGACCGTCCTCGGCGCGAGCGCCCGGATGATGCTCGTCCCGCTCGACCGGCTCGGTGACTTCTCGTCCGCCATCGACGGGCTGCGGCTGCGCGGCCGCCTGGTCTTCGAGGGCGTCGAGCTCGACCTGCCCGACCTCGGCCCCGGCGACCCCGAGCGGGTCGCGGGCAAGCTGGTGTTCCAGGACTCGCCGTTCGCCGGCTGGGTGCAGGCGCACGTCGCCGAGCCCTCGCGCAACGCACTCTGCGTCGAGTCCGCCGACGACCTCGACGGGCCCGCCCGCGGATCGGGACTGCGGGTCACGCTGGCCGGCCAGACCCGCCACGGGCGCCGCGGTGCGCACGGGCGCAACGACACCCGCAGCATCATCGGCTTCTCCAACGCGGACGCGATCGCCGAGGTCGACGCCGAGCTCGCCGAGCTCGACCAGCGCCTCGACGAGGTCGGCGCCCAGGTCGTCGAGCTCGACCGCCGGTCCCGGGTGCTCGAGCGGCAGCGGTCGGCGTACGACGCCGTGGTGACCGCGCGCTTCGACGACTTCGACGTCGACGGCGCCGACCGTCGCATCGCCGACCTCGAGCGCCGGCGCAGCGAGATCCTCGACTCCGACGACGGGCTCCAGGCGCTGGAGACGCAGATCGCGGAGCTGACGGCGCGGCTGGAGGGCACCCGGCGCGCGCGCTACGCCGTCGAGCAGCGCCAGCGCGAGCTCAACACCGCGCACGCGGACCTCGTCGACGCCGAGGACGACGTCAACGACCGCCTCCGCGCGATGGAGGAGGCCGGCAGGGTCGTCCTCGACGACGCGCAGGACGCCGCGCTCCGGGTGGACTTCGCGGCTGCTGCGGCACCGGCCGACCCGGGCGACCTCGAGCGGTTCGCCGAGACCTCCCAGCGGCTGGCGGTGCGGCTGCGCACGGCGGTGACCGACGCCGAGGCCGAGCTCAAGCGGGTGGACGACGACCTCGCGCAGGTCTTCCGGGTCTACAAGTTCCAGTGGGACTCGCCGAACCTCGGCACGACCGCGGACTCCTACCCCGACTACGCCCGGATCCTCGACGACATCCGCGGCGAGGGCCTGGCTGCCCGGCGGGCCGAGTGGCGACGCCGGCTCACCGAGTGGAGCGGGCAGGACCTCGTCCCGCTCGTCGGCGCGATGGCCGCCTCGGTCGAGGAGATCGAGGACCGGCTCGAGCCGATCAACGCGATCCTGCGGCGCCTGGAGTTCGGGGCGTCCGGTGACCGCCTGCGGATCCGGCTCCGTCGCCTCGCGCCCGCCCACGTGCAGGCGTTCATGAAGGACCTCCGCGCGCTCTCGTCCGGTGCGGCGCCCGAGCTGGGGGAGGAGGCGCTCGAGAAGCGGTTCGCCGAGCTCAGCAGGTTCATGCAGCAGCTGCGCAGGCCCAGCCAGGTCGGTGACGCGGCGACCGCGCTGACCGACCGCGACCGCCTCCTCGACGTGCGCCGGCACGTGGAGATCAGCGCCGAGCGCTACGACCACACGACCGGCGAGCTGCGGGCGACCTACCGGACGCTGGGGGAGAAGAGCGGCGGCGAGAGCCAGGAGCTGGTCGCCTTCATCGTCGGCTCCGCGCTGCGCTTCCGGCTCGGCGACGAGATGCGCTCGCGCCCGCGGTTCGCGCCGGTCTTCCTCGACGAGGGCTTCGTCAAGGCCGACTCCGAGTTCGCCGGGCGTGCGGTGCAGGCCTGGCGGGGGCTGGGCTTCCAGCTCATCGTCGGCGTCCCGCTCGACAAGGTCACCGGCCTCGAGCCCCACATGGACGAGCTGCTCGCGATCACCAAGAACGCCACGACGCACCAGTCGTGGATCACGCCGATCACGGACGCCGTGCGGGGGACCGGCACGTAGGCTCTCGAAATGGGATTCCTCCTGCTGGTCATCGTCCTCGCCGCCCTCGTGGGCGTCGCCGTCGCCGCGCAGCGCCGCAACCAGGCCACGCAGCTCCAGCAGCGTGAGGAGGAGCTCGAGCCCGTTCGCAAGCTCGCCTTCGAGGACATCACCGCCTTCGGCGAGGACCTGCAGCGGCTCGACGGCGAGATGCTGGGCACCCAGCTCGACGAGAGCGCCAACGCCGACTACCAGCGCGCGCTCGACGCCTACGAGTCGGCCAAGGTCGCCAGCGACGCCATCACGCGGCCCGACGACATCCGCCACATCACCGAGATCGTCGAGGACGGGAGGTACGCCGTCGCCTGCGTGCGTGCCCGGGTGGCCGGCGAGGCCCTCCCGACCCGTCGCCCGCCGTGCTTCTTCGACCCGCGCCACGGACCCGCCGTCACCGACGTCCTCTGGACGCCCCCGGACGGTGTCGAGCGCGACGTCCCGGCCTGCGCCCTCGACGCCGAGCGGGTCAACGCGGGCGCCGAGCCCGACATCCGCAAGGTGATGGTCGGCGCGCAGCGGGTGCCCTACTGGCAGGGCGGCCGCGCCTACGAGCCCTACGCCGCCGGCTACTACGGCGCCTTCGGTCCGATGAGCTGGATGTTCATGGGCGGGATGATGTTCGGCGGGTTCGGCACCGACGGTGCCTACGACGGGTCCGGTGACGGCGGGTCGGGCGACTCCGGCGGGGACGGCGGGGACGGCGGCGGCTACGACGGTGGTGGCGACTTCGGTGGCGGCGGCGACTTCGGCGGCGACTTCGGTGGCGGCGGGGACTTCGGCGGCTTCTGAGGCCGGCGGCTAGGGTCCTCGCGTGGATCCCCGACCGCACGACCCGCACTCCTGTTCCCGTCCCGACGAGGTGGCCGTGCGCCACCTGTCGCTCGACCTGGACGTCGACCTGACGGCCCAGCGCCTGAGCGGGTCGGTGACGCTCAGCCTCGACCACCTCGTCCCTGGCGCGCCGCTGGTGCTCGACACCTGGCGGCTGGAGGTCGCGCGGGTCACCGGTGCCGACGGCGCCGACCTGCCCTTCACGATCGGCACGCACGACGACGTGGTCGGCAGCCCGCTGACCGTCGAGACCGGGGGAGCGGACCACGTCGTCGTCCACTACGCCACCGGGGCCGACGCCAACGCCCTGCAGTGGCTGGGGCCGGAGCAGACGTCGTCGGGCAAGCCGTTCCTGTTCACGCAGTCGCAGCCGATCCTCGCGCGCACCTGGATCCCCTGCCAGGACAGCCCCGGCGTGCGGACGACCTACGACGCGGACGTGCGCGTGCCGGGCGACCTGCTCGCGCTGATGAGCGCGGAGAACCCGACCTCTCGTGCCGAGGACGGCCGCTACCGGTTCACCATGCGCGAGCCCGTGCCGTCGTACCTCATCGCCCTGGCCGTCGGCGACCTCGAGCACCGTGACCTCGGCCCCCGCAGCGGCGTGTACGCCGAGCCGGGCGAGGTCGACGCGGCTGCGTGGGAGTTCGCCGACACCGAGCGCATGATCGACGCGGCCGAGCGGCTCTACGGCCCCTACCGGTGGGGCCGCTACGACCTGCTCGTGCTGCCGCCGAGCTTCCCCTACGGAGGCATGGAGAACCCGCGGCTCACCTTCGCCACGCCCACCGTCGTCGCCGGCGACCGGTCGCTGGTGTCCCTCGTGGCGCACGAGCTCGCGCACTCCTGGTCGGGCAACCTCGTCACCAACGCCACCTGGAACGACGTCTGGCTCAACGAGGGGTTCACGACCTACTTCGAGCGGCGCATCGACGAGGAGGTCTTCGGGGTCGACACGGCCGCGATGCTGCTGACCCTGGGGCGCCAGGAGCTCGACCGCGCGCTGGTGGGCGTGGACCCGCGCCAGACGTGGCTCGAGCAGGACGTCGTCGACCCCGACGACGGTCCGCCGCGGATCCCCTACGAGAAGGGCTCGCTCTTCCTGCGGATGCTCGAGACGGCCGTCGGACGCGACCGCTTCGACGCGTTCCTGCGCGACTACTTCGACCGCTTCGCCTTCACCACCATGGACACCGCCGGCTTCGTGGCGCACCTGACGGCCGAGCTGCTCGACCCTGCCGGCCTCACGGCGGACGACGTCCGGCTGGAGGAGTGGGTGCACGGACCGGGGGTGCCGGGCAACGAGCCGCCCACCACCTCAGCGGCCCTGGAGCAGGTGGACGCGCAGGTCGCGGCGCTGCTCGCGGGGTCCGGCGTCGCCGAGCTCGACACCGACGGCTGGGTCAGCCAGCAGTGGGTGCGGCTGGTGCGCGCGCTGCCGGACGACACCGACCACGCGGTCATGGCCGACCTCGACGCTGCGTTCGGCTTCACCGGGAGCGGCAACATCGAGGTCGCCACCAGCTGGTTCGAGAAGACCGTCCTCACGGGCTACGCGTTCCGCTCACCGGCCGTCGACGCCGGGCTGGAGGACCTGCTCACCCGGCACGGCCGTGCGCTCTACCTGCGCCACGTCTACGAGGCGCTTGCCTCGACCGACGCCGGCCGCGACCGCGCCACGGAGATCTACGCGCGCGCCCGACCGACGTACCACCCGGTGTCGCAGGCGGTCGTCGACCGGGTGCTCGGTCTGCGCTGACCCGCGGTCAGCGGCGGCGCGGGTCGACCCGGACGCTCGCCCGTGCGGTCGCCGCCTGCACCACGGTCGTGCCGGCGTACGTCACCAGCACCCGGTACCGACCCGCCTTGAGGCCGTGCACGACGAGGCGCTCCTTGCCCTTGGTCAGCTGGCCGGTGACCGTCTTGTCGCCGATCCGCACGGAGATCGCGCCGTCGGGTCGGGGTGCGCCGAGCGCCTTCACGCGCAGGTCGACCGTGACGAGGTTCTTCCTGGACCGTGCCGTGGCCCGCACGACCGGGACAGTGGTGACCGGCGCGGCCGCGACGTTCTCGACCGCGTCGCGGAAGCTGGGGTTGCTCGAGGTGACCTGGACGGAGACGGTGCGGCCGAGGTCCGCGGCGCGGAGCGTGTAGCGCCGGTTCGTGGCCTTCGCGATCCGCTTGCCGTCGCGGAGCCAGACGTAGGACACCGTCCTGCTGGCCGGGCGCGCGGTCCCGGCCTTCGCGGTGAGCACCTGCCCCACCTCGGCCTTCCCGGACACCCTGCTGGGCTCGTTGATGCGGACCGCCTTGGCGAGGACCACGTCCGTCGCCGGCGCCATCGTCCGCGACTTGGCGTAGCCCTGGGCGCTCCCGGTCATGCGTGCGCTGATGCGGGCGCCGACCTGGGCGCGGCCGAGCACGAGGGTCGGGCCGGTGGCGCCCTCCAGCGGCGCCCCGTCGACGTACCACTGCGTGACGGCCTTCGTCGGCTGCGGCGACCACGCGGCGGGCGCGAGGTTGAGGGTCTGCCCGACCTCTGGGGTGCCCTGGATCGCCGGGAGGGTCGTGGGCTGGAGCGTGCCGGGCGCCACTGGCGCCGTCGTCAGGGTGGCCTGGCCGGCGGCGTAGCCGTCCAGCGTGGCCGTCACGGACGCGGTGAGGGTCTTGCCCTTCACGTCGGGCGTCGGCACGTAGGTCGGCGCAGTGGCGCCCGCGATGGGGGCACCGTCGGCGGACCACTGGACGCTCACCGCGGTGGGCGCGGGCGTCCAGGCTCCGGTGGCGACCTCCAGCGGTGCGCCGACCATGGGCGTGCCGGTGATCGTGGGCGCCGTGGTCTGCTCGACGACCTGGTCGTTGAAGTGGATGAAGCCGCTCGGCCAGCCCGACGAGGTGGTGGCGCGGCGCCAGTGGAAGTCGCCGCCCCAGTAGTCCTCCGAGACGATGATCTCGGTGGGGGAGATGACCTGCTCGACGTAGGCGACGTGCCCGGACGACCCGGCGGGCGACCGGCCGGCCTTGTACCAGGCGATCGCCCCGACGCGCGGCGTCTGGTCGGTGATCGACGCCATCGCGACGCCCCAGACCTCGGCGTTGCCGTTGCCGCTCCACGGGCGCTGGTCGGGCATGCCGTTCTGGATCAGCCGGTAGGCGATGTAGTTCGTGCAGTTGTGACCGGCGAACATCTTCCAGTACTGCTTGTTGTTGACCCTGCTGTAGCCGCCGTTGCCGTAGCCGGCGTCCTGGCAGCCGGAGTAGCCGGAGCAGAGGTACGACGACGCCACCGGCTGGGTGACCGCGGTGCTCGGCAGGACCGTGACGACGAGCGCGATGCTCCCGACGACCAGCGCAGCGAGTCGCCGCACGCGTCCGACCGCGACGACGAGGCGCGAGGCGACGTCGCCTCGGACGCGGTGTGACGGGTGTGACTGCTGCGACTGGTGATGCACGAGACGACACCCTATGAGCGGATAGTCAAGCCCGCCACGCCGTTGGGATAAGAACAATTGTGTAATTCGACGACGGCGTGGCGGCGTCGTCCGCCCTCGCCCCCGCGGAGGGCGGACGACCTGGCAGTGCCTCCCGCACGCGAGCCCGGCACTGTCACCTGTTCAACGTCACCTGCACGCGCGGGTCACGGACGTCGCGAGGCTCCTGCGCGACCATCCGGTGGTCTGCGCCCGCGGGGGCCGCTGGCCCGCCCGGCCTGTGGACTGCGTGAGCCCGAGACCCGGCCGGGCGCGCCAGCGGTTTCCCGACAACAGTGATACACGTGGTGCACCTGGGACGGCTGCCCCCACAGGGGTGAGTGCGTCGTCCGGTCCCGGGCAGTGGGCGGGGCCGGGCATCCCCACGGGTGGTTCGCTGCGGTGGTGAGTCGGCGACGGTGGGACGACACACCCAACAGAGGAGCGCACATGTCTGATGACGCCAAGGCGGCCAAGGAACTGGTCGAGACGCTGAAGGACGGCGAGCGGGGCTTCGCCGACGCTGCCGAGAAGCTCGGCGACGGTGAGCACTCCGCGTGGGCCACGACCCTGGCACGCCTGTCCGAGCAGCGCGCGGGCTTCTGGCGCGAGATCGTGGACCTGGGCCACGACTACGGCGACGACGTCGACGAGAGCGGCAGCGTCGCCGCGGCCGTGCACCGAGGCTGGATCTCGCTCAAGGACGCGCTGACCGGCGACGACGCCGACGCGGTCCTCAAGGCGGTCTCGACCGGCGAGGACCACGCGGTGTCCGAGTACGAGGACGCCCTCAAGATGGACCTCAGCGCGGGCTTCCGCGAGGTCGTCGTGCGCCAGCAGGCGGCCGTCGTCGCCGCCCGCGACGAGGTCGCGGCACTGCGGAGCGCCAGCTAGCAGGTCGGGTGGGCCGTCACGTCGCTAGCTTGCCGAGGTAGCTCGCGAAGCCGCCGGAGACGCGACCGACGGCCCGCCCGGACGTCGTGACGGGGATGGCGCCCGTCGCGATCCATCCGATGCCGACCTCCTGCATCGCCGTCACCAGGTCGACGTCCTCGTGCAGCGGCAGCGGGGCGTACCCACCGACCGCCTCGTAGGCGGCCATCGCGAACCCGAGGTTCGCGCCGTGCACGTGCTCGTGGCCGTGCGCGCTGCTGTGCCGGGCGTGCCACGCGGCCAGTGCGTCCTCGGAGAGGTCCGCGGGCCGGGGCCGGACCGTCCCCACCACCAGGTCGAAGCCTGCTGCGGCCAGGCGCACCTGGGTGGTGAGCCAGCGCGGGGGCACGACGCTGTCGGCGTCGGTGTTGGCCAGCCAGAGGGTGCCGCCCGGCGAGCCGGCGGCCCACTCCGAGGCGGCCTCCACGGCTGCCGCACGTGCGCGGCCGACGCACCCGGCGGCCAGGGGCACCGCCGTCACACCAGGACGCCGCGCGACGACGTCGGCGGATCCGTCGCGGCAGGCGTCGAGTGCCACGAACACATGGACCGCTACGTCGGGGTGGTCGGCCCGGAGGTGGTCGATGGCGACGTCGATCGCGTCGAGGCAGCCGGGGAGCAGGGTCTCCTCGTCGCGGGCCGGGACCACGACGGCGACCTTGGCTGGTGTGCTCACGACGGTGCCGTCAGGACGTGCAGCAGGAAGTCGGGCTCCTGGTGCTCGACCAGGACGTCGAGGCCGGTGGCAAGGAAGGCGTCGTGCACCGCCGGTCCGGCGAGCGGCCAGCCCACGGGTTGGTGGCGCCAGTGGCACAGCAGCAGGTGTCCTCCCGCTGCGAGGGCCGAGGTCGCGAGACGCACGACGTCGTCCAGCTGTCGCGGGCTGAGGAAGTAGCCCACCTCCGAGACCGACACCAGGTCGAAGCTCCCCTCGGGCCACTGGTCGGGCACGCGCGCTTGCCGCAGCTCGACGTGCGGGAGGGACGACGTACGTTCGCGGGCGAGGTCGAGCGCGGTGGGACTGGCGTCGACGGCGAGCAGGTGGTCGCTGCGCCCGGCGAGGTCGAGCGCGAGCGCGCCGACGGAGCAGCCGACCTCGAGCGCCCGGGCGTAGGTCTCGCGGGGCAGGGACGCGACGGTGAGGGCCCTCTTGCGTCGCTCGTAGGAGGAGTCGACCTGCCACGGGTCCGGTCGCTCGTGGTGGACGAGGTCGAGCACGTCGTCGTCGACCGTGCCGGGCTCGGTGATGAAGACCTCGCCGTCGCCCTCGAAGTGGGCCAGCAGGTCGGCACCGAGCATGACCTCGTCGCCGGGCTGGTCTGACAGCGGCTGCACCTGGCTCACGTGGGCACCGACGGCGGCACGCTTGGCGTCCTGCATCGGTGCGTCGAGCGCGAGGCGTACGGCCTGCGACCACGGCAGGTCCTCCGCGCGGCCCCAGTGCCACAGCCAGACGGGGTACTCGAGCAGCTGCGCGTCCGTCCGGGCCGCGGCCAGGGCGGCGGCACGGCCCACGGCGTCGTGGTCGGGATGGCCGTCGTACCGCCACGGCGCGCAGAGCAGCACCTCGGCGCCGTCGGTCCCGATCGTCTCGACCAGGGACGCGACGAGCACGTCGACCTCGTCGGCGACCCCGCCGTCTGGCAGGTCGAGGCACCGCACGGTCGCGTCGGGAGCCAGCAGGGAGATCGCCGAGTCCAGCTCGGAGCGACGCCGCTCGCCGAGCACGGCGGTCGGGTGGGTGGGGGACCCGGGGTGCGAGGCCTCCCCGGCCGTGGCCGAGACCACCTCCACGGTCCACCCGGCGCGTGCAGCCGCGTGGATCAGGCCACCCGCGCCCAGGGTCTCGTCGTCCGGATGTGCTCCGACGACCACCAGGCGACGTCGTCCGGCGGGCAGTCGCAGGGCGGGCAATGCGTCCCACTGGGGCGACCCGGCCCACTCCGCGGCCGGGGTCCCCGGATGGTCGTGCCGGAAGGTCGGGCCGCTCACCACCCGGGCGCCCCTGGGCGGAGGAGCTCCTGGCCGAGGGCTGCCTGGTCGCGCTCCGCGTGCCACTGGCGGAGGTAGAGCTCCAGGTCGGCGACACGACGGGCGTGGTCCTCGTCGGTGGCCAGCGGTCCGGGACCGAGCCCGTGGGCGGCACGCTGCAGGACCTGCTCGGCCGCGTGGGCGACCACCTCGCGCACCCGCAGCGCGGCGCGCCAGCCGTCCGAGCCCGTGAGCACGCCCGCGTCGGTGGCCGAGGCCGCCTGCTCGAGCGTGCACCGTGCCGCGTGCAGCACGGTGTCCACGGCGCCGAGGTGCATCAGGGCGACCTGGTCGGGCGTACGCGCCATCGCCGCGCGCCGCATGCGTCGGGCGATGCCGACGGCGCCGCCGAACCAGACCGCGGCCACCCCGATCCCGCCCCACGCGAAGCCGGGCCGCTCGAGGTACCAGTCGGGCTCCCCGACCTTCCTCGCGGTCGCGCCGGCGAAGTCGACCGGACCGGAGTCCACGGCGACGAGGCCGCGCGCCACCCACGTGCCGGGGACGACCCGGACGCCGGGCTGCCGGAGGTCGACGCTGAAGAGCTGGCGTCGGTCACCGACCCACGCGCTGACCAGCGCCCGGTCCAGCACCCCGGCCAGTGAGCACCAGTGTTTGCGGCCGTCGAGCTGGTGGACCCACCCGTCGGGCGAGGCCCGGAGCGGCTCGCCGGGTCCCTCGGCCGCGAACACGCCGTAGGCCCCGGCCTCGGGGCTCTCGTGTGCCTGGCCGAGGATCGCCAGGGCGTCGAGGTGCGGCTCCAGGACCCGCGCCACGGTGAGGTCCGCAGCGGCGACGGATGCCAGCGCCGACCACAGGTGCGCGGTGCGTCCGTCGCCCGGCACCGGCAGGCGCGCACCGGCATCGAGGGCGACCTTGAGGGCCGAGTCCACGTCGGCGGCGGACTCGACGGCACGCTCGTGCAGGTCGGCGAGCTCCACCTGCTCGAGGTCCGTGCGGCCCCCGACCAGGACCGGTCCCGCGTCAGGCACGGATGTCGCGATCCCAGAACCGGAGCGACGCGCACAGGCCCACGAAGGCATCGGCGTCGCCCGCGGTGGCCAGGTCGAGGAAGCCGGCATCGGGCTCGACCCCGGCCTTCGCCACCAGCGGGGCGGCTGCCGGCCCGGTCCCGATGAGCTTGCAGTGCGCGAAGGCGTCGCTGACGAAGTCCTGGGCGCTCGCACGGCCCGCGAGGTCGGCGGCGCCGTCGGCCGACGGCAGCAGCGCCACCGCGTCGAAGAGGACCGAGGGCCCGCCGTCGATCGCGTGGTGCGGGGTGATCGTGCCGCCGCCCTTGAGCTTGACGGGCCCGATCGCCGGCGCGACGTACTCCACCACCGCCCCTGCTCCCTCGAAGGCCGCGGTGACGGCCTGCACGAGCGCCTTGTCGCTGCCGTCGGTGACGAGCACGCCGAGCTTGCGACCGGCGAAGGAGTCGGGACCGTTGAGCTGGATGCTCAGGGCGGCCGATGCGGGCAGGTCGGTGCGCGTGGCGACGACCGCCTCGGCGGCGTCGGGCAGCGGCATCGCGAGCTCGTCGGCCACGGACTGCGCGAGGTCGTCGTGCACGTTGCGCAGGTTGGCGAGCACCCGGGTGCGGATGCGCGGGTCCTCCACCTTGGCGAGCTCGAAGGCGAAGGCGCTGACGACGTGCTGCTGCTCGACGTCGGTCTGGCTGATGAAGAACTGGCGTGCCTGGCTGTAGTGGTCGGCGAACGACTCGGCCCGCAGGCGGCGGGTCGGGCCCTGCTCCTCCCGGGCGATGCTCTGGTAGCCGTGGACGACGTCGGCCCGCGGTCCGCGGTCGTCGCCGGTCAGCGAGTTGGGCTCGTAGGTCCCGCGTCCGAGCTGCGGGTCGGTCTGCATGTGGCCGTCACGCTGGAAGTGCCTGACCGGGCACCGCGGGGCGTTGACCGGGAGCTGGGTGAAGTTGGTGCTGCCGAGCCGCTTGAGCTGGGTGTCGAGGTAGGAGAAGTTGCGTCCCTGCAGCAGCGGGTCGTTGGTGAAGTCGATGCCAGGGATGACGTTGTGGGTGCCGAACGCCACCTGCTCGTTCTCCGCGAACATGTTGTCCACGACCCGGTCGAGGGTCAGCCGGGCGATGACGCGGACCGGCAGCACCTCCTCGGGGATGAGCTTGGTGGAGTCCAGGACGTCGAAGTCGAAGTCGTCGGCGAAGGCCTCGTCGAAGACCTGGACGCCGAGGTCCCACTGCGGGAAGTCGCCGCTCTCGATCGCGGCGAACAGGTCGCGACGGTGGAAGTCCGGGTCGGCGCCGTTGATCTTGAGCGCCTCGTTCCAGACCACCGACTGCAGGCCCTGGCGCGGCTTCCAGTGGAACTTCACGAAGGTGTCGTCGCCGTCGGCGTTGACGAAGCGGTAGGTGTGGACGCCGAAGCCCTCCATGAAGCGGAACGAGCGCGGGATCGTCCGGTCGCTCATCTGCCAGAGCAGCATGTGGGTGGACTCGGGCATCAGGGACACGAAGTCCCAGAAGGTGTCGTGGGCCGACTGCGCCTGCGGCCAGCCACGGTCCTGCTCCTCCTTGACCGCGTGCACGAGGTCGGGGAACTTCGTCGCGTCCTGGATGAAGAAGACCGGGATGTTGTTGCCGACCAGGTCCCAGTTGCCCTCGTCGGTGTACATCTTCACCGCGAACCCGCGCACGTCACGGGCGAGGTCCGCGGAGCCGAGGTTGCCCGCGACGGTCGAGAAGCGCACGAACGCCTCGGTCTCCTTGCCCTTGCGCTGGAAGGGCGCCGCCCGGGTCAGGTCGGGGATCGCGTCGAGGCACTCCAGCGTCCCGTGGGCGCTGTAGCCGCGGGCGTGCACCACGCGCTCCGGGATCCGCTCGTGGTCGAAGTGGAACATCTTGTCGCGGAAGGCGAAGTCCTCGAGGAGCGTCGGCCCCCGGTCGCCCACCTTCAGCGAGTTCTGCCCGTCCCCCAGTGGGGTGCCGGTGGCGGTCGTCAGGCGCTCGCCGCGCTTCACGCCCTGGTGGAGCTCGTCGCCTGCTCCCCGGTGGTCCGGTGTCGTGCTGGTCGGTCGCTTGCTCGCCATGGCGTGTCCCCAAGAGTCGTCGGCGCTGGATCGCGCTGGATCTTCGACGCTAGGTCGGCGCCCACGGCACGGTCACCTCCCAATGGGCATGGGGGGAGCGCGACGTCACCCCTCGGGGTCTGCACGCGGCGTCACACCGGGCGGGAGGACCGCCACGGCACCCACCGGTCGACCCGGTCGTGGGCGATCGCGGCCCGCGCGGCGTTGTCGCCGCACGCGCCGTGGACGCCGCCACCCGGGTGCGCCGACGCCGAGCCGAGGTAGAGGCCGCGCACCGGCGTCTCCGCGCGTCCCAGGCCGGGGACGGGACGGAAGACCAGCTGCTGGTGCAGCTGGGCCGTCCCGCCGTTGAGCGCACCGCCGGCGAGGTTGGCGTCGCGCTCCTCGAGCTCGCGGGGCCCGAGCACGCGGCGGGCCAGCACCCGCGCGCCGAACCCGGGTGCGACCTCCTCCAGCCGTGCCTGCATGCGGTCGGCGTAGCGCTCGCAGTCGTCGCGGTCCCACGTGCCCGTGATCCCGCCGTCGCCGGCATCGTGCCGGGTGCGCTGGGGCACGTGGGAGTAGGCCCAGAACGACTCGGTCCCGGCGGGGGAGCGGTCGGGATCGGCGGTGGTCATCTGTCCGGTGAGCATGAAGGGACGCGCAGGCACCACCCCGGAGCCGACCTGGGACAGCGCGAGCCCCATGTCGTCCACGTCGTCGGCGATGTGGACCGTGCCGCTGCGCAGGGCCGGTCCGTCGGTCCACGGGACCTCGTCGGCGAGCGCCCAGTCGACCTTGACCGTGCCGGGATCGAGCTCGAACCTCCGGAGGGACCGCAGGACGCGGTCGGGCACCGCCGACGGGTCGAGCAACCGGGTGTAGAGGGCCGGCGCGAGGACGTCCGCGACGACGGCGCGGAGCGCGCGGTGGCCCTCGCCGTCGGCGGTGACCACCGTGTGGGCACGCCCGTTCCGCACCCGGATCTCCGTCACCTCCGCGTCGGTGCGGATGGTGCCCCCGTTGGCGGTGAAGCGGCGCGCGAGCGAGCCGGTCAGCTCGCCGGCACCGCCCCGAGGCACCGGGAAGCCGACGGTCTGGCCCATCATCGCGAGGAGCAGCCCCATCAGCCCGGAGCCGGGTGCGTCGAGGGGGATGTCGGCGTGCCCGGCGTTGCCGGCGAGCAGGACCCGCGCGGCCTCCCCGCCGAAGCGCTCGCGGGTGAGGTCGGCCACCGGCGTCAGCAGGGTCCGCACCATGTCGAGGCCGCCCACGTGCCGGAGCGCCCCGAGCAGCGCGACCCCGCTGCGGACCGGGGGGAAGGGCGTGAGCAGGGCCCCGATCAGGTGCGGGCCGACCCGGTCCCACTCGGCGCACAGGTCGAGCCATGACTCGCCGTCGCCGGCGTGGAGCGCGTCGAGGCCGGCTGCGGTCTTCGCGCGGTCGCGGTGCAGCACCGCCCAGCTGCTGTCGCGGAGCGGGTGGCCCAGGACGGACGGCGCGTGGCACCACTCGAGCCCGTGGTCCTCGAGACCGAACGAGGCGATCGTCGGCGACGACGCGGCGAGGGGGTAGAAGGCGCTGAACGTGTCGTGGACGAAGTCGGGGTGCACCTCGCGGTCGCTGCGGACGGCGCCGCCGACCGTCGGTTGCGCCTCGAGCAGCAGGACCGACCAGCCCGCGTCGAGCAGGCGGTTGGCGGCGACCAGCCCGTTGGGCCCGGCGCCCACGACCACGGCGTCCCAGCTCATGTCACCGTCCTCCGCGCCCGCGACGGACGAGCTCCCGCACGTTGCGCGCCGCGCCGAGGAGGGCGTTGCCCTGGTCGCCCCGCAGCCGGTTGAGGGCCTGGTGGGGCGTGAGCACGTTGCCGGGGCCGTGCTCCACCGGCGCGACCAGGTCCTGCGCGATCACGCGGAACAGCGGCTCCACGAGGCGATCGTAGGCCCACGGCACCGCGGTGAAGCCGAACCGGATGACGTCGTTGGCGGCGCCGACCTGGCTCGGCAGCCACGGGTGGTCCGCCACGGCGAGCGTCCGCGCCGCGACCCGCTCGGGGGAGACGACGGGGAAGGGCGGGCGGCCCACCGAGTCGCCGTACGTCGCCGCCTGCCGGTAGATCGGCGTGTCCACGCCGCCGGGGGCGACGTAGCCGAAGCGGACGCCCGGGCGGTCGCGGTTGTCCACCCGCAGCTGGCGGGCGAGCGCCCGCACGCCCCACTTGCTGAGGACGTAGGCCGACATGTCGGGCACTGCGATGTGGCCGATGAGCGAGCCGACCAGCACGAGGCTGCCGTCGCCCTGGTCGCGCAGGACCGGCACGACGTGGCGGGCGAGGTTGGCCGAGCCGTGCAGGTTCGTCGACAGCACGCCGTCGAAGACCTCGGTCGGCACGTCCTGGATCCGGCCGTAGGCGACCACGCCCGCGCAGCCGACGACCGTGTCGAGCCGGCCGTGGCGCGCCACGGCGGCCCGGACCGCCTCGCGCACGGCGTCGTCGTCCGCCACGTCGACCGGCAGCACGAGCGTGCTCGCAGCGCCGAGTCCGTGGCAGGCGTCGGCCACCCGGTCGAGGCTCTCGCGCCCACGGGCCAGCAGCACGACGTGGTCGCCACGCGCTGACGCCCGGCGCGCAGTCGCCTCTCCGATGCCGCTCGAGGCACCGGTCACCAGGACGACGCGGGGGCTGCTCACTTCCGGTGCTCGGCGACGAGGGCGAGCCGGCGCAACGTCTCGGTGTTGCGCCACTTCAGGCTCGGCGCCACGAGCGGCCGCGGCACCAGCGCGCCGGGCCCCGAGACGGGTTCCTCGGTGATGCGGACCTCGGTCTCGACGCCCACGGAGTCGAGGCGGAGGTGCACCTGGGCCTCGCCGACCGGCCACGCCCGGGCGCGCAGCGTGATCGAACGACCGGGGGTCGCGTCCAGCACCTCGGTCTCGTCGTCGAGGAGCAGCGGCCAGCTGCCCACGGAGTGGTAGAGCTTGCTCCCGGCCGTCGGCCAGGAGTCGTCGACGTCCCGCATCCGGGCGGCGCCGACGACCCACAGCGGGTAGAGCCATCCGTCGGCGATCACGCTCCAGACCTGTTCCGGCGTGGCGTGGACGAGGCGGGTGTTCTCGGTCATGACGTGGTCCTGACGTAGCGGGACCCACCACGCTAACGAGCCCGTCACCACCACCCACCACCCCGAAGGTCGTGCGGTGCCGGCGGCAGCCCCGTGGGGTGGTGCGTCGTTGCGGCCACGGTGCCTACGTTCGACAGATGAAGGCACTCACCTGGCAAGGACTGAACGACGTCGCGGTCAAGGAGGTGCCCGACCCACGCATCGAGCAGCCCACGGACGCCGTGGTCCGGGTGACCTCCACCGCCATCTGCGGGTCCGACCTCCACCTCTACGGCGTCCTCGCGCCCTACCTCACGCCGGGCGACGTCCTGGGCCACGAGTTCATGGGCATCGTCGAGGAGGTCGGCAGCGCGGTGGGCAACCTCGCCGTCGGCGACCGGGTCGTGGTGCCGTTCAACATCTCGTGCGGCCACTGCTGGATGTGCAGTCGCGGCCTCTTCGCGCAGTGCGAGACGACGCAGAACGTCGACCAGGGCAAGGGCGCGAGCCTGTTCGGCTACACGAGCCTCTACGGCGCCGTGCCCGGTGGCCAGGCCGAGCGCGTCCGGGTGCCGCACGCGGACTTCGGGCCGATCAAGGTGCCGCACGAGGGCGAGGACGAGCGCTACCTCTACCTCTCCGACATCCTGCCGACCGCCTGGCAGGGAGTGGACTACGCCGACGTCCCTGAGGGCGGGTCGCTCGTCGTCCTCGGCCTGGGACCGGTGGGCCAGCTCGCCGTGCGGGCGGCGAAGCACCGGGGCATCGACCACGTGATCGCCGTCGACCTCGTCCCCGAGCGGCTCGCCGCCGCCGCGACGGCCGGCGCGACCACCATCGACCTCAGCGCGGTCGACGACGTGGCGGACGCGGTGCGTGACCTGACCGACGGCCGCGGCGCCGACGGCGTGCTCGAGGCCGTGGGCATGGAGGCGCACGGCAACCCGATCGCCGGTGCGGCCATCAGCGCGGCGAGCCGGCTGCCGAAGGTCGTGGCCCGGGCCGCCATCGAGAAGGTCGGCATCGACCGCCTCGACGCTCTGCTGACCGCCTTCGAGGCCGTGCGCCGCGGCGGCACGGTGTCGATCAGCGGCGTCTACGGCGGCATGGCCGACCCGATGCCGATGATGACGATGTTCGACAAGGGCCTGACGCTGCGCATGGGCCAGTGCCACGTCAAGCAGTGGACCGACGACCTGCTCGACATCGTCTCGCAGGACGACGACGTCCTCGGGCTGGAGTCGCTGGCCACCCACCGGGCACCGCTCGACGCGGCACCCGAGCTCTACCGCACGTTCCGCGACAAGGCGGAGGGCTGCCTCAAGGTCGTGCTGAAGCCCTGAGGCCCTGAAGTCCTGACCGGCTAGGAGTCGGCGTACGTCGCGAAGCGCCGCAGCAGGGACGCCGAGCGGCGCGGGTCCTCCTCGGTGTCGACCAGGACGACGGGCGACGGCGCTGCGACCGGCGGCAGCCCGAGTCGCGCGGCGGTGTCGTGGCAGAAGCCGACGGCGTCCCACACCACGCGCGGCTCGAGGCTCAGCAGCGCCTCGAAACGCCGTGGTGCGCCACTGTCGGTGCGCGGCGGTTCCCAGGCGGACAGCACCACGCTCATCTGCCGGTCGGCGCAGACCAGGAACCACTCGTTGAGCATCGGTGAGTCCTGCGGCAGGGCGACGTGGGCGGGAGTCGCCCCCGGATCGGTCTCCGGGAAGTCCGAGAAGACGGTGGCGGAGCTCGCGGAGCGGGCGAGCTCGCGCCAGCGACGCCCGGCGAGCCGGAACGAGCGCCGGTCCTGGAAGCAGCCGAAGAGCTGCGGTCGGGTCGCATGGGCCAGGCACTCGTCCTCGATGGACCAGGTCAGGGCCTTCATGACCCTGATGCTCACGTTGATCGGGTCGACGTGGGGGTGCGAGGAGCGCAGGTCGGCGAACAGGGAGCGATGGCCCTCGTGGCCGGCCATGTCCGCCACCTCGATCGCGGCGCCCAGCGTGAGCCCGCTCTCCCGGGCCCTGTTCACCCGCCTGACGCGGGCGACGTCCGCGGCGTCGTAGCGCCGTTGGCCCCCGGTGGTCCGGACGGGTGCGGGGAACCCGAACCGCTGCTCCCACGAGCGCAGCGTCGTCGCCGCGACGCCTGATCGCGCCGCCAGCTCGCCGATGCTGAGCGACGGGCCGGGCGGGTCGTCGGGCGAGCGACCCTCTGCAGGGGTGAGGTGGTCGGTCGCCATGCGCTCGATGCTAGTGGTTGAAGACGATATGGAAGTATCGTCCGCAGAACTTCGCATACCTCGTGAAGTCGAGTGGGTGGGCGCGGCCTGTGCACGTCGCGACGGC
This sequence comes from Nocardioides exalbidus, assembly GCF_900105585.1. Classification (NCBI taxonomy): domain Bacteria; kingdom Bacillati; phylum Actinomycetota; class Actinomycetes; order Propionibacteriales; family Nocardioidaceae; genus Nocardioides; species Nocardioides exalbidus. Next base: position 3,328,363 of record NZ_FNRT01000002.1, read on the forward strand.
ACCCCGGACACCGATCCCCGGAAGGGCTCCCATGCACCTCTCACGCCGCCGACTGCTCGCCGCCTCCTCCGCCGCCGCCGGCGCCAGCGCGCTCGCGGGATGTGGGTTCACGCGGTCGAGCGACGACTCGTCCACCTCGGGGACGCTGACGTTCACCACCTGGGGGACCGAGAGCGAGCTCGCCGGGTTCCGCTCCGCCATCTCCTCGTTCGAGAAGGCCAGCTCCGGGGTCACGGTGAAGCTCAACGCCGTGCCCTACGAGCAGATGTTCACGAACATCGACGCGCAGATCCAGGCCGGCAACCCGCCCGACGTCTTCCGGGTCCCGTACTACTCCTTCGGCGCCTACGCCGGTGCGGGCCAGCTGCTCGACCTCAGCACGCACCTCGACAGCGGGTTCTCCGACCGGTTCACCCCGCAGGCGTGGGCCGCGGTGCAGAACAGCGGTTCCCCCTTCGGCGTGCCCCACCACACCGACACCTCGGTGATCCTCTACAACAAGGACGCCCTCGCGACGGCCGGCATCGACTCCGTGCCCACCTCGCTGGACGACGCCTGGTCGTGGGACGAGTTCGCCGACGTCGCCCGTCGGCTGCGGCGCGCGATGCCCGACGACACCTACCCCTTCGCCTACAACTGGCAGGGCAACGGCGTGACGCGATGGCTCAGCTGGCTCTTCGAGGCGGACGGGCGCTTCCTCGCCGAGGACCTCGTCACCCCGGCGATCGACTCCGACGCGGGCCGGGCGGCCGTCGAGTTCACGCAGGGCTTCTTCCGCGACCGCTTCGTCCCGCCGAACTCGTCGGTGAAGGCCACGACCTACGCCGCCGACCTCTGGTACGGCGAGACCGTGGCGATGACCTTCGGCGGGGCGTTCCTGGTGCCGGACACCGACGCGACCGTCGACTTCGACTGGGGGGCGACCTACGCGCCCCGCAACGTCCGGGCCGGGGGCGACTTCGGCGGCAACGCTCTCGTCGCGACCAAGGGCGCGGACCCGGAGCTCGTGTCGGCGTTCTTCGCCCACGTCACCGAGGCCGAGCAGATGCGGCAGTTCTGCGCGGGCGCCTCGCTCCTGCCCACGCGGGCCGACCTCGTCGAGGGCGGCATCGAGTTCGACGTGCGACCCGAGCTCTCGCCGGTGTTCGTCGGCCAGGCCAGCACCGTCCAGGCGCAGGACTCCGGACAGGTCGCCTCGCCGTCGATGGCCAGCATCATCACCGTCCTGCAGGACCAGCTCGAGGCCGCCTTCGTGGGTGACCAGAGCGTGGAGGCGACGATCCGCGGGCTCAGCACCGGCATCGGGGAGGCCACGGCCGGATGAGGAACGCGGCTCGCGTCGAGGCGCGCGCGGCGTACGCCTTCGTCGCGCCGACGGCACTCCTGCTGGGACTGTTCGTCTTCCTCCCGCTCGCCTGGGCGGTGGTGATCAGCCTCCAGCGCACCGACGGCTTCGGCCAGGGGGCATGGATCGGCCTCGACAACTACGCGCGGCTGCTCGGCGACGGCAGGTTCTGGCGCGCGACCGCCAACACCCTGGTGTTCACGGTGGTGGTCACGCCGCTGTCGATCGCGTTCGGGCTCGCGGCGGCGCTGCTGCTCAACTCGGCCCTGCCCGCGCGCCCGTTGTTCCGCACCGTGCTCATCCTGCCCATGGCGGTCTCCGGGGTGGCCACGGCGCTGATCGGGCTGCTGTTCTTCGACGAGAACACCGGCGTCCTCAACAGCGTCCTCGCCTCCCTAGGGCTGTCCGAGCCGGCCTGGCAGTCGGACGGACCGTGGGCCTTCGGGTCCGTGGTGCTCGTGACCCTGTGGTGGCGGGTCGGCTTCAACATGCTGATCTACCTCACCGCACTGCAGGGCACCGATCCCCAGCTGCACGAGTCGGCCATGCTCGACGGTGCCTCCTGGGGCCAGCGGCTGCGCCACGTCACCGTCCCGCAGCTGCGGCCGGCGACCTTCTTCCTCGTCATCATCAACGTCATCTACTCCTTCCAGGTCTTCGACCTGGTCTTCGTCCTCACCGGGGGCGGACCCCAGGACGCCACGTCCGTGCTCGTGACCTACGCCTACGAGCAGGGGTTCACCCAGCGGGACCAGGGCTACGCCGCTGCCGTGGGCATGGTGCTGCTGGTCGCCACCCTCGCCTTCACCGCGATCCAGTGGCGCCTCAACCACGGAAGGGACGGCGACTGATGAAGCTCGTCCGCACAGGGGCCGCCGTCGCCGTCGCGTTCGTGCTCGTGTTCCCCCTCTACTGGATGGTCGTGGTCGCGCTCTCGAGCCGGCGCGACCTGCTCGGCGGTCGGGTCGGCCTGGTGCCGGGCGACCTGACGACGGAGAACTTCCGGCGGGTGCTCGACGCCTTCCCGGTGTCGACCTGGTTCGTGAACTCCGTGGCCGTGTCCCTGTCGGTCGCCGTGCTGACGGTGGTCACCAACCTGCTGGCCGGCTACGCGTTCGCCCACCTGCGCTTCCGGGGCGCGAGCCCGCTCTTCGTGCTGGCGCTGGCCACGCTGGTGCTGCCGGTCCAGGTGATCATGGTGGCGCTGTTCCGGCTCGTCACCGAGATGCAGCTCTACGGCACCTACTGGGCCGTCATCCTCCCGACGTCGGCGTCCGCGCTGGGGATGTTCCTGGCCCGCCAGTGGTTCATCGGGATCCCGCGCGACCTGCTCGACGCAGCCCGGCTCGACGGGGCGGGTGAGTGGCGTACCTTCAGCCGCATCGTGCTGCCCAACGCCCGGCCGCTGGTCGCGGTGCTGTTCTTCATGAGCCTGCTGTCGTCGTGGAACGACTTCGCCTGGCCGTTGATCGCGTTGAAGGACAACGAGCTCTTCACCCTGCCGATCGGACTGCTCTACCTGCAGGGCCAGTACGGCCCCGACTACACGGCCACCATGGCCTACGCCCTGCTGAACGTCGCCCCGATGCTCGCGCTGTTCGTGGTCTTCCAGCGGTCGTTCGTCCAGGGCTTCACCTCCAGCGGGCTGCGTTGAGCGCCCGCCCTGCCTTCTCGGGACCGACCCCGAGCGCCGGTCCCCGACGCTCCGACGAAGGACGACCGGAACCATGCGCCTAGCCCTCCACAACCACGACGACCTCGTCGTCCTGGGACTCACCACGATGCTCGCTCGCCACGCCCCCGACATCGAGGTGGTCGACCACCGCACCCGCTCGACGCACCGGACGGACCTGGTGCTCGTCGAGCCCGCGCTCACCGCGGGCACGGGCGGCCCGGACCCGCTCGTCGAGCTGCTCGCGGACCAGGGCGCCCGCCGGGTGGCCGTGCTCACCGGCCTCTTCGAGCCGGGGCGGGCCGCCGCCTGCTTCGCCCGCGGGTACGCCGGCTACCTCTCCACACGCCTGCCCAGCCACGAGCTCGTCGACGCGCTCCGCGCCATCAACGACGGCCGCCGCGTCCTCGCGCCCCGGGACGCGAGCGCCGAGGGTGAGGGGTCCCCGGGGCGTGGCCACGGGCTCACCCGGCGCGAGACCGACGTCCTCGTCCTCATCGCCTCCGGGCTCAGCAACCGCGACATCGCCACCGAGCTCCACCTGAGCATCAACTCGGTCAAGTCCTACGTCCGCAGCGCCTACAACGCCATCGGCGTCGCCAGCCGCACCCAGGCGGTGCTGTGGACCATCACGCAGGGCCTCACGACCTCCGCAGCCGCCGCTTCCCGCACCGCCTCTCGCGAGCAGCTCCCGCCGGAGGGCTCGCGCGCGCGGGACGACACCTGACCTGGACGGCTACGGGCGGGCGCTCCTGCCCGCCGGTCGCGCGAGCTGGTTGACCGCCGCGCCGAACACGAAGGGGAGGCGCTGCGCCGCGGGCACCAGGCGGCGTCGTACGACCGGCCGCGCCGTCGCGTGCAGCAGCGCGCTGGTGAGGAGCTCGTGCCGGGCACCCAGCCGCCGGGCGACGAGGTGGTAGCGCTCCGGTCGGCCGAAGGCGATGCATTCCACGGCGACCCGCGCCTGGGCGAGGCCGAGGGCGATGCCCTCGCCGGTCAGGGCGTCGACGTAACCGCCGGCGTCGCCGACGAGGAGCACCCGGCCGGCCGAGCGCGAGCGCACCCGCTGGCGCAGCGGACCGGCGCCCATCACCTTGGTGCGCTCGCCGGTGAGCCGCTCGCGCAGCGCCGGGAAGTCGGCCAGCAGCTCGTCGAAGTGGGCGCCCGGACCGGCCAGCACGGCGACGCCGACGAGGTCGTCGGCGACCGGCGTCACGTAGACCTCGGCGCGGTGCGACCAGTGCACCTCGACGTAGGACGTCCACGGTGCCTGCGCGACGTGTGCGCGCAGCCCGTAGCGGCGACGTCCCCGGCTCGGCGCGTCGAGCCCGAGGAGCCGGCGCACGGGGGAGTGCAGGCCGTCGGCCGCGACGAGGTAGCGGGTGGGGCGTCCGGCGACCAGCAGGTGGCTGCCCTCGTCCTGCACGTCGTGGACCGGCTGCCGGTCGACCTCGATGCCGGCGTCGGCGACGCGCGCGGCGAGGACCTCGTGGAGCGTCGTCCTCCGCACGCCCCGGCCCGGACCCGACCGGAAGGCTGCCGTCGCGTGCGCACCGGTGGCGGCATCGACGTAGTGGATGCCGTCGAGCGACTGCCCGGGCGGGTCGACGCCGAGGCCGCCCAGCTCGAGGAGGGCGCCCGGCATCAGCCCCTCACCGCACGCCTTGTCGATCGGGCCGGTGCGGGGTTCGTGCACGACGACGTCGAGCCCGAGCCGGTGGGCGTGCAGGGCCGCGGCCATCCCGACCGGACCGCCGCCGGCGACCACGAGGTCATGCACGCGCGGCTCCCGCGGTCGGCGGCAGCGTGGCGAGCGCTGCCTCCTCCGCCCGGATGCGGACGACGAGCAGGCCCGCGTTGACGACGGTGAAGACCACCGCCGTCAGCCAGGCGGCGTGGACCAGCGGCAGCGCCACGCCCTCCACCACGACGGCGACGTAGTTGGGGTGGCGCAGGAAGCGGTAGGGACCCGAGGTCTCGGGCGGCAGGCCGGGCACGACGATGACGCGGGTGTTCCAGCGCCGGCCGAGGGACGCGATGCACCACCACCTCAGGGCCTGCGAGGCCAGGACCAGCCCGAGCATCGACCAGGCGAGCGCGGACGGCACGTCGGGGCGGCGTACCCACGCCTCCACCAGTGCACCGACGAGCAGGCCCGTGTGCAGCACCACCATGAAGGGGAAGTGGCCCTGCCCGCTCTCGACGCCGCCGCGCTCCTTGCTCCAGGCGGCGTTGCGCACCGAGACCACGAGCTCGGCGACCCGCTCGAGGCCGACCAGCGCCACGAGCACGCTGAAGGCCAGCAGGGTGGTCATGCGACCGCCCGCAGTAGCACGAGCTCGGAGCAGAAGCCCGGCCCCATCGCGAGCAGGACTCCGTGGCTGCCGGGTGCCGGTGGCCGCTCGCGCAGCGTGTCCTCCAGCACGTGCAGGACCGACACCGAGGACAGGTTGCCGACGCGGGCGAGCGACTCCCACGTGAGGCGGATCGCCTCACGCGGCACCTCCAGCGCCGCCTCGAGCGCCTCGATCACCTTGGGCCCACCGGGGTGGCACACCCACCACCCGATGTCCTCGCGGGTCAGCCCGTGGTCGGCGAGGAAGGAGTCGACGTCGCCGCGCAGGTAGCGCTCGACCAGGTCCGGCACCGCGGCGTCGAGGACGATGCGCAGCCCGCTGGCCGCGACGTCGAACCCCATCGTCCGCTCGCTGTCCGGGTAGAGCCGGCTGCGGGAGTCGAGCACCTCGACCGGGCCGTCCGGGCCGTTCGCCCCGGTCGCCACGACGGCGGCGGCACCGTCGCCGAAGAGACCGCTCGCGACGAGGTTCGGTACGGAGACGTCGTCGCGCTGCAGGGTCAGGGAGCACAGCTCCACCGCGACGAGCACGGCCGTGTGGTCGGGGTGCCCGACGAGGTGGTCGTGCAGGCGCGCGATCCCCGCGGCACCGGCGACGCACCCGAGGCCGACGAGGGGCATCCGGCGGACGTCCTCGCGCAGTCCCACCAGTGCGGCGATCCGGGCGTCGAGCGACGGCACCGCCAGCCCGGTGACGGTGGCGGTGACCACGAGGTCCACGTCCGACGGCGTCAGGTCGGCGGCCTTCAGCGCGTCGACGAGGGCGCGCGCGCCCAGCTCGACCGCGTGCTCGATGAAGAGGTCGTTGGAGTGGCCGAAGTCGCGGAGGTCGGCGTACTGCTCCAGCGGGAGCACGGTGTGGCGCCGCTCGACGCCGGCGTTGGCGTGGAAGCGCCGGAGCAGGGCGTGGTCGAGGCTGCGCTCGGAGATCACGTGGGCGAAGGCCTCGGTGATCTCGGACTGCGGGTAGGAGTGCGCCGGCAGGGCACTCCGGGCGGAGAGGATTCTCATGTCGGCTCTCGGGTTCCTGTCGGTCGTGCGGGACGGATGAGGCTGTGGACGAGGCCACCGGCGAGCCGGGCGTCGATCCGCCCACCGCCGAGGCCGATCTCCACGAGGCTGTCGAACGTGCGCTGATCGGCGGCGGCCGCGCGGATGCCGGCGTCGACGACCCGGGGCGACTGCGAGAGCCGCGAGGCGGTCCAGGTGTGGCGCAGGTGCCGGCCGAGGAGGCCGCGCACCTCCGCGCGGTGCCGCGCGCCGGCGCCGTCGGGCTGCCCGGCGGCGACGGCACGGGCGGCTGCGCGTCCTGCGGAGACGCCCGAGGCGACGGCGTAGTAGATCCCCTCGCCCGTCATCGGGTTGATCAGACCGGCGGCGTCACCGGCGAGCAGCACCGGTCCGTCGGGCTGGTCCCACCGCCAGCTGCTCAGCGGGAGGTGGTGGCCCCGCCACTCGGCGCCGGTGCTGGCGGCACCCGGAATGAGCTCCTCGAGCTGGTCGAGCAGCAGCCGTTTGCTCGGTGCGGACCCCTGCCCGCGCTCGGCAGGCAGGAGCTCGCCGTAGCCGACGTTGGCCCAGCCGTCGCCGCGGTCGAAGGCCCAGGCGTACGACGGGTGCCGCCCGACGCCGTAGCGGATGACCTGCCGCCCGCGGCCGGCGTCCGTCGTCGGCGCGTAGCCGCGGATCGCGATGGCCCGCTGCTGGGGCCGGTCGCCGAGCACCGCTCGCCGGACGAGCGAGTGGGCACCGTCCGCGCCGACCACCACGCGGCCGCTGAGGCGGCCCGACACGACGGGGGCGCGCCCACCCGCAGTGGTGAGCGACGTCGCGCGGTGCCGCTCGAGGACCGCGCCCCTCTCCACGGCCCGGTCCACCAGCCGGGCGTCGAGCACCGCTCGGGGGACGACGTAGGCCTCGCGGCGCATCGACCGCGAGACCCGCAGGTCGCCGCGTGCCAGCTCGAGCTCGCGCAGGGGCGTCCAGCCCGCGACCACGTCGCCGGCGCCCACCTCCGAGAGCACGTCGACCGCGTGCGGCGCGATGCCGTCACCGCAGGACTTGTCGCGCGGGAAGTCGCTGCGGTCGAGGAGCAGCACGCGCAGTGACGGGTCCTCGGCCAGCGCCCCGAGCGCTGCGGAGGTGCCCGCGGGACCGGCGCCGACGATGACGACGTCCCAGTCCGCGTCCGACCGGGCCGTCACCGGGCCACCACCAGCAGCATGGCGTCGCCGAGGGCGATCGCGACCGCCGACACGAAGGGGATGCGACCGGACCCGGCGACCACCACGACGGCCAGCGCGAGGACCACGGCACCGATCGCGGCCGAGACGAGGACCGGGGCTCCGGCGCCGACGAGGACGACCGCCGAGGCCACCACGAGGACGCCGGCGGCGACCGGGGCGAGGTGGGCCCGCCCCAGGCGGTGGGGGAGGCCGCGCACGCCGGTGGCGGCGTCGTCGTCGAGGTCGGGCAGGACGTTGAGCAGGTGGGCTGCGACGCCGAGCAGGGCAGCCCCGACCGGCCACCACCACGGCGGGAGCTGCCCGTCGACCAGGGAGACCACCGCCGGCAGCCCGCCGAACGAGACGGCGTAGGGCAGCCACGACCAGGCGGTCGACTTGAGGCCGAGGTTGTAGGTCCACGCGGAGGCGACGCAGACGAGGTGGACCAGCCCGGGCGCGAGGCCGAGGGCCAGGGACAGCACGAGGCAGAGGGCGACGGCGACCGCGCACGCGCGCCGGACGACGTCGAGCGGGACCGCGCCCGTCGCCAACGGCTTGTCGCCGCGACCGGCCCGGCGGTCACGGGAGACGTCGACGAGGTCGTTGCTCCAGCCGATGCTGAGCTGGCCGGCCAGGACGGCCGCGAGCACGAGCAGCACGCGGACGGTGCCGAGTCCCTGTGCCGTCGCGAGCAGGCCCGCCAGCGCCGTGACCGCCAGCGCCGGTCCGGGGTGCGTGGCGAGGGCGAGCCCGCGGAGCGTCGTGGTCATGCCGCTTCCCCGCTGCCGTCGACCAGCTCGGGGGAGCGGGTCGTGATGCCGTCGAGCAGCGTGGCGGGCACCCCGAGGTCGGCGAGCGTCGACCGGGCCCCGGCCAGGTGCTGGTCGGCCAGGTCCTCCACGAAGCGGCGCGACCCGGCTGCCACGAGGAGGGCGCGCACGTCGGTCAGCTCGTCCGCCGACAGGTCGCGGCCGACGTAGTCGCGGATGCGCGGCCACTCCGGGGTGGAGCGCGCGTGCACGAGGAGCGGGGTCTGCTTGCCCGTGCGCAGGTCGCTGGTGGTGCTCTTGCCCGATCGCACGGGATCGCCGAAGACGCCGATGAGGTCGTCCACGAGCTGGAACGCGATGCCCGTCATCCGCCCGGCGGAGCCCAGGCGCTCGGCGGTGCTCGACGGGGCGCCGGCCAGGACGGCCCCGGCCTGGAGGGGAAGGTCGAACGAGTACGCGCTGGTCTTGCACTCCTCCATGGCCAGGCTCTCGGCGAGGGTGACCACGTCGGTGCCCATCGACAGGCGTACGTCCGCGAGCTCGCCGGCGGCGGTGGTGTGCAGTGCGGAGTCGAGCAGGTCCAGGAGGCGGTGGACCACGGGCGGGGGAGCGCCGCACGTCGCGGTCGCGCGGACGGCGGCCGCGAGGGCGAGGTCGCCGGCCAGCACCGCGGCGGTGAGCCCGTAGCCGGCGACGTCGTCAGGACCGGCGGCGGCCGCGCGGGCGTAGGAGCGGAACGTGCCGCTCACGTTCGGCGCACCACGGCGGACGTGGTCGTCGTCGATGACGTCGTCGTGGATCACGAGTGCCGTGTGGAGCAGCTCGATCGCCGCGCCGACCTCCGCTGCCGCCTCGGGGAGCGACCCGCCGAGCGCGTCGTGCGTCGCGACGACCAGCATCGGCCGGAACCGCTTGCCGCCCTGCGTGGCTGCCTCGAGCGCCTCCCACAGCAGGACGTGGTGGGGGTCGATCAGGGCCGCTCGTGCCCGACCCTGCTCGAGCAGGCGTTGCAGCGCGACGTCGGTGTCGGTCGCGATCATCGGTCCCGCCTCGATCCACTCGTGGAGCTCGTCCCCCCATGGAACGCCCTCCCGGCCGTCTGTGCACGATGCAAAGGGGTGGTCCGGCCCGTCAGCCACGGGGTCCGGACGCCTCGGCCTCCTCGACCTCGTCCAGCCAACCCGGGTGCTGGGCGCGTGCCCACCGGCGGGAGACGCGACCGGTGCGCATGCCGCGACGGGCCTCGGGGTCGCCGAACGCGTGGGCGAGGTGGCCGAACACGAGGAGCCCCAGCCCGAGGGCGACCCAGTCGTGGACGAACGTCGCGCCGGAGCGCCACGAGAGCGCGGCCAGGCCGGTCCAGTACATGAGAGCGCCGGTGCCGAGGAGCACCCACGTCGACGCGGCCACGAGCCACGAGTTCACCTTCTGGCCGGCGTTGAACTTGCCGACCACGATGCTGCCGTCGCGTCGGGACCGGCTGCGCAGCCACCGCCAGTCGGCCGGGGTGAAGCGGTCGAGCCGCCCCAGGTCTGCCCGGTAGGCCTTCGAGACGGCGCCGAGCACCATCGGCAACGGAAGCGCGATGCCGCACCAGACGTGGATCGTCTCGACCAGGTGGCGGTGGCCGACCGCCATCATGATCGACCCGTTGTAGAGGATCGCGGCGGTGACGAGGCACGCGCCCATGAGAAGGGCGAACGAGCGGTGGACCCACCGCTCGGCGCGAGAGAACCGGTCGAGGTCGCGCGCTCCGTCCGGCGCCTCACGCATCGATGGTCCCGTCCAGCGGGTAGCCGCGGTCCTCCCAGTAGCCCGGCCGGTTGTCCGCGGTGACCTCGATGCCCGAGAGCCACTTCGTGCTCTTGTAGCCGTACATCGAGCCGGAGTAGACCCGCACCGGGCCGCCGTGCGCATGAGTCACCGGCTCGTCGTACATCCGCAGCGCCACGATGACGTCGTGGGCCCGCGCCTGCGCGAGCGTCATGTTGACCGAGTACGTCCCGTCGAACGAGTGGAAGCGGACGCCCACCGCGTCGTCGGTGGGCGCGGCGCGGTCGAGGAGGTCGGCGACCCGGACACCCGCCCACGGCACGTCGAGGACGTACCAGCCCGTGACGCAGTGGAAGGTGTCGGTGAACCGCGTCTGGGGAAGTGCCTCGAGGTCCGCGTAGGAGTACGTCGACTCGGTCCCGACCAGCCCGGTGACGTCCAGCCGGTAGTCCTCGTCGTCGCGGGGCTCCACGGCCCCGGTGACGGAGTAGTAGCGCCACGTGCTGCCCAGCGGGACCAGCGAGGTCAGGCCGGTCGGGTCGCGAGGCTGGATCGGCGCGAGCACGCGACTCAGCCCCTCCTGGACCCGGTTGCCGGCGACCACGCCGACGGCCCCCAGGCCGAGGAGCCCGAGGACGACGCGACGGCCGACGGGCGCGCCTTCAGCGTCCATGCTGGTCGAGGGTGAGCGCGGCGCCGTTGATGCACCACCGCTGACCGGAGCGCGTGGGCCCGTCGCCGAAGACGTGGCCCAGGTGGCCGTCGCACGCGGCGCACCTGGCCTCGCGCCGGGGCACCAGGAGCTTGAAGTCGGTGCGGACCGTGACGGCGTCGCGGGACGCCGGGTCCGAGAAGCTCGGCCATCCGGTCCCGGAGTCGAACTGGTCCTCGGCACGGAAGAGCTCGGCACCGCACCCCGCGCAGTGGTAGTCCCCGTCCCTGCTCGCGGACGGGTGCGCGTAGGGGCTGCTGCCGGGAGCCTCAGTGCCCGACTGCCGGAGCACCCGGTAGGCCTCGGGTCCCAGGCGCGCCCGCCACTCCGCGTCGGTGCGCACCACAGCCGGGGCGGGTCGGGCGCGTCGCGTGAACATGGGTCGAGCCTAGGGACGGGCAGCAAGCAATCCGTAGGTCCTGCCGCGCCGAATGCACTGGTAGGCCCGGTCGGGCATCCCGGGGGGCCGGATTGTCCGACCGGGACTATGAGGGCGGGACGGGCGCAGGTGCGACAGTGGTGGGGTGCCTGACATCTCGTCTGCTCTCGCCCTCGCCGACTGGCGCGCCCGCGTCTCCACGCTCTACGAGGCGGTCCGGTCCCTCGACGACCCCGCCGAGGGTCACCGCCTCTGGCGGGAGGGACGGGCCGACCTGTTCGCCACGCATCCGCAGAGCCCGAGCGCAGGCGTCCCCGAGCTCCGGGAGCGCGGCGTGGACTACTGGCCGTACGACCCGGCGCTGCGCTTCACCCTCGGGATCGAGCCGGCCGAGGCCGATGACCGTGACGTCGACGGCGGCGACGACGGCTCGGTGACGCTGCGTCGGATCGGCCTCGTCCGGCTGCCCGAGCCGGTGGGCGGCAGCCTCGACGTGTGGTGGCTGCACCAGTACGGCGGCGGGATCTTCGTGCCGTTGCGCGACGGCACCGCCGGCGACGGCAGCTACGGCGCCGGGCGCTACCTGCTCGACACCGCCAAGGGAGCCTGGCTCGGCGGGGACGACGAGCACCTGGTCGTCGACCTCAACTTCGCCTACCACCCGTCCTGCCGCTACGACGACCGGTGGCGCTGCCCCCTCGCCCCGGCCGGCAACACGATCGAGGCCCGGGTCGAGGCAGGCGAGCGCCTGTAGGTCCCGGCCGGCCGTGGCCTCAGGCGCGGGCGAATCGTCGACTCGTCGGGACGAGACCGGCCGCCACCGGCGCGAGCAAGCACGCCGCAGCCGCCACGAGCAGCACGGGGCGGACCCCGAACGCCTCGATCGCGGGCGCCATCAGCGCGAGCCCCAACGGCGCGAGCCCGTAGGAGACGAGGAAGTCGAGGGACGACACGCGGGAGAGCCTCGCCGGGTCGACCTCGCGCTGGGTCGCCGTGAACCACGGCACGTTGAAGACCTCGATCCCGACGCCGCACACGACGTAGGCGGCCACGACCCATGCCGCCCCGAGGTCGAGGGCGAGCGCCAGCGGCGCGAGCGCGTATGCCGCCAGGCCCGAGAGGGCCACCCACCCCTGGTTGGTCGGGCGCCACCACGCGACCACGAATGCGCCGCCCAGGGCGCCGAGGGCGTACGCCGTGGCGACCGCAGCAACCAGGGCCGTCCCGTCCCCACTGTCGCGAGCCACCAGGGGGACGGCGACCGCGGTGACGGAGTAGCCGGTCAGGATCACGGTGGCGAGGGCTCCGAGGCCACCCAGGAACCACGGGTGACGATGGGCTTCCTCCAGGCCTTCGGCGAAGTCCGCCGCAAAGCTGCTGCGCTCCGACCCAGGGGGCCTGCTGGCGCGACGGGTCGACGGGGAGCCGGAGGGTGTGACGCCGGCTGCCAGCAGCCAGATCCCTGCTGTCCCCAGCAGCAGCGCAGGGGGATCGAGGACTGTGGAGGCGAGTCCGGTGATCGCCGGTCCAGCAAGCACGCTGACCCGCACGGCGATGCTGATCGCTGCGTTGGCGCCCTGCCGTCGTTCGGGTGGGACGAGGGCACCAGTGCCTGGAAGGCCGGTCGGCACGCGCCCTGCCCGACGCCCACGGCTGCCGCTGCTGCGAGGCCGAGCACGGTGAGCGAGGAGTGCACGGCGAGGGCGAGGAGGGCTGAGGACAGCGCCGCACCCGCTGCTGCGACTCCGACGACCGAGCGGCGCGGGTAGCGGTCGGCCAGCACTCCCGCGACTGGCATGACCACGAGGAACCCGACCGTGCGAACCGCCAGGAGCCCGCCGAGCTGACTCGCCGTCAGAGTGGTGTCGACCAGCGCCAGGCCGAGGACGAACGGCATCGACCAGGTGGCGACGCCGGAGGCGGTGGTGGCGACCCAGAGCCGTACGAAGGCCGGGTCGAGGCGAGGTGTCACGCGCGCATCCTCGGGTTGTTGCAAACAATTCGCAACAAGGTGGTGCTCCCGGCTGATCGTGACGACCGGCAGTGCTAGCGTTCGGGCCGAGTCGAACGCATCCTCTGGGATGCCAGGGAACTCCGGTGTGAATCCGGGACTGGCGCGCAGCGGTGAGGGAGACAGCGGCGCTACACGCCACTGGGAGAGATCCTGGGAAGGCAGCGTCACTGGTTGATTCCCGAGTCCGAAAACCTGTCGGCTCACGTGTCCGTCACCTGGGCCCTCGCGATCGGGGTTCGAGACCCGAGAGGCCCGCAGTGGACCCGTCATCCCTCCTGCCCGCGCACCCCCTGCCCCGGACGCGGGTGCGACCGTGACGCACCGACCCGGCAGATCGTCGAGGTCCAGGAGGCGCCTGCCGTTCTGGCCGCTGGTCGTGGTCCTTGCCCTCGCGTGGGCCGCGAGTGCCGTGATGTCGTTGGCCTTCGGGTCCGAGCGGATCCCGGTCGCCGAGGTCGTCTCGACGGTCAACGACCGCTTCACCGGCGAGCAGCCCGGCCGCTGGGACATCATCGTCTGGGAGCTGCGCGTGCCGCGCGCCCTGATGGCGCTGGTCGTCGGCGCCGGGCTCGCGGTCGCGGGCGCAGGCATGCAGACGCTGGTCCGCAACCCGCTGGCGGACCCCTACCTGCTCGGCATCAGCTCCGGCGCCTCGGTCGGTGCGACGGCCGCGATCACGACGGGTGTCCTCGGTGGCTTCGGGATCTACGCGGTCTCGACCGGCGCGCTGCTCGGTGCGGTCGGCTCGGCCCTGCTGGTCTACCTCGTCGCGACCGCCCAGGGCGGCCTCACGCCGTTGCGACTGGTGCTCACCGGTGTCGTGCTGTCCTCGGGCCTGTCGGCGATCGCCTCGTTCCTGGTCTTCATGGCCGACGACGCACGCGCCGCGAACTCGGTGCTGTTCTGGATGCTCGGCAGCGTCGGAGGCGCGACCTGGGAGAAGCTGTGGGTCCCGGCCGTCCTCGTGCTGCTCCTGTCCGCGGCGATGATGTCGATGCACCGATGGCTCGACGCACTGGCGGCGGGCCCGGAGACCGCTGCCGCACTCGGGGTGAACGTCGCCGCCCTGCGCACGACGCTGTTCGTCGGGCTCGCCGTGCTCGTCGGCGTGCTGGTCGCGGTCAGCGGCGGCATCGGCTTCGTCGGCCTGATCGTCCCGCACGCCGCCCGCCTGGTCGTGGGCGCGCGGCACAGGGTCGTCATCCCGGTCGCAGCACTGGGCGGGGGAGTGTTCCTGCTGTGGGTCGACGTGCTGGCGCGGCTCGCTGTCCGCCCGCAGGAGATCCCCCTCGGGGTCGTGACCGGCGTCGTCGGCGCCCCGCTCTTCCTGCTCCTGATGGGGCGCGGCACCTACACGTACGGCGGTGAGAGGTGAGTCGCCTCGCGCTCAGGCTGAGCGGCGTGTCGGCCCGGCTCGGCGACCGCGAGGTCCTGCGTGACGTCGACCTCGAGGTGCCTGTCGGGGCACGGCTCGGGGTGGTGGGTGTCAACGGTGCCGGCAAGTCGACCCTGCTGCGGGTGCTGGCCGGAGCACTGTGCCCGAGCGAGGGCACGGCCTACCTCGCCGACGAGTCGGGCGAGCTCCGCGACCTGCACCGCACCAGCGCCCGCGACCGCGCCCGACGGCTCGCCTTCGTCCCCCAGGAAGAGCTCGTCTCCGCCGAGCTCCTCGTCGGGGAGATGGTTGCGCTCGGCCGCGTCCCCCGCACCCGCCCGTGGTCGCGCGGTGGCAGCGACGAACGGGCCATCGTGGTGGCTTCGCTCGAGGCAGTCGGCCTCGCCGACCGGATCGACGACCCGTGCGACCAGCTCTCGGGCGGTGAGAAGCGCCGCGCCGTGCTGGCCCGTGGTCTCGCCCAGCAGTGCCCGCTGATGCTGCTGGACGAACCGACCAACCACCTCGACGTGGCCTGGCAGCAGCGCCTGCTGCACACCGTCGCCCGCGAGGCAC
The DNA here is from genome assembly GCF_900105585.1 of Nocardioides exalbidus. NCBI lineage: Bacteria > Bacillati > Actinomycetota > Actinomycetes > Propionibacteriales > Nocardioidaceae > Nocardioides > Nocardioides exalbidus. Next base: position 3,343,560 of record NZ_FNRT01000002.1, read on the forward strand.
AGACCCTGGTCGTCACCATCCACGACCTCGATCTCGCGCTGCGCTCATTCGACCAGGTGGCCGTCGTCGGCTGGCCGGAGGGCCGCGACCGTGCGACGTCCCCGGCGACCCTCGTCGCCGTCGGCCGTCCGAGCGACGTGCTGGGCGCGGCGCGCATCGAGGAGCAGTTCGCCGTCGGCTCGGTCCAGGTCGCCCACCCCCACCTCGAACAGTCGCACCTGCTCATCCACCACCTGCCCGAACCCCACCTCCGAGAGGACACCCCATGAACCCGACCCTCCGCACCCACCGGAGTACGCGCCTCGCGACCGCTGCGGTCATCACCCTCGCAGCCACTCTGCTCAGCGCGTGCGGCTCCGACAGCAACACCACGGGTGGAGCCAACGCGGACGGCGGTCCCATCACGGTGCAGAACTGCGGCGAGGACCTCACGGTCGACGGGCCGGTCACCGAGATGTACGCCTACGACGGCGGCATCATCTCCATCGCGCTCGCCGCTGGAGCCCGCGACGAGCTGGTCGCCGTGACCGGCATGGCCCGCGACCAGGCGCTCCTCGAGCTGGCCTACCCCGACGATCGGGTGGACGAGCTCACCGTCGTCGGCGACGAGTTCCCCACCCTCGAGAACGTGCTCGCGGTCGACCCGCAGGTGTTCTTCGCCGGCTACAACTACGGGTTCAGCGAGGCCCGCAACCTGATGCCGGAGATGGTCGCCGAGCGCGACATCACTCCCTACCTCCTGAGCGAGACCTGCCTGCAGGACGACGGTGCCCGCGGGACCATGGACGCCTGGACGGCCCTCACCACCGACCTCGCCAACATCGGCGAGCTCACCGGTCACCCCAACACCGCACAGGCCGTCATCGACGACATCGGCCAGCGCCGAGCCGCCCTGGAGGAGGCGCCGAAGGGCGACGACGAGACCACCGTGTTCCTCTTCGACTCCGGCACCGACACCATCTTCACCTCTGGCTCTTTCGGCGGACCGCAGGCCATCTTCGACTCGGCACAGGTCACGAGCGCCACGGCAGACGTCGAGGACACCTGGACTGAGGTCGGCTGGGAGCGGCTGGCCGCCTCCGACCCCGACATCATCTTCTTCGTCGACTACCCGGGGCAGTCCTACGAGGAGAAGGTCGCAGTCCTGGAGGCCAACCCGGCCTCGCGCGACCTCGCTGCGGTGAAGGAGAAGAGGTTCGTGAACCTGCCGTACGCCATGTGGGTCTCCGGCCCGCTCAACATCGACGCCGCCGAGTGGGTCCGCCGCGCAGTGGAGCACTTCGGCCTGGCGCCGGAGTCCGGCATCGAGCCCACGCTCGACATCACCCAGCTCGCCGAGCTGCCGGGCAACGACTGGATCGGCTGACGCCACAGAAACGCCGCCGGACGACCGATGGGTCGCCCGGCGGCGTTTCAACAGGTCAGAGACCTCGTGACACTCAGATGTCGTAGTAGAGCTAGAGTCATGGTCGGTCACCTGTCCGCGGGCTTCGTTTGCTCAGGTCAGAAGGGGTGTGTCGACGCTACGCTCCTGCGAGGTAGGCGTCCAGTAGGTGCTTGATAGGTGCCTGGTCCGGGGAAGTTTCGGGGAACTCACCACCGGGGCGACGCCCATCAGGTCGCTAGTTGGGCTCTACCAAAGGTCGCGAGATCGGTGAGCACGCCGGCAACCGAGTGCGGTGCGGAGCACGCTGCGCTCACCCTGACCGCACCGTCTCTAAGCCAGTTCTGCGTAGTCCTCGGCCGCCTCGATCTTCAACTGGGGCATCTCGAGAAGGGTGGCGCGGATCCATTCGGCCGTCTTGGCGACCTCGGACGTGGGGATGGACTCGAAGATGTCGTTGGTTCCCCCTCCGTCCTCGAATTCGAACGACGTACCGAGGTTGAAGTTCCCGGCGTACGCGTTCGCGTCAACCGTGCATGAGGCATCGAACGGAACGTTCAGGATCGCATCTTCCTCGTCGACATGAATGCTGGGATTGAGATCGGCCAAGGCCTTTGCTAGTTCCCGCAGCCTCGCAACATCCTCGGCGGATGGGCCGTGATAGCTCATACCCGGCAGGCTACAGAAGCCGCTGCCGTCCGATGCTGCAACGTCATTAGCCGCGAAGCGCCAGTGGGGCACTCGCGGCGAGTCGTGATCGGTTCGTAGGCGTTGCCGGCGATGCAGTCGGACTGGTCGCGACGTCTGATCAGCTCTTTTGCGCAAGCGCGCGAGCACGTTCAAGCCTGGAAAGAAGCTTTGCCTGAGTGGCGCCCGGTCCTCGCTTCTCCGGCGGACAGGCGCGTTCCCAGCGCTCGATCACGGCGACTTCCGCGGCATAGTCGCGCCGCTTCCGATGGATGATTGCTGCTCGTTCGGTGTACGCGGGAGCCGGTTCGCGACCTGAAACCTCAGCTTCTTGCTCGGCTGCGACGATCAACGCAGAGAGCAAACGGAGGGCTTCTTCGAGGTTCCCCTGCCGCTCGAGATCCTGCACGTAGGCGAGCCAATCCCACAGCGATTGGCCGGCGAAGAGCATCTTCTCTACCTCGGCGCGGGGCCGGTCATGGACATTGCGAATGGCGGCGTCAAGGTCAGTGGCCGCTGCGGCCTCGGAGATGCGCGCGTCGCGGTCCTGCCTTCGCGCACGGTCTCGGAGCCGAAACCAGTCTTGGCCGATCGCCTTGAACGCTGCCACCTCGTCGGAGGGTCGGCCCATCGCTTGCGCCAGGTTGTAGGCACGCCACCACGCCCGTCCATACTCGTCGGCCTTGTCGGGCTCCGCTGGGCCTTGAGCCGGAGACAAGACGTCAAAACCCGGCGGAGGACGGCGACCGTCCTGATGGTCCAGTCCAGAAGCCTGCCGCGCGTAATCCAGCCAATGACACGCGGCTGCTTCGTCCCTAGCGCGGGCACGCGCCACGCTCTCCAGCGGGATCCGTTCCAGTAGGGCCTTGAGTGCCATGCCCCGGGCCGACGCGGGAAGCCCGAGGTGGCCAACAACGACCGTGGCAGGACCGTCTACTCCCGGTGCGATCGCCCAGTCACCGACCTCGGGCTTCTCCGGGAAGGGCCAGAGATAGGCGTACCCGCGCTCAGGGGAGAAGTTGGCAAGAGGGTCCCTGCTGTTCAGATCCCGGAACGCGACGGTGACGACCTGGCTCTGCACAGTGGCCTTTGTGCGAGACAGTTTGCTGAAGATCCCCATGGTTGCCACTCTGACATGACGACCGACCGTTCATGACTGCTATGTCGTAGCGCGTTCTCCAGCGGGCTGCGAGAAGCAGGTCCGACCGATCGCTAGGAGTGAGCGGCCTGCTGGAGCGCACGGTAGATGTAGCGCTGGTCGCCGAGGCGGCGTCGCAGCTGCTTCTCGAGCCCGGCGATCGGGACGAGGTTCTGCGGAGCGCGTTGGTCCTTGTACTCCACTGACGCGTAGCGCGGCAGCAGCGCCTGGGACAGGTTCGCAAGCTCAGCCGCCTCACTGGCAGGCATGTTCGCTGCACACTCGACGCGCACCACACCCGCCCACGGGGACCCGGGCTGGCACGGCAACCGCAGGTACCACGCATGTCGGTCCCACGACGTGCCCATCAAGAACACCGGCGTCCGCTCCCCAGCACGCAGGCTCGCCACGACTGCGTTGAGCTCCGGCTTGAGGTAGATGGCCCGGTGCGTCTTGATGAACCCCAGCGCGCGGGGCAGGTGGTCGCGTCCGCGGAGCGGGCCGTCAATGACAAGCAGGTCGTCCTTTGCCCCGTGCGCGGCGACCTGCGCTCTGGCGTTGACGGCGGTGATCAGCTCGAGTGTCGCGAGCTCGCGCTGCAGCGCTGCGGACAAGATCACGCTCGGCGACTCGACTTCGTCTGCCGCGACGTGGTGGGTCACGAAGTTACCTGCTCGTGTGCTCAGGTCTCCCGCGGCGGGGTCGGTCGTGAACATGCCGCGCCGATGGTCCGCGGTCAGCAGGTGCGCGCCCGACTCCTGGCAGCAGCACAAGGCGCCGGCGGCGTACGACGCGGCGACGCCCAGCGCAGCCGAGGCGTCGTCAGCATCCGGGATCCACACCCGCGCCTCGATGCGTCGTACCCCGTCGATGAACACCAGGGCGTCTGGTTCTGCCAGACCTGTTCGCGGAGCGATCGGTGCCCACGAGTCGCCGGAAACCTCTACGCCGACGTCGACGCGTGCCGACGACTGTTCAACTGCGGACGTCTCCCCGGAATCCTCCATCGCTGACCCGTACGACGGGTCCCACCCGTCAATGTGGAACCGGGTTCGGGGCTGCTGGCTCACGCTCATGTCGTCTCCCGTTCGACGCTGGACGTGCGCCCGTCGTGGTGAACCGCGAACCGGGTCGGGGTGCGTTCGGCCAACGCGGCCACGTGCGTGACCACTCCGACCATGCGTTCGCCTTGCGCGAGCGTCTCCAGCGTGGCGGCCACTGTCTCCAACGACTCGGGGTCCAAGGTGCCAAACCCCTCGTCGAGGAAGATCGAGTCGAGCTTCGCGTTTCCTCCGGCGGCCAACGTAGCCAGCTGCTCCGACAATGCCAGTGCGAGCGCGAGGGAGGCCTGGAACGTCTCACCGCCGGAGAGGGTCTTCACCGACCGTTCGGAGTCGGCGTCGAAGTGGTCGATGACGTGGAAGTCGCCCTTGATGTGCGTGAGCGTGAACTGTCCGTCCGAGAGCTGCATGAGGGAGTCTGAGGCGCCCGCAACCAGGGTGTCCAACGCTGCGGTCGCTAACCAGTTCCCGAACTTGTCGGCCCGCAGCAGCGACCGCAGCTCGCCAGCCACCGTCGCGGTCTCCCTGGCGGCGTGCTCCTTCTCTGCCAGCGCTCCTGCACGCTCACGCGCGTCACGTAGCGCCTTCGCCTGCGACGACGCCTCGGAGTGGGCCACGGCCACGATCCGTTCCGCCGCGCGGGGGTCGTCCGCCACAGTGCTGGCATCCAGGCCGTGCTCGGTCAGCGTCTCCACCAGGGCGGTCAGGTGCCCGGCCGCGAGCTCGGCAGTCTCCGTGCCGGCGTGCAGTGCCACGTCCCGATCGTTCCGCGTCTGCTCGACCTGTCCGGCAGCCCATGCCACCAGTTCGTTCCAGCAGCCGGGGAGGTCGTTCTCGAGGCGCTGAGCTTCGAACGCTGGCGGCGCCCACGCCCCGGCCACGTCCCGGGCACGGCCCAGGGCGTCGCGGTCCTGGGCCACCGCAGCGACCGCACCGCGCACCTCGTCCGCGGCCTGCTGGGCAACTAGCCGTGTCTGCTCCACCAGTGTCGATGCGATTGCACGAGCCTCCTCGAGCTCGCGGGCGTGCTCGAGCAGGCCCGGCAGGTCTGTGCGGGCTGGCGCCGTGGCGAGCTGTGAGTCGATCTCGCCCTGGCGCGCGGCAAGACCGGCTGCTCGCGTCTGCGCCGCAGCGGCAGCGCCCGCGGCTTCACGCGAGAGCGCCGTAAGCTGCGTTGCGCGGGTCTCGGTCTGCGCGAGGAAGGTCTCGCTGTCGGCGAGCTGGTGCGCCGCCTCCTCGTGGGCGGAGCGGGCTGCCGGCAGGCGCGCACTGTCCACGGTGTCCAGCTCTACATGAGCCCAGGACGCGAGGGCCCGCCAGCCGGCTGCGGTTCCTTCCACGGTGGTGGTGTCCACCGTTGGGGCTCCGGCGTCGACGAGACCCGCGTGGGTGCGTGCGAGCGTCAGGCGAACCTCGTCCAGCTCGCCAGCGACCGCATCCCGGTCGCTCTGCGCGACGGCCAGGGTCGCCTCTGCCTGGACGACAGTGGTGCGCGCCTGGTCGCGGTCGGTGAGCCGCCGGGTCGTCTCGGTCATCGTCTGCTCCGCCGCCGCCAGCATCAGCGCGACGTTCTGCTCAACCTCGACCGGAGTCGGGGCCCAGGACTCGTCGGCCCAGGCTCCTACGGGTACGCCGACGCGGGTCGCGGCGCCGGCCAGCTCCTGGGCGACCGCGTGCGCGGTCCGACTCGCGTGCGCGGCCGTCTGCTCGGCACGGGCGAAGAGGGACGCCGCCTGCTCCTGCGACTCCTGCGCGCCCCGACGGGCCTCCTGGAGTCGCGTCTGTGCCTCGGACACCTTGTCCTGTGCAGCGTGCAGGTCGGGCGCGTCTTCTGTCGGCGGTACCTCCTGGACGGTCTGCGTGCACACCGGGCAGGCGTGCCCGACTTCGAGCGCAGGTCGCAGAGCTGCGGCACCGGCAGCCAGCCGGGCACGGTCGAGCTCGTCCTGTGCCCGGGCATGCAGAGCCTCGAGGGAGGCGACTTCGCCTTGGACGTGTTCGGCCAGCTCGCGCGCCGTCGCCAACGCCGCCTCGACATCACTGTGCTCCTGCGACTCGACGCGCAGTTGGTCAATCTGCGTGGTCAGCGCAGTGAGACGCCGCGGGTCGGGCAGTTCCCGCGAGGCTTCGTCGAGCCGCGTCAGGTTCTCTCGCGCCGAGACGACCAGGCGTTCGGCTTCGGCACGGGCGTCGCCTGCGCGTTGCGCACGCTCGAGGACGGTGTCGAGATTGGTGGGGACCGTGACACTGCGAAGTCGGGCGGCGCGCGCGTCGAGCGTGTCCAGCTCCTGCTTGGCGGCCGCAGTGGCGCGTTGTGCGTCGGTGGTTGCCGTGCGCGCCGTCGCGAGGGCTTCGCTCGCTTCGCGAGCGTCTTCGGCCGCGTCTTCGGCCGCGGTCGTCTGGGCCTGCTCGTCCTTGCGGGCCGCGACGAGCAGGGAGCCCACGTTGTCCGCCTCGCCGTAGAGCCGTTCGAAGCCCTCGATGGTCACACGCTGCGGACCGCTCGCAGCTGCTTCCACGGCACGGCGCATCGCGTCGGCGGCGTTCGTGGCCGAATCATCGGCTGTCGAGGCTGCCGCCCGTGCGGCGGTGAGGCGCTCGTGCCGTTCCTCCACGCCTGCGGGGGCGCTCAGATCGGCGAGTGCGGTGAGCTTCTTCTCCGCGGCCGCTTGTGCGTCCTGGTGCTCGCGCTGCCGCTCACGTGCGGAAGTCGTCAGGCTGACCTGGTCGGCGATCTTGGAGGAGATGTCGTCGAGGCGTGTGGCGTCCGCTTCGGCGGCGGCGAGCGCCTCGACGGAAGCGTGCGCCAGCGTGCCGAGCTGTTCGGCGTAGACCTCGGCCTCCTTCTGCGCGTCCGCTGCCCGGCGGCCGGCCCGCTTGGCAATCTCCTCGTAGTGCCCGGCGCCGAGCAGCTTGAGCAGGATGTCTTGGCGGTCTGAGGACTTGGCCTTGAGGAACCGCGCGAACTCCCCCTGGGGCAGGACGACGCACTGGCAGAAGTCGTCGAAGTCGAGGCCGAGGAGCTCGGAGACGGCCGGCGTCATGTCGCGGACTTCGCTGGCGAGGACCTCGCTGGGTGTCTCCTCACCCGGAGCCGGGGCCGCGGTGGGGTCGGCGAATCGTTCCAGGCGGGCGTTCTTCTGCTGGATGGTGTTCGTGCCGACGCGTCGCACTTCGCGTGCCGCCTGATACCGCTGCCCGCCGACGTCGAAGATGAGGGAGACGGTGCACCGGTTCGTCGTGGGCGCGAGCGCGTAGGCGACTGCATTCGCGCGTTCCCACCGGTGAGCGGTGCCGTACAACGCGAACGTGATCGCGTCGATGATCGTCGACTTGCCGGATCCGGTGGGTCCGACGAGCGCGAAGTAGTCGACGTCGGTGAAGTCGACGGTGGTGGGTTCGCGGAACGAGGCGAACCCGTCGATGTCGAGACGAACTGGGCGCATGGTGGGTCCTTCTCAGCGGGTGCTGGTGAGCTCGTCGTGCAGGGTGTCGAACAGCGCCTTCACGCGCTTGTCGTCGGACCCGACGTGGGCGCAGAAGTCGGCGAACAGCTCGGCGGGGGTCTTGGAGGCGACCTGCGCGCTGCTGACCTTCCCTGAGCTGGTGGCGGTGAAGTCGGGGTGGATGTGGATCTCGAGCGCGTTCGGGAGCACCTCGAGGATGTCGTCGCGAAGGCCGGCGTACGTGGACTGCTTGACCCGCACGCGCAGCCAGTCGTCACCGGCCGCATCCACCTGGGCCCGCAGCTCCTCCACGGACCCCTCCAGGGTCCGCAACCGACGCCCGGCGGTGATGGGCAGGTCGGTGACCTTCGCGGGCTTGCCCGGCTCGGTCTCGACGAGGACGACGACGGGCGTGTTGTCCTCCTCGCCGAAGTCGACGGGCAGCGGCGCACCGGAGTAGTGGACCGGGGCCGCGGCGGGGAGCTCCTGGCGCCGGTGTAGGTGCCCGAGGGCGACGTAGTGGGTCTCGATCGGGAAGATGGCGGCCGGGACGTGGTACTCGAAGATCGACTGGGCCACGCGCTCACCGCCACCGAACGTCCCCCCGGTGCACGTCAGGTGTGCGGTGAGGATGTTGACGCCAGCCGGGTCGTAGCCCTCGCCGAGATGGGTGACGATGTTGCGGACCCACTGGTCGTAGGAGCCGACGTTGCGGGCAGGGACGTTGTCGCCCGGCGCGATGAGCTGGGCGGCCCTGATGGCGTAGCGCTGGGACAGGAAGGGGATGGCGGCGACGTTGACGGGGGAGTCGTCGCTGCGCGCGGCGAACGTGTACACGCCGCCCTTGTCTCGGGCTCGTGCTTGTCCGAACAGCTGGATGCCGGCGCGACCCATGAGCGGCCGGTAGGCCTCGAACGTGCCGCCGTGGTCGTGGTTCCCGGCGATCGCGATGACCTCGACGCCGTCGCTGGCCATCGTCATCAGCGTGTTCACGACGAGACGCTGGGCGTCAGCGGTCGCGGCGGAGGAGTCGTAGATGTCTCCAGAGATGACGATCGCGTCAACGTCGTGGGCGCGGGTCAGGGCGACGATCTCGGCGAGGACGGCCTTGTGTTCGTCGAGCCGGTTGCGGCCCTTGAGGGTCTTGCCGACATGCCAGTCGGACGTGTGAATGAACTTCATCGGCAGGGCTGCCTTCTCGTCAGGTCGGTTGTCGGTGGTCGGCTGCGGATCGTGGTCGGTCGGGTTCGTAGCGGGCTGTGGCTCAGAACGGCGGTTCGTTGGGTCCCGGCTCAGGAATCGCGCCGTCGTCGCCGTCGAGGTCGGGCAGCAGCGAGAACGGGTCAGCTGCCGCTGGCTGAGCGGCCGCGTCGCCGCCACCTGCGGACGCGCTGCTGGAGAACGTCGGGTCGACGACCTCGGACAGTCGCGTGGCCCAGGCAGGGAACGGGAACTCGACAGCGAGAGGTACCGGAATCTCGGGCTGGGAGACGAACATCGTGCCGGGCTTGGCCAGCGTCGCGCGACCGCGCTGGGAGGCGGGAAGAAACCCGTACTCCGGGCGCCCGGCCTCGGCCGGGTCGAGACGCCCGACGACCTTGATGGAGGAGTTCGACACGATGCGCCGCTCGACCTCGGAGGCGGTCTGCTGCGCACCGATCAGGATGATGCCGAGGCTACGACCGCGTTCGGCAATGTCGAGCAGCACCTCCTTGATGGGTGAGGACCCGTCGCGCGGCGCGTACTTGTTCAGCTCATCGAGCATCGTGAACAGCAGGCCGCCGGAGCCGGCCGCTTCCTTGCGTTCGGTCTCCGAGGCTAGGACGACACCAACGACGAACCGCTGTGCCCGGTCGTGCAGAGCGTGCAGGTCCACGACCGTGACCTGCTGGTTGGACGTGGAGATCTGCCGGCTGCCGGAAGCGGGCAGGTCGCCACGCAGGATCGGGGTCAGGTGCCGTTCACTGGACCGAAGCCGGCGGATGAACGCGTTGATCGTGCCGATGCCCGTCACCGGGCCTGCCCACCGGCGCCGCTCCACCTCGTTGGTGTCGTCGGTGAGCTTGTCGCACACGATGTCGATGAGCTCGGGCCACGTTCGCGCGTGCTGCCCGTCGATGCCCACGGCTCCGTCGTTGCCGGCGGAGACCGCGTCCGCCTTGAGCCGTGCAGCGACCTGGTGGACGACCATCGTGTACTGGTTCTTCTCGTCCTCGACGTCGGTGAACACGTAGCGCATCAGCTCGCGCTGGCAGAACTCATGGAGGGTCCACCAGAACGCGTTGACGCCGGACGTGCGGCCCTTCACGTTCGGCCGCCCAGTCTGGTCACCTGGCGCGGGTGGGGAGAAGAAGCCGGTGGAGCCGAACGGGGCCGCGGCGAGGCCCAGACGCGAGTAGACGCCCGCACGGGTGTCGGTGAGCTTCGAGTTCGGCTGGTCGAGGAACAGCAGGTCCTCGCCCTTGACGGAGAAGATGAGCGCCTTCGCGTTCGTCTGCCGACCACCGAGGGCGCCGGAGGTGAACACCGAGTGCAGGAGGAACAACGCGAAGCTGGTCTTGGTCGCGACGCCGGAGATGCCGGAGATGGACACGTGCGCGCCGCGGGTGCCGTCGAGGAACTCGAGATTGAGGAACACCGGCTGGCCGTCGCGGCCGAGGCCGACGGGCACCTTGGCGTCCATCTGGTCGAAGTACAAGGCCTGGTCGCGAACCTCACCCGACGCCCGGTGGGCCGCCGACCCAGGGCGCGGAGGCACGTACAGCTCCGGGTCGACGCGGGTGGTGGTGACCTCCGCGATCTCCTGCACCTGGGCGGGCATGACGCCGTCGGCGATCAAAAAGACGTCCGAACCGAACGATGCGCCTTCGTGGCGGGAGATGACGTCGGTGACGAGGCCGGATGTGACGACCTTCCCGACACCGGGGACGTCGCGAGAGCACGTCACGACGTCGTCGAGCTGGAGGTAGGCGCCGTCAGCTACCGCGACGTGGAACTTCAACGGCGTGGAGTCCGCGGTGCCGGCCACCTTGCCGACTTCCATCAGCGTCCCTGGTGGCGACACAGCTGCCAGAGCTCCGTCGGTTGTGGGCTCTGCCGAGGTGTCCGAGGCCGGGGTCGGAACGTCGTCGGCGGTGGCGTCGACACCAGCGTCCGGACCGGAGCTGGGACCGGCGGTGGTGCTCACTGTGCTCACGCTGGGATGCCCTTCGGTTGTCGTGTCAGAAGTTGACGATCGTCCTGCCCGTCAGGCTATGCCTGACTACCGACAACTGCCGTCGAAACGCCAAGTGGCCCCGTCCGCTGGGGGCGGACCTCGTCAGAGGCGTCGAATCGGAGCCGCTTGAGCTAGGTCAGCGAGGCGGCTTCTCCGTGGCGATGTAGCCGAGGTCCGCCAGCATGGCGTGCGTGCCGGAGTCCAGCATCAGGGAGTCCTCGTCGACGTCCGCGACGTAGTCCAGCAATGCTTCGGGACGGGACTGGTGGACCGCCAGAATGAGCGACTCGTTCGCCAGATCGACCTGTACTCCGGGCGCCTTCATGTCGTCGCGGTCTTCGAAGACGCGGCCGCGTTCGGTGAAGAACTCGGCGATGCGCAATTCGGTGTCATCAGCGTTCGGGTACTCGAATGCCAGGTGGGCCAGGTCGTGGGCATCGGCCTCCCTGATCCAGGAAGCCAGGTGGACCGACGCGGGCGCGGTCAGGCCCTCGGTCGCCTCGATGTAGGCGTCGAAGTCGGACTTCATGAGTGGTGCAAGCTCGGCGAGCTTGCGTTGCAGGGTGACCTGGTCGACGTACGGGTGGATGACCGCGTCTGCGAGCGGACCGTCGTACTCCGCGAGAAGGGCACGGAACTCTGCGCGGACCGGGTGCGGGTCGTCGAGATGGGGGAGTAGGGCCAGGATCCGTCGCAGGACGCGGCGGAACGGGACGTGCTCGCCACCGTCCTCGTCGTGCAGGTACGCGACTGGGGACGGAGCCTCTTGGTCGGCGATCCGGGACAGGTGGAGGACGAAGTCCGCGACTCCGTCGCGTTCTCGGACCTCGCACACGAGCTCGCCGAACGACCGGTCGGTCTCCTCGTCACCAGCGCCGAGTCCGACGACCACCGAGGGGAGGGTTTCGTGGCGGCTGGCCCACACGGGTAGGTGGAACGCGAGGGTGTTGAGATCGTCGACCAGCCACGAGGCCGCCAAGCTTGGATCCTTGAGCCCTGGTGCGACGTCACGCTGTACGAAAATGTCGGGCTGAGGTGCGAAGCGCAGGTCGGCGATCGTCCGGGTCCCGTCTGCGGTCGTGACGTGGAGCGCCTGGTCGGGGGTGAGGGAGTAGCGGGTGAGCACAAGGCCTCCGAGTTAGAGGGCAACGACTAGGGGTGCGGCACAGCGCCGGCCGCTGTCCGAGCAGGTTGACAGGTGTAGGACGAAGGTGGCGAGTTGCCGCCGCCGGCGCCCAATGTGCCGCGAGGAGCTGCCTACGGGTACGCGGTGAAGGTCATGCCGTCCGCGCCGCCGATCGCACGTACCTGATCGACGATGTAGGCGACCATCTCGTCCTCGGTCTTCCAGGACTTCTGTTCGTCGCTGAGACGCCAGATGTGGGCGTTGTGCTCGCCACTCAGTGTTTCGTCGGGCTCATAGCCGCGCGAGCGAAGATCGGTGGCGACAGCGTCACGCGACGCAGGGAAGCACATTTCCAGCACGTCGGCGTTCCACTCAGTGTCGCCGTCACTAGTGAGACACCACTGGACCCAGGCCCATTCGGTGTCGTTGAAGTCAAACGACACTCCCACCCCGTACCCCTCGTGCTCCCGTTCTTGAATGCGGCGCGCGGCGCGCACCGCGTCAAGAACGGTGTCGTAGGCGTTCTCGTCAGTCATGCGGTCAACCTATGCGCCGGTAGTCGATGCCATCGGAGAATCGAAGACATCGCGAGATGGCGTCTTGTTTCACAGACCGCACGTCGTCGGCGCCGCCCGTCACGACGACGGCCCCGGCCTGGATGGACCGGGGCCTTCGCCTGAGCGAGGTTCGGTTGACGCCCACCGTCGTCAGCGTTCGTCAGTCCTGGAGATCGCGTCGCCGACTCGTCTGAAACGCGCGCAGGGAGAGGGACTCGATAGCCGCGCGCTGTGCCTCGGCGGGGCGGCGATCGTACGCGGCGGTGGTCTCGGGGCGGACATGACCGGCGATGCGGCACACGAGGAGCAGGTCGTGGCCGTTGGCGAGCAGCGTGGTGATGACGAACCTGCGGAGGTCGTGCGGGGTGACGACCCCCAGCCCGGCCTCGGCTGCTCGCCGCCGCACGATCTTCCAGACCTGGTGGTAGCTGAGTGCCCCCCTATCGACCATCGGACGTCCGGTGCGCGAGAGGGGCACGAACAACGGGCCCGGCGCACGCCCGCGGATCGCCAACCACGCCTCGAGGGCCTCGATTGCGACCGGGTGCAGCCACGCCTCTCGGGGCCGGCTGCCTTTGGTGATGGTCAGGTCCAGTCGGTGCTCGTCGAGAGCGAAGTTGTCGACCTCGAGGCCGGTGATTTCGACCGACCGGACGGCGGAGGAGGCGAGCACGGCGAGGAGGGCGTGGTCGCGAATGTGGACGGCCGCACCGCCCGTTCGCCCGTGGCGGCAGGCGTTGAGGAGGGCGTTGACCGACTCCTCGGACAGGTATCGCCCGGCGGGCTTGAGCACTTTGCCGCCGTCAGTGGTCTCGAACGCCGAGGCGCGGAGCAGCTCCTCGTGAGTCAGCAGGCCGACACGCCGGCAGCAGCTGAGCATGACTCGAATGGCGGTGGCCCACTTCAGTGCCGTGTTCCGGGACCGCGGGCCGATGACGTCGCGCCAGAGCTCCTCGACGATGAGCTCGTCGGTGAGCAGCTCCCAGGGGTAGTTCACCGCTTGGCAGTCGCCGTTGCTGCTGAGTCGGGCACAGGCTTCGAGGGCCCGCACCATGGTCTGCTGGCTGCCTGGGTTGTGGCGGTAGCGACGCTGGAAGCGGTCGAACGCCTCGGCGCGCAGCGCTAGGACCGCTGCCTCGCGTGCCTCGACGACGTGGAGGCGGCCCGTACGTGCCGCTGGGGACGAGGTGTGCAGGGTCATGCGTCACCGCCCCGGCCCGTGCTGAGCTGGACGACGGCTGCGTGGTTCTCATCCGGGACACTCAGGTAGAGGGAGGTGGCGGGTGGCCGTCGGTCTCGAAGATGCCCCGTCAGGGTGGCGTCGTTCATGCCGCCCCGCCCTCGTGAAAGGGGCCCAGCGCGATAGACGCGACCGCGTGGCGCATCTCGTCGTCGGTGGACATGTCGTAGATGAGGGTGCTGGAGAGCTTGCGGTGGTTGAGCAGCTTGCTGACCAGCGCAGCGTCGTACTGCCGCAGCATCTCGGTGGCGAAGGTCCTGCGAAAGTCGTGGGTACCGAAGTGCGGGATGCCGGCGACGTCGCAGCGGTTCGCCAGCATGTACCGGACCGAGGACGGCGTCATGGCGCGGTCGATGGGGCCGTGCATGCTGCAGAACAACTTGCCGGGCTTCGTGCCGCGCACGGCGAGCCAGTCCACGAGCAGAGCCTTGGTCCCGGGGTGCAGGAACAAGGTGTGCGGGTCTGCGTTCTTCGTCATGCGCAGGTGGATGGTGTCCTCACGTCGGTCCCAGTCGCACAGGTCGATCCGGGTGAGCTCGCTAACCCGCAGGCCAGTGGTACGGAACAAGGCGATGATGGCGCTGTTGCGGGCACGGGCGAATGCGGTGCCGGTGGTCAGGCAGACCTCCATGAGTGCGTCGAACTCGTCGTCGGTGATGCGGTGGCGGCGGGTCGAGCGCCCGGGGGCGAGCGTGTTCAGGGCTTCGAGGAGTTCCTCTCGTCGAAGCGCGCTGATCAGACCGGTGGCGTAGCACTGGACGACGATCGCGCGGAGCGGGCAGACGATGTCGTTGCGCGACGACTGCTTGTCGTAGCGGCGGTAGACGGCCCGGTGGAAGTCCTGAGCATCTTCGACGCTGAGCTGGTGCCACGGGAAGGCGCGGAGGTCCTGTGCCTCGACAGGGGTGTCCATGTCCGCGACGAGCAGCCGCTTGGCCATTCGGAACCTGGTGCGGGCGCGGGAGCGGCTCACGCCGTCGGCCCACCGGTTGAGGGCACGGTCGTAGGGGGTGCGCCCCTCCCCGAGGTGGGAACCGGCGCCCGGGTCGGGGTCGTGCCAGCTGCGGTTGCCGTCCCTGTCGGGGCCGTCCTCGGGTGTCGGGACTCGGAAGGAGGCGGCTGCGGTCAGCCGGTCGAACGGCGATGACTTGGCGTCGCCCCTGGGCGGCGTGGTGCCGTCGGGGACGTCCAAGGGTGAGGGGGTGGGGGAGTGGTGTCCGGTCGGCTGGCCGCCGGGCAGGGGACGGAGCCTCGGCGTCTGGTGGCCGGGGGGTGCGGGGGGTCCCGCGTTGACCATGGTGCTCACTGTAGGAGCCCTTCTGGCGGGTTGACCCCGCCGACTTCGAAGGGCAAAGGATTAGCTCATCCCTTGCTCTTCGCCGCCCGATCTGAGCGTGCTGGTGGAATGTCCGGACCCTGAACTTGTCGGCAAGTAGCACTCCGACTGGCCCCGGCGCGGAGGCCTAGCCGTGCTAGCCCTGTCTGCGCTTGCTTCAACAGTCCTCGAAACTTGCACGGCTGGAATGGGGCGTTTGCGGGAGTGAGCCATCCCCCAAACGCCCCAGATTGCGCGGCGGTAGAGCGGGGTGCTTGGCTTGACTCCGTGAAGCCAGGTCCTCACGAGGTCTGACTAGCTGCTGCAGGGCCTACCGTCACTGCCACGACGAGCCGAGCATCCGCCACCTCGGTTGTCGGGCACCGCCCGGAGCAGCGCACCCTCGGCACGCGCTCTTAGGGCACGCGATGTCCCCGAGGGCAGGAATGAACCGCCCCGGCGGTTCCGACCTCATAGAGCCCGATCACGGACTCGGCCAGGCGTTGCCGTGCGATTAGCCGACGCCACCGAGCCGGGCGGCCGCGAGGTGCTCGGAGTAGGCCACGCAGAGCTACCTGGAATCGGTGGTCGTGGTGCGCATCGAGGAGCGCCAGTTCACAGCCATCGCGACCTCGGGTCCAGATGGCCTGCTCGACGCCGTTGACGGTGAACTGATTGCTCATGGTGGTCTCGACCGCCCAGCCCAGGGTCCGCCGCGCGCATGGCGTCGTCACGAACGCGGTAGCACCAGCCCGACCCTGTCGAAACATACGTGAAGTCCGCTGTCCAGAGCCGGTCGGGTACACGCGGACATGGACCAGGGTGGTGGCCGCCGCTGGCGGTGCCTCACGAGGTGTCAGCGCGGCGCGCGCGGACTGTCGTACCCCACGGATAACGTTTGTGAGGTGATCGACCTCCTCGAACTTGCCCCTTCCGTCGGCGCGGACGGAATCCTCACCGTGCTCCCGGCCAAGCTCGACTGCCTCGTTGACGTGCCTCACCCGTTCCCCTACCAAGGGAGCAAGCGCGCCCTCGCTCACGCGATCCTCCGGTACCTGCCGGACGACACCGCGACCTTGGTCGAGCCCTTCGCAGGATCTGCGGCCATCAGCATCGCTGCTCGCTACGCCAACGTTGCCGATCGAGCCGTCATCAACGACGTCAACGCGCCGCTCATGGCGATGTGGCGGGCGATCATCGATCAGCCAGTCGAGCTAGCGGACCAGTACGAAGCGATGTGGCAAGACTCACTGGAAGACCCCAAGGCGTTCTTCCTCGCCAAGCGCAGCGAGTTCAACGAAACGAACGATCCGGCGCTGCTGCTGTACCTGTTGAACCGGATAGTCAAGGGCGCTGTCCGTTACGGCAAGACCGGGCTGTTCAACCAGTCGGCCGACAACAGGCGCCTAGGCGCCAAGCCCGCCACAGTTCGCGAGCGCCTCGTCCGAACGTCGAAGGTGATGCAGGGAACCGACGTCCACTCAGGTTCCTATGCGCCGCTCTTGATCGACGCCGGAGCTTCCGATGTCGTCTACATGGACCCACCGTACCAGGGCGTGACTAATGTCCGGGACCACCGATACATGTCCGGACTGGCTCGCGAGGATTTTGAGCAGGCGCTACACAAGGCCAACGACAACAACGTCTCCTACGTGATCTCGTACGACGTCGTCCGCGAGGACAACAAGTACGGCGAGCCGATCGATAGCGAGCTTGGGCTGACACATCTTCATGTCATCGCTGGCCGGTCGGCGCAATCCACGCTCTCGGGCGGCAGCGACGTAACCGTGGAGTCGCTGTACCTCTCACCCGCGCTGGTCGACCGGCTGGGCGGGATAGATCACCTGATCGCCTGACAGGCCGAAGGCACCTCTCTACTGTGGGGCGCGTGTCTTACGCGTCGACCTACAGTGCCGAGTTCATCGACTGGGCCCGCTCGCAGCCCATGTCCGCCCGCGCCCGCAAGGCACTGGAGTTCATGTTGGAGCACGGGAGTGTCACGACGGGCGACCTGAAGGCTGCCGGGTACGACCACCCACCGCGCGCGGTCCGCGACGTCAAAGACGCGGGGCTGATGGTTGAGAGCAAGCTCGTCAACGTCGGCGGTACGCGCATGAGTAGGTACACGCTCCTGGACACGATGAGCGAAGGCTTTGTGCAGCGTAGGCCGATTTCGAACGCGTTTCGTAACGCGCTGTTCGACCAACATGACCACCGCTGCGCGGTCTGTGGCGAGAAGTTCATCACGCGGATGCTCCAAGCGGACCACCGAGTGCCGTTCGCCATCGGTGGAGATCCAGCACCCGAGCTCCAGCACTACATGCCGTTGTGCGGCTCCGACAATCGGGCCAAGTCGATGTCCTGCGAGAATTGTCCCAACTGGTCAGTGCGGGACGTCGATACCTGCAAGACCTGTTACTGGCACGACCCCGCGCACTACTCGCACGTGGCCACCGTTGACGAACGCCGCCTGGCGATCACGGCACGCGGAATGGACGTCGCTAACTTCGATCAACTGGCGGAAGAGGCTGCTCAACAGGGACTGACGTTCGGCGAATACCTACTTGAGGTCATCGACGGGCTGACGCAGCCGAGGTAGAAGGGGCTGCTGCACGATCGGGTAACAGGTTGAGAAGGCACCTATCCGTGCAGAAGTCCCGTTCGAGGTCGAAGACGGGGACGGAGAGTGCGGCGCCCATGAGCCGACGCCAGCCGTTATCACCGACGCCACCGGGAGGCCGGTAAGAGTCCGCTGTCGGTGGCGTGCGGTACCAGTGTTACGTGCCAGCCACCCAGCCACCGTCCTCGCAGCGCGGAAGCGTCGCACTGGTGGTTGACGTCGACGGTGTCGTATCGGCTGTGCATCCGGTCTCGGAGGTGTGGGGTGATGAGGTCACGGCTGGACATCTGTTCGGGCCGGTGCGGGTCTCTCCGACGTTATGCCGACGATTGGACGCGCTCGGGGCGCTGCCGGGAGTGGTGCCGATGTGGTTGACGAGCTGGCCCGCATCCAGCCGTTCCCGGATGAACCCGTTTCCTGGCCGGGAATGGGCTGCGCTCGTTGAGGCGGAGGACTTCGCAGACCAAGGGCTTGATGAGGACCGGATTGGCTGGTGGAAGTGGGACGCTCTGCGTGCGTGGCTTCAAGCCCACCGGGAGGTCCGGTCACTGGTGTGGTGTGACGACCACTTGGGACAACTGCTTTGGGACGACACGGCGGAGGGTGCCGTGGATCCGGGTGGGGGTCCGCGGAGACGGCCCCTAATGGCAGCGTTGGAGCCAGATGATGCGCCGTTCCTAACGACGGCAGCGGCGCTCATCGCTCCGCGGCTGACACAGCTGGGAGTGGCCGCGACGCTGCTGGCGCCGGAACCCGGCGTCGGTTTGCGCCCGGCCGACCTCGACCGGATGCAGGCGGCACTGGGGCAGCGCCGCCAGACCTGAGTTCCGTTTCGTTTCAGTCAAGCGGTTGTTTGCTCGTGGACGGGGCCAGCCGAGTGGATGCGAACCGCGCGCGATCGTGGCGATGGGAAGTCCTTCAACGACCTGCTCGACAGACTTGCCGAAGCCGCGTGCCGGCCGGCGAGCCCCCTTAGCCGGGGCCGTGACTCGGGCTGAGCCGGCCCTACGACGAAGCGGGACCCGGTGCGACGTCTCCGATCTGCAACTGCGTACGCCTCGGCGATGTCTACGCGGGGATGGGCCCACCGGGCGCTAGCAGTCACGGGCGCTGGACGTGCAGGTGGGCCGGGAAGTGGCCAGACCTTTATGCCGGCGTTGGCCGGCTGGGCGACGTCAGCGGGAGAACCGACGTCGACCCGCCACCCTCAGCTCCGCCCGCACCCTGTGCGCGCACGCCCCATCCGTGTTGCGTTCGACCGGGTGGTTGGAGGGCTGAAGAACCGGAAGTCGCTCGTCCAGCGTGTCCGTGCGGTTGCGGTGTGTGCCGTGCGGTGGCCCGTGATGCGCCGCGCGCGGCCTCAGCGTCCCCTGCGTGGCCGGTACGTCGGGCCGGAGGTCGTCCGTCGGGCCGTCGTGGACGCAGTGGACGCGGTGGACGCGGTGGACGCGGTGGACGCGGTGGACGCGGTGGACGTGGTGGACGCGGGACCGGGCGACGCCCTTCTGGCCGATGGCGTCCGCGTGGGTGCCTGTGCTGCCGTGGCAACCTCGCGAGCGCGACGCTCCATGGCCGCCGTGGCGGGAATCCCGTCGAGATCGCGGAACCACGCGAGCACCTCGTCACGGCAGTACAGGTTCGTGTCGAAGCCCTGCTTGGGGCGCGGGAAGCCAGGGCGGTAGGTGTGCCGGCGGGCGCGGTCCTCGGTGATGTTGAAGGCCTTAGCGACGTGCTTGACGGTCCAGATGGGGTCGGAGAGGTGCAGGTTCGGGCGTCGCGTGGGGGTGCCCGTGAGCTTCAGTTTCGTGGTCATGTTGCTACTGGTCCCGCTCAAGCGGATCCTCGGCAATCAGCGCACGTGGTCAGCGCCTGTGTGCCGCCTCACACCCGATCGGCGTCGCGACGCCTGCCTCTGAGGACATGCGAAGTCCCCGTCCAGGCAGGGCCTGGACGGGGACTTCGGTCCGGAGGTAGCTCGTCCGGCGAGTCAGTCGAAGGCGGCGAGGCCACCGTTCATGTTGTCGTCGCCGCTGCGGTAGTAGCGGGTCTGGACGGTGTTGATGTTCTCCCAGCCGCCGATGGCCATGAGCTTGCCCTCAGTCATGTTGTGGATGTCCACGCACACGCGGGCGAACCTGTGGCGGAGACTGTGCCACGTGAAAACGGCGTGGCGCTCGGTGCGGGTACGGAGGACGTAGGCGCCGCGCTCCTCATCCCAGACGTGCTCGGTGATGTCCCAAGTCTCGACCGGCAGGCCGGCGTCGATCATGGCGGGCAGCAGGTGGTCGCCGTAGAACGAGGTGTGCCACAGCAGCCCGCCGCGCTCGGCGGGGAACAGGAGGCCCTCGGGGTTGGTGCCGGCGGCCTTCTCGGCGCGGGCGGCCGCGACGCGCTCGCGGAGTGCGTCGCGGAGCGGGTATCCGGTGATGGAGCGCTTGGCGACGGGGACGACCCGGGTCTTGTTGCCCTTGGGGCGGTCACGTCGGTTGCCCTTGCGGTTCTTGCCGGCCTTGCCCGTGGGGGCGATCTGCCAGTCGACGTGGATGTGGGGGCGGGGGTAGCGCTGGCATCCGTCGAGGTGCACGTCGCTGACCTTGAGCTGGAACTGCTCGCCCCAGCGGGGACCGCTGTTGGCGGCGAGCTCGCAGGCGAGGGCCCCCAGAGCGGGAAGCGCATCTGGAGCTGGTCGCGGAGGTTCTCGATCTGCTCGGCGTTGGGGCAGTCCTCGTCGTCGATGTACTCCTCGTCCGAGCCGTTGGTGCGGGCTCGCCCGGGGGTGGGAGCGTCGTCGTCGCCGTCTACGCGGGTGCGGGTGCTCGGTCGGATCGGCTCGGGGACGGCGCCGCCGCGGGGGAGGAGCTCGGCCTGCTCGGCGGTGAAGTACTGGTGCTGGTAGCCCCAGCGGAGCATCGCGCGCACGGCGCTCGTCGTGGCGGTGACCCCGTTGTGGGTGCCGGCCTGCTGGCGCATGGTGTCGCACACCTTGCGGTCGACGTCCATGGCGCGGGTGTACTCCTGCCCGTGGAGTGCGCGGGTGAGGTCGGTGCGGAGGCCGTCGAGGTGCGTCTGCTTGTAGGGCAGCTTCTTCTTGTACGGGCTGTGGCCGTCGGCGAGGAAGGCGTCGACGACGTGCTGGAGGGTGTGGGTGGCCTTCGGGCCGGCCGCCTGGGCGAGGCGGTCGTTGATCTCGTGGGCCTTCGCCACCGCGTAGTCGTAGTCGCGGCCGCCGGTGGTGTCGCCGGGGGTGCCGTCCGGCTCTGTCCACTTGAGCCGGTAGTAGCCCTTGGTGTTGGGGCCGCTGACGGTGACGCCGCCGACGTAGGTCGGCTCGCTGGCGGGGGTGGACTCGGAGGTCAACTCGGACTGGGACTCGGACTGGGACTGCAGGGACTGGGTGTGTGCCGGGCGCTCGGGCCGGGCCCGTGAACTGGTCATGGCGCGGAACGTCCGCGCCGAGAGGGGCTGTGCAATCGACGCACGTTGCCGGATGTGCGGCCTCGTGGCGCACGGTCCGGAGGGGCCGAGGTGGGCCGCTGTGACGGCGACCGGGCGGGGCGGTCACGGCAGGCCACCCAGGATCGCCCGGGTCCCGCCGAGGGCGGGGGATGAGCGCCGGAGACGGCGCAGCCCCCGGCCGCCGTCACCCCGGGGAGAACGCGGGGAAACGGGGACCGGGGGCTGGAGAACCCGCAGGTCAGACGCCTACAAAGGCGTCTTCTCAGATGTCGTAGTAGAGCTCGAACTCGTGCGGGTGCGGCCGCAGCTGGACCGGAGCGATCTCCTGGGTCCGCTTGAAGTCGACCCAGGTCTCGATCAGGTCGTCCGTGAACACACCACCGCGGGTGAGGTAGTCGTGGTCGTCCTCGAGGGCGTCGAGGACGGCATCGAGCGACGTCGGCACCTGGGCGATGTCGGCCATCTCGTCCGGCGGCAGCTCGTAGATGTCCTTGTCGATCGGGTCGGCGGGCTCGGTCTTGTTCTGGACACCGTCGAGGCCGGCCAGCATGAGCGCGGCGAAGGCGAGGTAGGGGTTCGCCGACGGGTCGGGGAAGCGGGTCTCGACGCGCTTGGCCTTCGGGTTCGCGCCCGTGATCGGGATGCGGACCGACGCGGAGCGGTTGCGCGAGGAGTAGACCAGCGAGATCGGGGCCTCGAAGCCCGGGACCAGGCGGTGGTAGGAGTTCACCGTGGGGTTGGTGAAGGCCAGCAGCGACGGGGCGTGCTTCAGGATGCCGCCGATGTACCAGCGCGCGGTGTCGGACAGGCCGGCGTATCCGGTCTCGTCGAAGAACAGCGGCTCGCCGTCCTTCCACAGCGACTGGTGGACGTGCATGCCCGAGCCGTTGTCACCGAAGATGGGCTTCGGCATGAAGGTGACCGACTTGCCCTGCTCCCACGCGGTGTTCTTGATGAGGTACTTGAACTTCATCACGTCGTCCGCGGCCTTGAGCAGCGTGTCGAAGCGGTAGTTGATCTCCGCCTGGCCGGCGGTGCCGACCTCGTGGTGGGCGCGCTCGACGAGCAGGCCGCACGCCTCGAGGTTCTTCACCATGTCGGCGCGCAGGTCGCTGTAGTGGTCGTAGGGCTCGACGGGGAAGTAGCCACCCTTGAGACGGGTCTTGTAGCCCTTGTTCTCCTCGCCCTCCTTGCCGGAGTTCCACCAGCCCTCGACGGAGTCGATGTGGTAGTAGCCCTCGTTGACGCCCGTGCTGTAGCGGACGTTGTCGAAGATGTAGAACTCGGCCTCGGGGGCGAAGTACGCGGTGTCCGCGATGCCGGTCGAGTCGAGGTACGCCAGCGCCTTGCGTGCGATGTTGCGCGGGTCGCGGCTGTAGGCCTCACCCGTGATCGGGTCGTGGATGAAGAAGTTGACGTTGAGCGTCTTCGACTTGCGGAAGGGGTCGACGTAGGCCGTCGTCGGGTCGGGGAAGAGCGACATGTCGGACTCGTTGATGGCCTGGAAGCCGCGGATCGAGGAGCCGTCGAACCCGAGGCCGTCGTCGAAGACGCTCTGGTCGAACGACGACACCGGCACCGTGAAGTGCTGCATCACGCCGGGCAGGTCGCAGAAGCGAACGTCGACCATCTCGACGCCCTCGTCCTTGATGAACTTCAAGAGCTCATCGGAGTTGTTGAACATTCGGTTCCTCCTTGACGGCGACGGGCGCGCGTCGAGTTGCAGCGTTCGGGAACGGAGCGTCGTTGCACCGTGCCGCCACGCTAGGGGGGAGCAGTTTCTAGACCGTATCCCGTTTGTTTCGGGCGTGTTACAAGCGCCCGATGGATGGAGCGTGTCGGCCCCGCACCTAGGCTGGCGGGGTGACGAGTGCTGTAACAAGCGACCTCCGGTCGGCCACGTGGGGACGCCGGATCCTGGCCCTGTGCATCGACTGGGTCGCGTGCCTGGCCGTCGTGGAGGGGCTCGTCGCGACCGGAGTCATCGCCGCCAACCCGAATGGCCTCGGCACGCTGGCGCTCTTCGTCGTGGAGTCGGCGCTGTTCACCGCGACGGTGGGCGGCTCGTTCGGCAAGCTCGCCACGCGTCTCCGGGTGGTGCGCCAGAAGGACCCGTCGAGGCCGGTCTCGCTGCTGGCGGCGGTGGTGCGCAGCGTCCTGGTCGCGCTCGTCGTACCGCCGCTGCTGACGTTCGACGAGCGCGGGCTCCACGACCTCGCCGCGGGGACGCGGACCGTGGCGCTCTAGCCCGGGACCGTCAGCTCAGGGCCGGATCAGCGGCCGCGCTGCTGCGAGCGCATGCCCTTCATCGAGGTGGGGACCGGGCCCTTGGGCAGCGGCACCTTGCCGCGCTGGGCGTCGAGCGCCTTGAGGCGCTGCAGGATGTCGGTCATCTCGGCCGGCTTGACCGAGCGGCCGAGCTTCTGGACGTGGCGCACCAGCTTGGGCAGCGGGACCTCGCCGTCGCCGCGACCGGCGACGACCTCGTGGATCGGCACCTCGTAGGCGACGCGCTCGTGCTTCTTGCGCTCGGTGGCGAGCAGCGACCGCACGCGGGTCGGGCTCGAGCCCTCGCCGACCAGGACGATGCCGGGCGGTCCGACCACGCGGTGCACGACGTCCTGCTGCTTGGTGAAGCCCACGACCGGCTCGACCTTCCAGCCCCGGCGCAGCATCTGGAGCGCGCCCGCCGCGGCTGCCGGCTGGCCCTCCATCTGCGTGTACGCCGCCTTCTGCGCGCGGCGGCCGAAGACGAGCAGCGCGCACAGCAGGCCGATCATCAGCGCACCGACGATCGTGATGATGATGCTGATGACACCCGTGCCGGGGAGCAGCGACAGCAGGCCGAAGCCGACAGCCGCGCCGAGCACGAAGACACCCGCGATGATCAGGCCCAGGCGCGGGTCCGTGCGCTTGGCCATCGTGTAGGTCTGCATGATCTGCGCACGACGGGAGCTCGGCGCGGAGGGTGCGGGGGTCGACATGGTGAAACCTGTCCAGCTAGACGGTGAAGGGTGTGATCAGGCGGTCGCCGGGGTGGCGGCGGCACGCGCGTCCATGGCCTGACCGTACAGCCGTCCGGCGCGGTAGGACGAGCGGACGAGCGGGCCCGACAGCGCGCCGGCGAAGCCGATCTCGTCGGCCTCGGCCTTGAGCTCGACGAACTCCTCGGGCTTGACCCAGCGCTCGACGGGGTGGTGGCGCGGGGAGGGGCGGAGGTACTGGGTGATGGTGATCAGCTCGCAGCCGGCGTCGTGGAGGTCGCGCAACGCCTGGCTGATCTCCCCGCGGGTCTCGCCCATGCCGAGGATCAGGTTGGACTTGGTGACCAGGCCGAAGTCGCGGGCCTGGGTGATCACGTCGAGCGAGCGGTCGTAGCGGAAGGCCGGGCGGATCCGCTTGAAGATCCGCGGCACGGTCTCGACGTTGTGGGCCAGCACCTCGGGACTGCTCTCGAAGACCTCGGTGAGGAGGTCGGGCTTGCCGTTGAAGTCGGGGATCAGGTTCTCCACGCCGGTGCCCGGGTTGAGCTCGTGGATCGCGCGGACCGTCTCGGCGTAGAGCCACGCACCACCGTCGGGCAGGTCGTCGCGCGCGACGCCGGTGATGGTGGCGTACTTCAGCTGCATCTTCTGCACCGACTCGGCCACGCGGCGCGGCTCGTCACGGTCGAGCGGCTGCGGCTTGCCGGTGTCGATCTGGCAGAAGTCGCAGCGCCGGGTGCACTGGTCGCCGCCGATGAGGAACGTCGCCTCGCGGTCCTCCCAGCACTCGTAGATGTTGGGGCAGCCGGCTTCCTGGCAGACCGTGTGGAGGCCCTCGCCCTTCACCAGCTCCTGGAGGGCCGTGTATTCCGGGCCCATCCGCGCGCGGGTCTTGATCCACTCCGGCTTCTTCTCGATGGGAGTCTCCGCGTTGCGGATCTCGAGGCGGAGAAGCTTGCGTCCTTCGGGTGCTGGAGCCGTCGTCACACCCGCAACTCTACGACGGCGTGTCGACCGCCCCAATTCACGGTCGGGAGCCGGGACGGTCGCTCACGCCGACAGCTCAGAGCAGGAGGTCCGGCGTGATCGGCAGTCGGCGGATGCGTCGCCCCGTCGCGTGGAAGACCGCGTTGCCGATCGCGGCCGCGACACCGCAGAGCCCGACCTCACCGACCCCCTTGACCCCTACGGGGTTGAGCCGGTCCGGACCACCCACGAACTCGACCTCGAGGTCGGGCACGTCGGCGTTCACGGCGATCAGGTAGTCGGCCATGTGCGCGTTGGTGATGCGCCCCGTCTGCGGGCCGGCGTGCAGGTCGGTGACGGTGTGCTCGAGCAACGCGTGGCCGATGCCGCCAACCGCTCCGCCGACGACCTGGCTGCGGGCGGTGCGCTCGTTGAGCACCTGGCCGCAGTCGATGACCGACACCAGCCGCTCGACGCGGACCAGTCCCAGGTCGGCGTCCACGCGCACCTTGGCGAACTTCGCGCCGAACGCGCCCGAGGGCGACATGCCCATCTCGGCAGGGTCCGGCGGCGCGGCCGTGGCCTCGGCCGCGACCTCGTCACGGTCGCCCACCGCGCGCGCCAGCGCCTCGCGACCGGGCGTGCCGGACAGGTCGAGGTCGTCCAGCACCTCGGCCACGGCCAGTGCGACCGCGTTGGAGATCGCCGTCGCCAGACCCGATCCGCCGGCCGGGGGAGATGCGGGCAGCGAGCTGTCGCCCAGCACCACCTCGACGTCGTCGAGCTCGAGCCCGAGCCGGTCGGCGGCCACCTGGGTGACCACCGTGTAGGTGCCCGTGCCGATGTCCATGGCGGAGGAGTGCACGGCCGCGGTGCCGTCACGGTGGACGACGACGCGGACGGTGCAGGGCTGCTGGAAGTAGAAGAACGACACGGCCGCCACGCCGTAGCCCACGAGCTGGTCGCCATCGCGCATCGAGCGGGGCGCCGGGTCGCGGTCGTCCCACCCGATGATCTCCGCGCCCCTGCGCAGGCACTGGTCCAGCGCCTTGCTCGACCACGGCAGGTCGTCCTGGTCGGGGTTGGTGGCCGTGTCGTTGCGCAGGCGCAGCTCGACCGGGTCGATGCCCAGCTCCACGGCCAGCTCGTCGAGTGCGGTCTCGAGGGCGAAGTTGCCCTGGGCCTCACCGGGGGCTCGCATCGATCCGGGGGGCGAGATGTGCAGTCGCACCTGGTCGACGTCGGCGCGCAGGTGCTCCACGGCGTAGCCCTGACGGGTGCCGGAGACGACGTTCTCCGGGTTGTCGTCGTCGACCGCGACGGGGATCGTCGCGGTGTGCTCGACCGCCGTCAGGGTGCCGTCGCGGCGAGCGCCGAGACGCACGTGCTGCACCGTCTCCGGCCGGTGCCCGACGGCGGTGAACATCTGCGGCCGGCTGAGCACCACCCGCACCGGCTGCCCCACGACCTTCGCGGCCATCGCCGCGGCGTGGATGTAGGGCCATGGACGCAGACCCGATCCGAAGCCGCCGCCGAGGTAGGGACACTCGACCCGGACGTCCTCGCGCGCCATGCCCCACGCCTCGGCCAGGCAGTCGGCGGTGTTGAAGGGCCACTGGGTGGTGGCCCACATGTGCAGGGCGTCGCCGTCCCACTGTGCGCACGCCGAGAACAGGCCGATCGGGTTGTTGGTGTTGTCGCCGGTGACGTAGTCGGCCTCGACCACCACGTCGGCCTCGGCCAGACCTCGCTCGAGGTCGCCGCGGACGCTGTCCGCGCCCGCCGGGTCGTCGGTCTCGCGCGTGGCCCGCGGGTCGTTGAGGTCCACGACCGGCTCGGTGACGTCGTAGGTCACGTGCAGCAGGCTGGCGGCGTGCACGGCCTCCTCGCGGGTCTGCGCGACCACCAGCGCGACGTGGTCGCCGTGGAAGCGGACGGTGGCGTCCTGGAACGGCGGACGCGGTGCCCGATCGTCCGCGGAAGCCTCGTCGGGGCGTACGACCCGGGGCGCGTCGTGGTGCGAGATGACGGCCACCACTCCGGGAGCCGCGAGCGCGTCGCTGGTGTCGACCAGCGAGATCTCGCCCGCCGCGATCGTCGCGCCCACCAGCACCCCGACCAGGGCGTCGCGGGGCGCGAGGTCGTCGGCGTAGGGCACCGCGCCGGTGACCTTCAACGGGCCGTCGACGCGCCTGACACCCGCGCCGACGACGGGTGTGCCCGTGCTCGGGACTGCGGTGGTGTCGGTCGCGGTGCTCATGCGGTCACCTCCGTGACGTCGCGGAGCTGGCGCACGAGGGTGCGTCGGGCCAGCTCGGGCTTGAAGGCGGTGCCGGGAACGGTGAAGGCGTCGGCCAGCTCGGCGGCCGCGGCCTCCTCGAAGAGCGCGAGCGAGGCCGGACGCCCGCGCAGGACCTCCTCGGCGCGGTGCGCGCGCCACGGCACCGACCCGACGCCGCCGAGGCCGATGGCCACGTGGGCCAGCACGCCCTCCTCGAGGCGGGCGACCACCGCGGCGGAGGTCAGGGCGAACTCGTAGGACGCGCGGTCGCGCACCTTGAGGTAGCCGGAGCGGGCGTCGGGCAGGGGGACCTCCAGGTGTGTGACGAGCTCACCGGGCGCCAGCACGTTGTCGCGGCCGGGATCGTCGTCGGCCCGCACGTGCAGCTCGGCGACCGGGATCGTCCGCTCGCCGTCGGCACCGTGGAGGCGCACCCGGGCGTCGAGCGCGACGAGGGCCACGGCCAGGTCGGAGGCGTGGACGGCGATGCAGCCGGCGTCGACGCCGAGCACCGCGTGGGTGCGTGCCGTCCCCTCGATCGCCGCGCATCCGCTGCCGGGGCGACGCTTGTTGCACTGGGTCACCTCGGGATCGCGGAAGTAGCGGCACCGGGTGCGCTGCAGGACGTTGCCGCCGATGGTCGCCATCGCGCGCAGCTGGGGCGAGGCCGCGAGCAGCAGCGAGTCGCGCAGGACGGGAAGGTCGACCACCGTCCTGTGCCGGGCGAGGTCGGCCATCGTGACGGCGGCGCCGACCACCAGGGTGCCGTCCTCGACGGTGACCTCGGCCAGAGGCAGTCGACTGATGTCGACGACCGTGCCGGGTGACCACACCCCGTCGCGCATCAGGTCGAGCTGCGTGGTGCCGCCGGCGATGAAGACGGTGTCGTCGGGCTGCTGGACGGCGCGGGAGACGGCATCGGTCGTGACCGCCGCGCTGGCCGCCTCCACGTCGTCGACGCGGGTGTAGGTGAAGGGGTGCACGTCACGCCCCCTGCGCCGAGCGGACCGACATGACGGCGTCCACGATGCGTGGATAGGCCCCGCACCGGCACAGGTTGCCGCTCATCAGCTCGCGCACGTCGTCGCGAGTGGACCACCCGTCGTCGTCGAGGAGGGCGACGGCCGACATGACCTGTCCGGCCGTGCACGCACCGCACTGGAACGCGTCGCAGTCGAGGAAGGCCTGCTGCACGGGGTGGAGCTCGTCGGTCGAGCCGACGCCCTCGATCGTGGTCACCTCGCGGCCCTCGACCTGCGCGGCCAGGGTGAGGCAGGAGAGCACACGCCGCCCGTCGACGTGCACCGTGCACGCGCCGCAGGCCCCCTGGTCACAGCCCTTCTGGGTGCCGGTGAGGCCGAGGTCGTCGCGCAGCAGGTCGAGCAGCGAGCGACGCGTGTCGACCTCGACCGAGTGAGGATCGCCGTTGATGGTCGTCTGGACTGTGTGCCGGCTCATCCAGCGACCCAACCAGAGCGACGCGGGCGTCGCCTCACCCCGTCGCGCGGGCCGTTCCGCCTCCGGGCGTGACCAGCTGGATCCGCGGTCCGTGCGCGGGCTCGGGCCGTGCGTCGTAGTCGGGCGTCGCGACGTAGGGCTGCCACGCGAGGTACGTCGACAGGTGGCGGCGCACGCTCGGCAGCACGTCGTGCACGGTGACGTCGCGACCCAGCTCCGAGCTGAGCGAGGTGACCCCCGCGTCGTCGATGCCGCAGGCGACGAACCGGTCGTACCAGCCGAGGTCGACGTCGCAGTTGAGCGAGAAGCCGTGCATCGTCACGCCGCGCGCCATCCGGATCCCGATGGCGGCGATCTTGCGCTCCGGGCCGCGGTCGTCGGCGCGCAGCCACACGCCGCTGCGACCCGGGATGCGGGCGGTGGTGACGCCGAAGTCGGTGCACACCGCGATCAGCGCCTCCTCGACGCGACGGACGTAGTCGACGACCTTGACGTGCTCGGGGAGCGCGACGATCGGGTAGCCGACGAGCTGGCCGGGGCCGTGGAAGGTGATCTTGCCGCCGCGGTCGACGTCGATCACGGGAGCGCCGGGGTCGAGCGGGCGCTCGTGGTCGTCGGTGCGCTTGCCGGCGGTGAAGACGGCCGGGTGCTCGAGCAGCAGGACGGTGCCGGGACGCGTGCCGGCGACGACGTCCACGTGGACGCCGCGCTGGAGGTCCCACGCGGCGAGGTAGTCGACCGCGTCGTCGCCGAGACCGGCGATCTCGTAGGTCAGGCCCGTGTCGGTCTGCTGGTCCAACGACATGCCGCGAGCCTACGCCCGCGCACGCCGCCCGATCGGCGCGGCCCTGTGGATGAGCGCCGACGCCGCGGCGTGGGATCGGCGAGGCTGGACGCGTGGATCCCCGCCGACTGCTCCCCGTCCTGACGGCCGTGGCCTGCGCGTGCGTGGTCGCCACCCTGGTGGTCCGGATCGGGGGACCGGACCGCGCCCGGGGCGGCGACGGCACCCCACGCCCGGCCGCGAGCGGGAGTGGAGCGGTGGCGGAGATCCTCGCCGGGTGGGACCGGCGTCGCTCGTCCGCGTGGGCGGCGGGCGACGCCGGGGTCCTCCGCGCTCTCTACACCGACGACTCGCGCGCCGGCGCGGCCGACGTGCGCCACCTGCGCGCCTGGACGCGGCGCGGCCTGACGGTCCAGGGGCTCGAGACCCAGGTGCTCGCGCTCGAGGTCGCGGAGCGTACGCCGCACCGGCTGGTGCTCGCGGTCACCGACCGGGTGGTCGGCGGTCAAGCGGTCGGCGGCGCGGCACCGGTCGCCCTGCCGGTCGACCGGGCCTCGACCCGGACGGTCGAGCTGGTGCGGGTGGGGGAGGAGTGGCTCGTGTCGGAGGTCCGACGGGCCGACCCCGGTCAGGACAGGGCGGCGGAGAGGACTTCGCGGACGTCCTCGTCCTCGAAGTCGTAGCCGGCCCGCTCGAGCGCGGCCGGGCGGGCGTTGACCGAGCCGAGCAGCTCGGGCGCCATGTCGCCGGCGGCAGCCTTCATCAGCGGCGCCGGGACGGCGAGGAACGCCTTGCGGTGCACCGCCGAGGCGAGCTCGTGGGTGAACTCGGCGTTGGTCGGCGTGCGTGGGCAGCACAGGTTGAAGGCGCCCGAGACGTCGCGCGAGCCGATGAGGAAGGTCACCGCGCCGACCCAGTCGCGCAGCGAGATCATCGGCATGTACTGCTCGCCAGAGCCGAGCTTCGCGCCACCGCCGAGCTTGAAGAGCAGGGCGAGCTGCTTGAGCGGCGGCGAGGTGCGGTCCATGACGGGAGAGGTGCGGAGCACGCAGACCCGCGACCCCGCGGCCTTCGCCGGCTCGGTCGCGGCCTGCCACTCCCGCGCGACGCGGGTGAGCAGGGCGTCCCCGGCGCTGTCGGTCTCCTCGGTCACGACCGCGTCCCCGTGGTCGCCGTACACGCTGATGCCGTTGCCAGCCAGGAACGCCGGCGGTCGCTCGGCGGCCGCGATCGTCTCGGCGAGGAGCCGGGTGGTGGAGACGCGCGAGTCCATCACCTCGCGGGCGTACGCCTTCGAGTGCGGGTTGCTCGCGATGCTCTTGCCCGCGAGGTTGACCACCGCGTCGGCGCGGCCGATGACAGCGGCGTCGACCTCCCTGGCGGCCGGGTCCCACTGCGACTCGTGCTCGGTGGTCGGCGTCCGCCGGACCAGTGCGGTCACCTCGTGCCCCTGGACCCGCAGGTGGTCGGAGAGGTGGGTGCCGAGGAACCCGGACGCTCCGGCGATGACGACGCGCATGCCTCCACCCAACCATGCGCGCCAAAGCGCCTGCGCCGATGCGTCGGGTCAGCCCGCCAGGTGCGCCCAGCGAGCGGAGAGCTCGGTCCACGGGCCGTCGTCGACCACGCGACCGGAGTCGAGCACCAGGACGCGGTCGGCCTGCGCGAGGGCGGCGACCTTGCTGGTCGCGCCGATGACCGTCGCGCCCCGCTCGCGCAGCGCGCGCCACAGCTCGATCTCCGTGGCGGCGTCGAGCGCGGACGAGACGTCGTCGGCGAGCAGCACGTCGGCCTCGGTGGCGAGCGCACGTGCGAGGGCGAGCCGCTGCACCTGGCCTCCAGAGAGGCGGACCCCGCGGTGGCCGACGAGCGACTCCGGGCCTCCGGCCTCCGACACGTCGCGGCCCATCCGGGCCGCCTCGATGGCGGGCATGACCGTGCGCCCGGCGTGGTCGAGACCGACGTTGCCGTTGAAGGTGCCCGACAGGACGCGCGGCACCTGGGCGACGTGGGCCACCCGTGCCGGGCGGAGCGTGGTCTGCGGGTCGTCGACGACCTGGCCGTTCCAGACGATCTCGCCGGTGCTGCTCACGAGGCCGGCGAGCGCGCCGAGCAGGCTGGACTTGCCGGAGCCGACCTGGCCGAGCAGCAGCACGAGCTCACCGGCGCGGACCTCGAGGTCGACGTCCTGGACGCCGAGGGTGCCGTCGTCGTGGACGGCCGAGAGGTCGCGCAGGGTCAGGGTGCGCAGCGGCTCGCGCACGGCCGCGGCGGGTGCGGCGGCGGTGCCGGCGGACAGGTCCATGCCGCCGGGCAGCACCATCAGGTCGCCGCCTCCGGCGAGGGCGCTGGTGGCATGCATCCAGGCGCGTGTCCCGGGAGCCTCGGTGACGACCGCACCGGCGACCCGGCCGAACCAGTCGAACCCGCTGACCGCGTTGGCGACCAGCAGGGCGGTCGCGAGCTCCCAGTGACCGGACAGCAGGCCCGCCCAGGCGGCGACCACGCCGCACTGCACCATGACGACGGGGACACCGTCGAGGAGCGACTGGACGCGGTGCTCGCGGACCGCGGCGTCGACACGTCCGCCGTCGACCTCGCGCAGGTGGCGGTGGAGGTGCGGGGTGGCCGCGGCGAGCTTGACCGTGCGGATCGACTCGAGCGTCGACACGAGCGCCTGGCCGAACCCGGCGCGGGCCGCGGAGGCTGCGGCCGCCGACCGGCCGGCGACCGGGCGTCCGAGCGAGGAGGCGAGGGCGGAGGCGACCATGACCGCGAGCAGGATCGCCCCGGCGAGCCAGGTGCCGGCGATGAGGGCGGTCAGGACGGCGACGAGCAGGCCGTTGACGAAGTCGACCCAGCGGTCGGTGTAGCGCGCGATGCGGTCGGCGTCCATGGCGCGGGCGACGACCTCGCCCGGCGGCGTACGGACGAGGCGGCGCTGGTCGGTCTGGCCGGCGAGGACGGCGGCGCGCACCCGCATGCGGACCTCGACCCACCAGTGCGGATAGGTCCAGAACGCCTGCGACAGCAGCAGCGGGCCGATCATCAGCGAGGCGACGAGCGCGAGCAGCAGGAGACCGGGGTTGTCGCCGTCCTGGAGCGTGGTGACGACGTGGCCCCAGACGAAGCCGGTGATCGCACCGTAGGCGCCCGTGATCGAGGCCACGAGGAAGAGCAGCGCGCCGAGGAGGCCCCACTCGGGCTTGAGGCGGATGACGTGCCAGACCTGGCGCATCAGGCCGAGCGGCGGGTCGACG
This sequence comes from Nocardioides exalbidus, assembly GCF_900105585.1. NCBI lineage: Bacteria > Bacillati > Actinomycetota > Actinomycetes > Propionibacteriales > Nocardioidaceae > Nocardioides > Nocardioides exalbidus. The sequence goes on from NZ_FNRT01000002.1 coordinate 3,376,540, forward strand.
TGGGGCGGTTCGGGCGGCGTGGTGCTGCGGCGCACGGAGCCGATGGAGGAGTCGTCGTGGTGGTGCTCCTCGATGACCACCTCGTGGGCGGCGGCGTCGAGGAGGTCGCGGAACGGCCCGTTGGTGACCGCCAGCCGGTCGCGTGGACCCTGCTGCACCACGCGGCCGGCCTCGAGCACGGCGACCTGCTCCGCGCGCTCGGTGGTGGACAGGCGGTGGGCGACGAGGATGCCGGTGCGGCCGGAGATCAGGCGGTCGGCGGCGCGCACGACGCGCGCCTCGGTGACCGGGTCCATCCGGGCGGTGGCCTCGTCGAGCACCACGACGCTGACGTCGCGGACCAGCAGCCGGGCGAAGGCGACGAGCTGCTCCTCGCCGGCGGACAGGCTGGTGCCGCCGGGGCCGAGCAGCGTGTCGAGGCCTTCGGGGAGACCGGCGACCCACTCGGTGAGGCCGAGCTCCTCGACGGCCGCGACGACCGACTCGCGGGGTGCCTCGCCGAAGAGGGTGATGTTGTCGACCAGCGTGCCGGCGAGGATCTCGGTGCGCTGGGTGACGACGCCCACGGCCGACCGGAGCTGCTGGAGGTCGAGCTCGAGGACGTCGGTGCCGCCGAGGAAGACGGTGCCGGGCGGCGGCTCGACCGCACGGGAGAGGAACGATGCGAGCGTCGACTTGCCCGACCCGGTGCGGCCCACGAGTGCGCAGGTGTGCCCGGCGGGGACGCTCAGGTCGATGTCGCGCAGGGCGAAGCTGCCGGTGCCGTAGGAGAAGGCCAGGCCACGGAGCTCGACGTCGAGCGGGCCGTGGGGGAGCGAGAGCCCGCCGACCGGCTCGGCGGGGACCGACATCATCCCGCGCAGGCGGAGCACCGCGCCCATGCCCTCCTGCAGGTCGGGGAGGTGCCGGGCGAGCATGTCGACCTGGCCGACGAACATCGTCGTCACCAGGAACAGCGTCACCAGCCGGGCCGTCGACAGGTCGCCGTGCAGCACGAGGGCGACGCCGAGGAGGCCCGTGGCGGCCAGGACGCCGTGCAGCAGGCCGCCGCTGCGCCTCGTCACGCTGACCTCGACGGCCAGCACGCCGCGCAGCCTGCGGTGGATCTCGGCGGCGAGCTCGGCGTTGCGCCGGAGCACGTGGGGCTGGCCCAGCGAGGTGCGGACGTCGTCGCGCGCGGCGATGCCCTCCTCGGTCGAGGCGGCGTGGTCGGTCCACGCGGCCTCCTCGAGCACCTTGCGCTCGGCGATGAGCGGGAGCAGGCGACGGATCGCGAACCAGACCGCCACGCCGCACAGTGGGAAGAGGAAGGCCGCCGGCCACCAGGTGATCGCGGCGACGATCCAGAGCGGCCCGGCGGACAGGACGGTGCGGATGGCCATCCACACCCCCCAGCGCATGAGCTGGCCGACCTCCCAGGTGTCGTCGTCGATCCGGTCGAGCACCTCGCCGACCGCCTGCTCCGACAGCTCGGACAGCGGCTGGGCCATCGCGGCGTCGATGAGGTCGGCGCGCAGCCGACCCTCGGCCCGGTCGACCACGACGCCCCAGATCGTGCGCGCGGCGGTGTCGACGAACGCCCCGCCGACCACGCACAGCGCGAGGACCCCGACGAGCATCGAGGTGGGGGAGTCGGCCAGCCGGCCGGCGACGACGCTGCCCAGCGAGGAGGCGACCGCCCCCACGAAGGCCAGCGAGAGGCAGACGACGGAGAGGGGACGGCGCACTCGCCGCCAGTCAACGGGCTGGCGGTCTGTGGTGGGCTCCGACACCGGGGTGGTGGCGTCCGTGGAGCGGGAGGTCTCGGTGATCGTCACGGTGCCCTCAGGTTAGGCCGTGGCACCGACGATCGCCCCCCGATTTTCCGGGGGTGAGCCGAACGTCATACGACCCCGCACCGATGGGTGCGGGGTCGTATGACGGATGGTGCGCCGCCCCTGCTCGCTTCGCTCGCGGGGCGACCGGGCTCAGACCTCGAACTGACCGGCCTCGAGGCGCTTCTTGACCTCCTGGAGGAAGCGACCGGCGTCGGCGCCGTCGACCAGGCGGTGGTCGTAGGTCAGCGACAGGTAGACCATGTGGCGCACGGCGATCGTCTCGCCGAGGTTGGCGTCGTCGATCACGACGGGACGCTTCACCACGGCACCGGGGCCGAGGATCGCGACCTGCGGCTTGTTGATGATCGGGGTGTCGAAGAGCGCCCCGAAGCTGCCGAGGTTGGTGATCGTGAAGGTGCCGCCGGAGAGCTCGTCGGGCGTCACCTTGTTGGTGCGGGTGCGCTCGGCGATGTCGGCGATCTTCTTGGCGAGCCCGGCGATCGAGAGGTCACCGGCCTCCTTGACGACGGGCGTCAGCAGGCCCTTCTCGGTGTCCACGGCGAACGCGATGTTCTCGCGGTCGAAGTAGGTCACCTCGCCCTTCTCGGCGTCGATCGTGGCGTTGAGCTTCGGGTGGACCTTCAGCGCGTCGATCGCAGCCTTCGCGAAGAACGGCAGGTAGGTCAGCTTCACGCCCTCGCGCGCCAGGAAGTCGGCCTTGGCCGCCTCGCGGAGGCGGGCGATCGAGGTGACGTCGACCTCCATGACCTGCGTCAGCTGCGCGGCCTCGTGGAGCGACTCGGTCATGCGCGAGGCGATGACCTTGCGCAGGCGCGAGAGCGGCTCGACCGTGCCGCGCAGCGGCGACGGGGACGGGGACGCGGCAGCCGGAGCGGCGGCCGGAGCCGCGGCGGCGGGTGCAGCCGGGGCGGCGGCAGGGGCAGCAGCCGGGGCGGCGGCCTTCTGCGCGGCAGCGGCGGCGTCGAGGACGTCCTGCTTGCGGATGCGGCCACCGACGCCGGTGCCCTGGACCTGCGAGAGGTCGACGTTGTTCTGGTCGGCCATCTTGCGCACCAGCGGAGTGACGTACGTCGTCTGGTCGCGACCGCCCTCGCTGGGTGCTGCGGGAGCCGCCGGGGCCTCCTGCTTCGGGGCCTCCTGCTTCGGAGCCTCCTGCTGCGGGGCCTCCTGGGCCGCCGGCTGGGCCGCGGGCTCGGGCTGCTTCTCGGACTCGGGGGTCTCGTCGCCGGCGGGGAGCTCACCCGTCTCCTCGACGATCTGCTCCTCCTGCTCGGCCTTCTTCTCCGCGTTGGCGTCGTCCTTGGGCTGGGCCTCGGCCGACTGCGGCTCGCCGCCGGCGTCACCGGAGCCGATGATCGCGAGCTCGGCGCCGACCTCGACGGTCTCGTCCTCCTCGGCCTTGATCTCCAGCAGGGTGCCGGCGACGGGCGAGGGGATCTCGGTGTCGACCTTGTCGGTCGAGACCTCGAGCAGCGGCTCGTCGACGGCGACCTCGTCGCCGACCTGCTTGAGCCAGCGGGTGACGGTGCCCTCGGTGACGGACTCGCCGAGCGCGGGCAGCGTGACCGGCGTACCGGCGCCGCCACCGCCGCCGCCACCGGACGAACCGGACGAGGCCTGCTCGGCAGCGGGCTCCGACTGGGCCGGTGCGTCGTCCTTCTCGGACTCGGGGGTCTCGTCGCCGGCCGGGAGCTCGCCCGTCTCCTCGGCGATCTGCTCCTCCTGCTCGGCCTTCTTCTCCGACTCCTGCTCGTCGGCGGGCTGCGCCTCGGGCTCGGCGGAGCCGGACGCGTCGCCGGTCGACTCGCCCTCGTCGCCGACGACGGCCAGGACCGCGCCGACCTCGACGGTGTCGTCCTCGTTGGCCTTGATCTCCAGCAGGGTGCCGGCGACGGGGGACGGGATCTCGGTGTCGACCTTGTCGGTGGAGACCTCCAGCAGCGGCTCGTCGACGGCGACCGTGTCACCGACCTGCTTGAGCCAGCGGGTGACGGTGCCCTCGGTGACGGACTCGCCGAGTGCGGGGAGGGTGACTTCGGAGGCCAATGTGGTTCCTTCGCTCGCGGTGGGGTGTGTGTGGTTCTGGTGGTTCAGGGCGGTGTGGATCAGGAGTGGGCGTGCAGCGGCTTGCCGGCCAGGGCCAGGTGGGCCTCGCCGAGCGCTTCGTTCTGGGTGGGGTGAGCGTGCACGAGCGGCGCGACGTCGTCGGCGTGTGCCTCCCAGTTGTAGATCAGCTGGGCCTCGCCGATGAGCTCACCCACCCGATCGCCCACCATGTGGACGCCGAGGACCGGGCCGTCGACCAGGCCGACGAGCTTGACGAAGCCCTGGGTCTGGAGGATCTGGCTCTTGCCGTTGCCGCCGAGGTTGTAGGTCACCGTGGTGACGGCGTCGCCGTGCAGCTCGCGCGCCTTCGCCTCGTCGAGGCCGACGGAGGCGATCTCGGGGTGGGAGTACGTCACCCGCGGGATGCCGGCCTCGTCGACCGGGCGCGGGTCGAGGCCGGCGATCTCCTCGGCCACGAAGATGCCCTGCTGGAAGCCGCGGTGGGCCAGCTGCAGGCCGGGGACGATGTCGCCGACCGCGTAGACGCCCTCGACGTTGGTGCGGCAGCGCTCGTCGGCGAGCACGAAGCCGCGGTCCATCGCGATGCCCTGCTCGGCGTAGCCCAGGCCGTCGGTGGACGGGCCGCGGCCGACGGCGACGAGGAGCACCTCGGCCTCGATGACGTCACCCCCCTCGACCGTGACGGCGACCCCGGTGTCGGTGTGCTTGACGCTCTGGAAGGGGGTGCCGGTGAGGAAGGAGATCTTCCGCTTGCGGAAGGCGCGCTCGAGGGCCTTCGACGACGCCTCGTCCTCGACGGCGACCAGGCGCGGCAGCGCCTCGATGATCGTGACGTCGGAGCCGAACGACTTCCACACGCTGGCGAACTCGCAGCCGATGACGCCACCGCCGAGCACGATGGCCGACGCCGGCACGCGGTCGAGGCGCAGGGCGTGCTCGGAGGTGAGGACGCGCTCGCCGTCGACCTCGAGGCCGGGCAGGCTCCTGCTGTAGGAGCCGGAGGCCAGGACGACGGCCTTGCCGGTGTAGGCGGTGCCGTCGACGGTCACCTCACGTGGACCGGTCAGCGTGCCCGACCCCTGGATGACGTCGATGCCGCGCGACTTGATGAGCCCGGTGAGGCCCTTGAACAGCCGGTCGACGACCTTGTCCTTGTAGGCGTTCACGCCGGCCATGTCGATGCCGTCGAGCGTGGCGCTGACCCCGAACTGCGAGGCCTCGCGCGCTGAGTCGGCGACCTCCGCGGCGTGCAGGAGGGCCTTGGTCGGGATGCACCCGACGTGGAGGCAGGTGCCGCCGAGGTTGCCCTTCTCGACCAGTCCGACCTTCAGTCCGAGCTGGGCCGCTCGCAGGGCGCAGGCGTAGCCGCCCGATCCAGCCCCGAGGACGAGTACGTCGTACTCACCGTCCGCCACAGATTCCCTCCACCATGTCGCAACTCGATCGTCTCTTCAGGCGGATCCATCTTTGCACTCTTCACGAGCCTGTCCACACCGGGTCGGGCCACACCAGATTCGTGGAGTGCGGGCGTCGTGAGGCAGGTCCCGGCAGAATGGGCGTCATGGGCTTGTTCGATCGATTCCGGCGCAGTGGGCGCACCAGCCGTCCGGCACGCAACGCGGAGCGCACCGGTTCGACGCGCGTGCGCTCCGCGGACGGTGAGGACGTACGCCACCTGGAGACGTTCGTGCGCACCAAGCAGGGGGTCGAGGGGTTCGTCGAGCCGCGCACCGCGGTCAGCGACGTGACGCTGCTCCTGGTCGCCCACGACGGCGAGTGGACGCGGCGCCGGGTGCCCAGCGTGAAGTGGGCCCACGAGTTCGCCAACCACCACCGCGTGCCGTCCTACGACGCCGCGGTGGTCGGCGTGCCGCAGCGGATGCGCGACTACAACCGGCGCAAGAAGGCCGGAGGGATCTGACCCTCAGCCGGCCGAGGAGAGCGAGCGCGCGAGCTCGACGAGCGTCGTGACTCCGAAGCCGGTCGCGCCCGAGGGGACGTGGCCGTAGGGAGCGCCGGTGTTCATCTCCTTGCCGGCGATGTCGAGGTGCGCCCACGGCAGGCCGCCGGAGAACTCGCGCAGGAACGCCGAGGCGTAGAGCCCGCCGCCCCAGCGCACCCAGTCGTGCTGGAGCAGGTCGGCGACGCGGGAGCTGGTGATCCGCTCCTTCATCTCCTCGGGGATCGGCATCCGCCAGTGCTGCTCACCCGCCGCCGCGCCCGCGGCGAGGACCGCGGGGACCTGGTCGTCGGTGCCCATCACGGCACCCACCTTGTCGCCGAGGGCGAGCTGCATGTGCCCGGTGAGCGTGGCGATGTCGACGAGGACGTCGGGCCCCTCCGCGACCGCGAGCGACATCGCGTCGCCGAGCAGCATCCGACCCTCGGCGTCGGTGTTGGCGATCTCGACGGTCGTGCCGCTGTGCATGGTGATCACGTCACCGGGGCGGGTCGAGGTGGCGGACACCATGTTCTCCGCCATCGGGGCGAAGGCGGTGACCTTGATCGGCAGGCCGAGCCGGGCGATGGCGAGGGTGACGTTGACGACCGTGGCCGCGCCGGCCATGTCGCCCTTCATGTGGAGCATGCTCGACGACGGCTTGATGGTGAGGCCGCCGGAGTCGAAGGTGACGCCCTTGCCGACGAGCGCGAGGTGGGTGACCGCGTCCCGGGGCGCCCAGGTGAGCTTCACCAGCCGCGACGGGGCGGCCGAGGAGTTGCCGACGCTGAGGATGCCGCCGCAGCCCATCTCCTCGAGCTGCTCGTGGTCGAAGACCTCGATCGCCACCTTCGGGGCACCGCGGCCCTTGGTGACCTCCTTGTGCGCTGCCGTCACGAGCTCGGCGAGCAGCGGGGGAGTGCAGTCCTTCGGCGGCGTGTTCACCCAGTCGCGGGTGCGGGCGACCGCCTCCGCGAGCACCTCGGCCCGCTCCAGCGCGGCGACGGCCTCGGCCCGGCGCGCGATCGGGCTCAGCACCACGACGTCGTTCGGCTCGGTGGTCTCGGCCTTCTTCGACTTGTAGGCCGTGAAGGTGTAGCCGCCGAGCCGGTGGCCCTCGACGACCGCGGCGACCAGCTCGGGGGTGTCGCTCGGCAGGGCGAGGGCGACCGACGCCGCGTTGGCCACGCTGCGGGCGGCGACGCCGGCGGCGCGTCGTACGGCGATCGTGTCGGTCGGGTCGTCGCCCAGGCCGACGAAGACCAGCAGCGGGGCGTTGACCTCGTCGCGCGTCGGCGCCTTGACCGCCTCGCCCGCCTTGCCCGTGATCCCCATGGTGGAGAGGAACGGTCGCAGCCTGCGGCCGTAGGCGGCGCTCACGTCCTCCGCGGCCTCGCAGAGCCGGGGCCCCTTCGGGCCGGACACCACTCCCACCACGACAGCATCGGCTCGGGTCTTGGCGGGGCTGGCGCTGCGGAGGGAGTACGTCGTCACCCGGGCGATGTTAGGCGAGAGCCCGGGAAGGTAGGTTTCGCGGCATGGACGGATCGCTCAAGCAGTCGCCCCTCCACGGCCGTCACGAGGCCCTCGGCGCGAAGTTCTCCGAGTTCGGCGGTTGGTCGATGCCGCTGGAGTACCCGACCGGCGTCGTCAAGGAGCACACGGCCGTGCGCGAGTCCGTCGGGATCTTCGACGTGAGCCACCTCGGCAAGGCGATGGTGTCGGGCCCGGGGGCCGCCGAGTTCGTGAATGCGACGCTGTCCAACGACCTCGCCAAGATCGAGCCCGGCAAGGCGCAGTACACCCTCTGCCTCGACGACACCGGCGGCATCGTCGACGACCTGATCGCCTACTGGCACGACGACGAGCACGTGCTGCTCGTCCCCAACGCGGCCAACACCGCGGAGGTCGTACGACGCCTCCAGGCCGTCACGCCCGCGGGCGTGAAGGTGGTCGACCACCACGACGACTACGCCGTCCTCGCCGTGCAGGGCACCCGCTCCGACGAGGTGCTCGACAAGGTCGGCCTGCCGACGGGACACGGCTACATGTCCTTCGTCGAGGCGCCCTGGGGCGACAGCGACCTCGGTGTCGTCGTCTGCCGCACCGGCTACACCGGCGAGCGGGGCTACGAGCTCGTCGTCGCCAACAGTGCGGCCGGCGAGGTCTGGGACGCCCTCATGGCCGCCGGCGAGGAGTGGGGCATCACCGCGTGCGGGCTCGGTGCCCGCGACACGCTCCGCACCGAGATGGGCTACCCGCTGCACGGCCAGGACATCAGCCTCGACACCAACCCGGTCGAGGCCGGTCTCTCGTGGGCGGTCGGCTGGAAGAAGGACGCCTTCTTCGGCCGCGACGCGGTGACGAGGGTGAAGGAGGAGGGCCCGAAGCGACGCCTCCGCGGGCTGGTCGCGGTCGGGCGCGGCATCCCGCGCCCCGGCATGGGCATCACGCTCACCCAGGACATCCCCCTCGCCGACATCACCTCCGGCACCTTCTCGCCCACGCTGAGGAAGGGGATCGGGCTCGCGCTGATCCCGGTGATGGTCAACGAGGACGCCGAGGTCGGCGTCGACGTGCGCGGACGTCGCGAGATCTTCCAGCTGGTCAAGCCGCCCTTCGTCGACCCCTCGGTGAAGGAGTCCTGACGTGCTTCCCGGACAGCCCCCGACCTTCCGCCCGCCGTCGGCCTCCGAGCGCCCGTGGTGGTGGCGCCTGGAGGACGCCTCCGGTGAGGCCATCGAGCTCGCCGACTTCTCCGACCGGTTCAGCAACCAGGGCGACGCCGAGTCGTGGGTCGGCGAGATCTGGGCCGACCTGGCCGAGCACGGGGTCGCCGCGGTGACCCTCTTCGAGCACGAGCGGCAGGTCTACGGACCGATGTCGCTGAGCGCCTAGCAGTCCATCCGGGACCCCGGCCCGCTCCGAAGACGCACCAGGAGCGGGCGACGTGGGCGAGGCGGGCGAGGTGGGCATGGCGGGTGACACGGACTTCGATCGCTACCTCGCTGCGCGCTGGGACGACCTGGTCGCCGGGCTCGAGGCCGAGGGCGTCGCGCCCGGGGAGGCCCGGCTGGCCGTGGCGGAGGTCCTGCTCGCCAGCCGGCGCGGGTGGTCACGACGGGTGCGCGACGAGCAGGTCGACGTGACGGTCTGGGCCGACGTGCGCGAGCGCGCCGGGCTCCCGCAGCGATCGGGCGAGCCCGTGCCCCACGGCGGACGCAGTCCCGATCCCGGCGACGGGCCGGAGGACTGGCTGGACCGGGCCCGGGCACTGCGGACGGTGCGCCGGCGACGTGGTGTGCGCCGGGGAGCGGTCGCCGTCGCGGCCCTCGCGGTGCTCGCGGCCGGCTGGCAGTGGTGGGCGTCGCGTCCGCCTCCGGCCGAGGTGCGCGAGGAGGTCAACGCGCTGCCGGTCGTCTGGTACTCCGCGAGCGAGCTCCACCTCGCCGACGTGGTCGTCACGCTGCCGGGGATCGCGGAGTTCGCACCGTCCGGCGACGCGGTCGTCGCGCGCCTGGAGTCCGGCCGGGTGGTGCAGGTCTCCGCCGACGGGAAGGTCTCGTCGGGTGGCCCGACCGACGCGCTGGACGACCCTCCGGAGGCGCCGACCTTCATCGCCATCACGCAGTACGACGTCGTGCTGCAGAGCGCGCCGCTGCCCGGCGGCGGCTGGGCCTACCTGCTCGACTCGTCACGGCGCGAGGCGGCCGCCCAGCAGGACGCCCTGCGCCAGTCGGAGTCGGGGCGCCGTGCGCTCGTGCTCTGCGACGCGGACCTGTCCTGCGAGGCTCCGCGCACGATCATCGAGTCCGGCGGGGCGATCCGGCTGCGGTGACCCCGAGTCGTAGAGTCGGGTCGTGCGCGCCTACCTCGACCTCCTCCAGCGGATCCTCGACGAGGGCGTCGAGAAGACCGACCGCACCGGCACCGGGACGCTGAGCGTCTTCGGCCACCAGATGCGCTTCGACCTGTCCGAGGGCTTCCCCCTCGTGACCACCAAGAAGGTGCACACCCGGTCGGTCTTCGGCGAGCTGCTGTGGTTCCTGCGCGGCGACACCAACGTGAAGTGGCTGCAGGACCGCGGCATCACGATCTGGGACGAGTGGGCCGACGACAACGGGGACCTCGGGCCGGTCTACGGCTACCAGTGGCGCTCGTGGCCCACCCCCGACGGCCGCCACGTCGACCAGATCAGCCGGCTCGTCGAGGGCATCCGCACCAACCCCGACTCGCGCCGCCACATCGTCTCGGCGTGGAACGTCGCCGACGTCGACGACATGGCGCTGCCGCCGTGCCACACGCTCTTCCAGTTCTACGTCGCTGACGGGAGGCTCTCCTGCCAGCTCTACCAGCGCTCGGCCGACACCTTCCTCGGTGTGCCCTTCAACATCGCGTCCTACGCCCTGCTCACCCACATGGTCGCCCAGGTCACGGGCCTCGAGGTCGGCGAGTTCGTGCACACCATGGGCGACGCGCACCTCTACCTCAACCATGTCGAGCAGGCGAGGCTCCAGCTCGGTCGTGAGCCGCGCGCCCTCCCGACGCTCGTGCTCAACCCGGCCATCACCGAGATCGACGGCTTCGACCTCGAGGACGTCGCCGTCGAGGGCTACGACCCGCACCCGGTCATCAAGGCGCCGATCGCCGTCTGAGAGGACACCGTGAGCTCGCTCCGCCCCGACCAGCGGGTCGTCCTCGTCGCCGCCCACGCCCGCAACCGGGTGATCGGCAACCGCGGCGAGATCCCGTGGCACCTGCCGCACGACTTCGCCCACTTCAAGCGCGAGACGCTCGGCCACACGCTGGTCATGGGTCGCCGGACGTGGGACTCGATCGGCCGCCCGCTCCCGGGGCGCGCCACGATCGTGGTGACGCGCGACGAGTCGTTCGACCCCGGCTTCGACGGCGTACAGGTCGCGCACTCGCTCGAGGACGCGTTCGCCCGCGCCGCGCTGCTGCCCGGTGACGTGATGGTCGCCGGGGGCGGGGAGATCTACGCGCTCGCGCTGCCCTGGGCGACGCACCAGGTGCTGACCGAGGTCGACCTCGAGCCCGAGGGCGACGCGTTCTACCCCGAGCTCGCCGCCGACGAGTGGGTGGAGGTACGCCGCGAGGTCGGCGAGGGCTGCCAGTGGACGTGGCTCGAGCGGATGGAGGCGGCGGCGTGAGGCTGGTCGTCGACCCCGGGTCCGGCGTGCCGCCCTTCGAGCAGGTGCGCGAGGCGATCAGGTCGCAGGTCGAGGACGGCGAGCTCGAGCCCGGCTTCCGGCTGCCGCCGGTGCGGACCCTCGCGTCCTCGCTCGACCTGGCGCCGGGCACGGTCGCCCGCGCCTACAAGGAGCTCGAGGCGCTCGGCGTCGTCGAGACCCGGGGCCGCGCGGGCACCGTGGTCACCGGCACCGGCGTGGAGTCGTCGGTGCGCGCCGCCGCGTCGGCCTACGTCGCCACGGTGCGCCAGCTCGGGCTCGCCGACGACGCCGCGCTCGACGCCGTACGCCGCGCGCTCGGGCAGTGACCCGGACGTGACCCGGCTGATCCTGCTCAACGGGGCTCCCGGGGTCGGGAAGTCGACGCTCGCGCGTCGGTGGGCCGACGACCACCCGGGCACGCTCGTGTGCGACATCGACCTGCTGCGCACGTGGGTCGGCGGCTGGCGGGAGTCGTTCTCCGCGGTGGGTGGCCACGTCCGGCCGGCTGCCCAGGCGCTGATCGGGGGCTACCTCCCCTCGGGCGACGTGGTGCTGCCGCAGCTGCTCGCCAACGGCGCCGAGCTCGACGCCTTCGCCGCCGTGCCGGTCGGCGTGGGGTCCGACTTCGTGCACGTGGTGCTCCGCGACCCGGCCGGTGATGTCACCGGACGCTTCCGGCGGCGCGCGGGCGACGACCCGTGGCACGCCGAGGTGCAGCGGCTGGTCGAGGACGCCGGTGGTGACGCCGTCATCGCGAGCCATGCGCAGCGGCTCGACGCGCTGGTCGCCAGCCGTCCCGGCACCCTCGTCGTCGACTCGGTCGAGGGCGACGAGGACGGGACCTACGCCGCACTGGTCGCGGCGCTCGGCCGATAACCGGTTGTCCGCCTGACCCGCGCCACGTCAGGGTGGCGGCCATGACCGACGAGTCGCCCTTCGCCGCCGTCGACCGGGCCGCGGAGGCCAACGAGCTCCACCGGCCCGTCTCGTTCGACGCAGGGGTCGTCACCCGGCCCGCCGGCCCCGGCAGCGCGACCGTCCACGCCTACCTCCACCACCTCCGCGCGCAGGGCCTCGACTGCGTGCCCGAACCGCTGGGCATCGACGGCGGCGTGGAGACCCTGCGGTTCATCGAGGGCGAGGACGGCGGGCAGGGCTGGTACCACCAGCACACCGACCAGGGCCTCGCGTCGGCCGCACGCCTGCTGCGGCGCGTCCACGACGCCGGTGCCGGCTGGACGCCGCCGGCCGACGCGGTGTGGGGTGCGCCGGCGACCACGGGCGGCGACACCGTCTTCTGCCACGGCGACCCGGGGCCCTGGAACTTCATCTGGCACGACAACGAGGCCGTCGCGCTCATCGACTGGGACTTCCTCCACCCGGCCCCGCGCGTGGACGACGTGGCGTACGCGCTGCACTGGTTCGCGCCGCTCCGCTCGGACCTGCACGCACTCGAGTGGCACCACTTCCCGGAGGTCCCCGACCGGGGTGCGCGGGTGCGCACGTTCGTCGAGGCGTACGGCGACCTGCCGCCGTTCGACGTCGCCGACGCCGTCATCGAGCGGATCCGTGCGGTCATCCGGCTCCAGCAGGACCTGGCGGCGCGCGGGGTCGAGCCGCAGGCCACGTGGGTCGCCGACGGCTCGATCGAGCGCGACCTCGAGGAGATCGCGTGGGTCGAGGCCCACCGGAGCGGGCTCGGAGGCGCATGACAGGCTCCACCCCGTGGAGCAGATGCCCGACGAGCGCGCCGACAAGCACATCGTGGTGGCCGCGATCGCACTCGTGCGCGACGGCTGCGTGCTGACCGTGCGGAAGCGCGGCACCGAGCGGTTCATGCTGGTCGGCGGGAAGCTCGAGCCGGGGGAGTCCGCGCTCGAGGCGGCGCTGCGCGAGACCCACGAGGAGGTCGGCCTGCAGGTCGAGGAAGCGACGCTGCTGGGCGAGTTCCTCTCCGAGGCGGCCAACGAGCCGGGCCACACGCTCCACTCCACGGTGTTCCACGTCGTGTCCGACGACGAGCCCGTGGCGTCCGCCGAGATCGCCGAGGTGCGGTGGACCCCGCTCGAGGGTCATCCCGACGACCTCGCGCCGATGCTCGAGCACCACGTGCTCCCCGTTCTCAGGCGACTCTCAGGTCTCTGACCTGCGGTTTTGCCCGAGGCGCGGTGTGATCCCGGGCACGTTACCCAACGGGCTACTTACCGTCGATCGCATGTAGACAAATAGTGAACTACCGGTCGGTTTCATGGTCATGTCCCCACTCGGGGGCATCGACTTCCACCAGAGGAACCTCCGTGTCCGTTCGGTCGCACCGCCGCCCCGCCCTCGTCGTACGTGCCTTCGTGGCAGCGGCGCTCGGCCTCTCGGGCTTCGCCGCCACCACTGCACTCGCCCCCCAGGCGGGTGCCGCGTCGGTGACCGACCCCCTCTGCCTCTCGGCGCCGCTGTCCGCGCCCGTGCGCCTCGACGAGGCCATCGCGACCGGCGTCAGCGCCGCGCTCATCCGCTCGATCAACAACCTCACGCTCGGCCAGCTCGACCACTTCTCCGAGGACGGCACCACGTGGGTCGACCGATGCGGTCGCCTCTACGTCGCCGACGAGGCGGCGCCCGCGAGCGTGCAGCGGGACGTGCCGGCGCAGCTGGCCGCCTCCCAGGTGCCCGCCGACGTCTTCGACCTCTCCTCGCGCCCGCAGTCGAGCCGCACCATCTACCTCGACTTCGACGGCGCCACCTACTCCGGCACCAAGTGGAAGAACGGCGCGGAGATCGTCTCGGCCCCGTTCTCGATCGACGACGACGCGAGCACGTTCAACGAGGAGGAGCGGGCGCAGATCTTCCTGGCCTGGAAGGTCGTCTCGGAGGACTACGCGCCCTTCGACGTCAACGTGACCACCAAGAAGCCCGACACGTCGGCGCTGACCCGCACCAGCACCGCCGACACGACCTACGGCATGCCGATCGTGATCACCCCGACCAACTCGGTCGGCGAGAGCTGCGCCTGCGGCGGCCTGTCCTACGTCGGCATGTTCGGCACCGTCAACGGCACGGGCTACCAGCCGTCGTGGGCCTTCACCTACGGCGCCGGCACCAACGGCTACAACATCGGCCAGGTCGTCAGCCACGAGATCGGCCACAGCTTCGGCCTCAGCCACGAGGGCACCAGCGACACCAACTACTACGGCGGCGCCAAGGGCTGGGCCCCCATCATGGGCACGTCCTACAACGCCCGGGTCTCGCAGTGGTCGCTGGGCGAGTACTCCGGTGCCAACAACACCGAGGACGACCTCGCGATCATCGCGAAGAACGCGCCCCTCCTCGCCGACGACCACGGCGACGACAAGGTCAGCGCCACCCGGATCACCGTGGGCAGCACCACCTCCGGCGTGATCGGCACCCGGACCGACGTCGACGCGTTCACCTTCACCGCCAGCGGCACGACCACGCTCTCGGTGTCCGGGCCTGCCGGTCTGTCCAACACCGACGTCCAGGTGAGCATCCAGAACGCCGTCGGCCTCACCATCGCCGCGGCCAACCCGGTGGGCGACGAGGCCTCCGACGAGACCATGTCGGCGACGTGGACCGCCGATCTGCCCAGCACCCCCTCCACCTACACCGCCGTCATCGACGGTGTCGGCTACGGCAACCCCCAGGAGGCCGGCCGCTACAGCGACTACGGCTCGATCGGCAACTACCGGGTCGACCTCTACGCGGGTCGTCCGACCACGACGACCGAGACCACGGACATCCCGACCACCACGACCGAGACCGGCACGTCGACGCACGGCGGGACGCAGACCTCGAGCACGCAGTCCTCGAGCTCGCAGTCGTCCTCGTCCACCACGACCGCGCCGCGCTCCACGCAGGACATCTCCTTCCTGACCCGCGCCCTCCCGCGCGCCAAGGTCGGCAAGAAGTACCGCGCCGAGATCCGCTTCGACGGCCCGGTGACCGACGCCAGCGTCGACTACCGCCTGCCCGCCGGCCTCCGGTGGCGCGTGCTCACCGACCGCATCGTCATCACGGGCAAGGTGAAGGCGCGCGCCACGAGCACCTTCAACGTCGACCTCGACGGTGCCGACAGCTCGACGCGGATGAAGTTCCGCCTCGTCGCGCGCTGAACCCGGCTCGCCGGTCGGTCACTTCGGCGGCAGCGTCCGGACGAAGGCCGCACCGCGCCCGACCCACAGCCCGATCTGCTCCTCGGTGGCCAGCGCCGACCGGTCCACGAGGAGCCACCCGCTCATCTCACGGCCACGCATCTCCATCGGCGCGACCGCGCCGCCGTCGATCCAGGCCTCACCGTCGGCGGGGTCGACGCGCACCATCAGCGCACCTCCACTGCCCGCGGCGACCGCCATGTGTCCGTCGAGCATGAAGCCGAGACCGCCGAACATCTTCTTCGTCGTGAGCCCCGGCTCGCCGTCGAGGACGTCGTGGATCCGCTGCGCCAGCACCTCGTCGTAGGCCATGGTCCAGAGTAGGGCCACGCCGACGTGGCTCGGCGCTGACAGCGGAGCCGAGCGGGAGGGATAACCTTCGGCCATGAGCACTTCTGCACCGTTCGGCCGCCTGCTCACGGCGATGGCCACTGCGTTCCACGAGGACGGCAGCGTCGACCTCGACGGCACCGCGAAGATCGCCGCGCACCTCGTCGCCCACGGCAACGACGGCGTCGTGGTGAGCGGGACGACCGGTGAGAGCCCCACCACCTCCGTCGCCGAGGACGGCGACATCCTCCGCGCGGTGCAGGACGCGGTCGGCGACCGCGCCACCGTGATCGCCGGCGTCGGCACCAACGCGACCGCGCACTCGGTCGAGCTGGCCCGCCAGGCCGAGAAGATCGGCGTCGACGGCATCCTGCTCGTCAGCCCCTACTACAACAAGCCCGGCCAGGTCGGCGTACGCCACCACTTCACCTCCGTCGTCGAGGCGTCCGACCTGCCGGTGATGCTCTACGACGTCCCGGGCCGCACGGCGACCCTGATCGAGCTCGAGACCTACGAGGCGATGCGGTCCTACGACCACGTCGTCTCGGTCAAGGACGCCACCGGGCTCCTCCCGCGCACGGCCGAGCTCGTCGAGCTGGGCTACTCCGTCTACTCCGGTGACGACGTCAACACGCTCGGCTACCTCGCCTACGGCGGCGTCGGCCTCGTGTCCGTGTGCGCCCACGCGGCCGGCACCCGGCTCGCCGCGATGATCGACAGCTGGTCCACCGGCGACCACGCCGAGGCGCTGCGCATCCACAGCAGCCTCGCCCCGGCGTTCGCCGCCATCATGGGGGTCCCCAACTACGGGGCCACCACCGCCAAGGCAGCGCTCGAGCTGCTCGGCGTGCTCGACAACCGCCGCGTGCGCGGCCCGCTGGTCGCCCTGGACGACGACGAGGTGGCGGCGCTGCGCGCCGGCCTGGTCGCCGCCGGCCTCCTCTGACCACTCCACCGGTCAGGCTGCGACGCACCCGTCCGACAACGTAAGGATTCCCTTGAGCCACACCCACCCCGAGCTGAGCGCACCCGCCCCCCTCCCCGCAGGAGGCCTCCGGGTCATCCCGCTCGGTGGACTGGGCGAGGTCGGCCGCAACATGACCGCGTTCGAGTACGACGGCAGGCTGCTGCTCGTCGACTGCGGCGTGCTCTTCCCCGAGGACCACCACCCCGGCGTCGACCTGATCCTGCCCGACTTCGAGCCCATCCGGGACCGCCTCGACGCGGTCGAGGCACTGGTGCTGACGCACGGCCACGAGGACCACATCGGCGCCACGCCCTACCTCCTGCGCGAGCGCGGCGACATCCCACTGGTCGGCTCCAAGCTCACCCTCGCGCTCCTCGGGTCGAAGCTCCGCGAGCACCGGCTCAAGGAGACGGTGCACTACGAGGTCGCCGAGGGCCAGACGATCACCTTCGGTCCGTTCGTGCTCGAGTTCGTCGCGGTCAACCACTCGATCCCCGACGCGCTCGCGGTCGTGATCCGCACCGGCGCCGGCGTGGTGCTCCACACCGGCGACTTCAAGATGGACCAGCTGCCGCTCGACGGCCGCATCACCGACCTCAACGAGTTCGCCCGGCTCGGCGACGAGGGCGTCGACCTGTTCCTCACCGACTCCACCAACGCCGAGGTCCCCGGCTTCACGACCTCGGAGAAGGACATCTCCCCGGTCCTCGAGCGGGTCTTCGCCAAGAGCGACCAGCGCATCATCGTGGCCTGCTTCGCCTCCCACGTGCACCGCGTCCAGCAGGTGCTCGACGCCGCGGTCGCGCACGGCCGCAAGGTCGGCTACGTCGGCCGCTCGATGGTGCGCAACATGGCCATCGCCCAGGAGCTCGGCTACCTCACCGTGCCGCCCGGGGTGATGGTCGACGCCAAGGAGCTCGCCGACCTGCCGCCGCACAAGCAGGTGCTGATCTCGACCGGCTCGCAGGGCGAGCCCCTGTCGGCGCTGAGCCGGATCGCCCAGCGCAGCCACAGCTTCGTGCACCTCGAGGAGGGCGACACCGTCGTCCTGGCCAGCTCGCTGATCCCCGGCAACGAGAACGCCGTCTACCGCGTCATCAACGGACTGTCCCGCCTCGGCGCCAACGTCGTGCACAAGGGCAACGCGCTCGTCCACGTCTCCGGCCACGCCAGCGCCGGCGAGCTCCTCTACTGCTACAACATCGTCAAGCCGCGCAACGTGATGCCGGTGCACGGCGAGATCCGCCACATGCGCGCCAACGCCGACCTCGCCCGCGCCACCGGCGTGCAGAACGTCGTGCTGGCCGAGGACGGCGTCGTGGTCGACCTGGTCGACGGCGTCGCGAAGGTCACCGGCAAGGTCGAGGTGGGCTACGTCTTCGTCGACGGCACCACGATCGGCGACATCTCCGAGGCCTCGATGAAGGACCGCCGGATCCTCGGCGAGGAGGGCTTCCTGTCGGTGATCGTGGTCGTCGACTCCGCGACCGGCAAGGTCGTCTCCGGGCCCGAGATCCACGCGCGCGGGTTCGCCGAGGACGAGACGACGTTCGACGAGATCCGCCAGCCGATCATCGACGCCATCAACGCCGCGGTCGCCGACGGGGCGACCGACGCCCACCAGCTCCAGCAGACCGTGCGACGCGTCGTCGGCCGGTGGGTCAACCGTGCGCACCGTCGACGTCCGATGATCATTCCTGTGGTGATCGAGGCCTGACGGTCCTAGAGTCACACGTGGGCGGGCGGTCCTGACGACGTCGGCCAGAGCCTCGGGGGGAGGTGGAGATGCCGCACAACCAGGGTGCGCTGCGCCGGCTGGCGGAGCTGATGCGCCGCGTGAACTCCTCCACCGACACCGAGGTGATCCTCGAGGAGATCGCGCACGGCGTGGTCGACGTCCTCGGCTACGGCGTGGCCGCGATCGCCCGGCTCGACGGCGACACCCTCGTGATGACCAACGTCGCCGGCCCGCCGGAGGTCGTCAGCCAGATCCTGCACCGGCGCACGCCGGCCGAGCAGATCCTCGACGAGTTCCGCGAGGCCGACAAGTGGGGCATCCTCCGCTTCGTCCCCGCCGGCCGGATGTCGGAGGAGCGCCTGCGTGCGGCCTGGATCCCCGACTTCGAGCCCGCGGCGGACCCCGACGCCTGGCACCCCGAGCACGCGCTCTACGCCCCGCTCTACTCCGCGAGCGGCGAGCTCCTGGGCAACATGGCGGTCGACCTCCCGGCCGACGGCAAGGTGCCGCACGAGGCCGATCGCGAGCTGCTGGAGATGTTCGCGGTGCAGGCCGGCGTGGCGCTGTCCAACGCCCGTGAGCGCGAGCGCCTCACCGACCGTGCCCGGCTCGACCGGATGCTCACCACCGTCGCCGGTGCCGGCACGCACCAGGGGCTGGCCCAGGCGCTCCGCACCGGGGTCGGTGCCGTCGGCGACGCGCTGGGGGCGGTGGTCGCGTGGGTGCGGACGTTCCCGACCGACGCCCAGGGCAGCCAGCTCGGCGCGGCGTGGCCGATGGCCTTCACCGCGGAGCTCGACCTGCCCGAGGTCCGCGAGGACCTGCTCGCCCTCGACCTGCGGCCCGTGGTGCTCGAGCTCGAGGCGGGCGACAGCGGGTCCGACCTGCTGCCCCGCAGCGCCAAGGGCCTCCGCGAGGTGATGCACGGCCTGCGCGCCGAGCGCCTGGTCGTGTGCCCGCTCGTCTCCCAGGACGACCTGGTCGGCTACCTCGTGCTCGCTCACTCGCGCAACGCACCCCTGCTGACCCAGGTGGAGACCGATGCGGTCCTCGAGGTCGCGCGGCTGCTGGCCCAGATCGTGCGTGCCTCGCGGGTCCTCGAGACCGAGCAGCGTCTCGTGCAGGAGCTGCGCGAGCTGGCGCGCTACCGCAGCGAGCTGATCGCCACCATCTCCCACGAGCTCAAGACACCGCTGACCGCGATCCTGGGCCACGCCGAGCTGATCTCCGACCGGCACCCGGAGCTGACCTCGATCGACGCGATCATCCGCAACGCCGGCCGGCTCAGCAACCTCGTGGCCAACCTGCTCCACTACTCCCGCATCCAGGGCCGGCGCGAGACCGTGCGTCGCGCGGTCGACCTCGCCGAGCTGTGCGAGGCCAGCGTCGACCTGCTGGAGATCCGGGCCAAGCAGGCCGGGGTCCGCCTCGAGTTCCTCAACTCGGGGTCGCCGCCGGTCATCGTGTTCGGCGACCCCGAGGAGCTCGCCCGGGTCATCGACAACATGGTCGACAACGCCGTGAAGTACACGCCCGAGGACGGCTCGGTGACGGTGGCGATGACCGTGGGCGACGACGAGGTGAGTGTCGACGTCAGCGACACTGGCATCGGCATCTCCCCGGCCGACCAGGGCCACGTCTTCTCCGCGTTCCACCGCTCGACCAACCCCAACGCGCTCTCGATCCCCGGCACCGGGCTCGGCCTGCCCATCGCCCAGCGCATCGCCGAGTCCCACGGCGGCGCCCTGACGCTGACCTCACAGCTCGGTGCGGGCAGCACCTTCCGGTTCACCTTGCCGCTGCGCTCGCCCCGGGACGACTGACTCCGCAAGCCTCGCCGGCGAGAGGTGCACGACCCGGTCCATCCGGTCGAGGCCCACCGTGCCGTGGGTGATCCACACGACGGAACGACCGGCGCGGGTGGCCGACTCGATCAGGCCGGTCGCGACGGCGCGCGCGGTCGGGCCGTCGAGGTGGGCGGTCGGCTCGTCGAGCACCAGCACCGCGGGGTCGGCGAGCAGCGAGCGGGCGAGCGCCAGCCGGGCGCGTTCGCCTCCCGAGACCTCACGGGACCCCGCACCGACGTGCGTGCCGATCCCGTCGGGCAGCCCGGCCACCCATGGGCCCAGGCGGGCCGCGGTCAGGGCTGCGCGGACCTCGTCGTCGCTCGCGCCGGGCCGGGCCAGCCGGACGTTCTCGGCGACCGTGGAGGCGAAGACGTGGGGGTCGTCGTCGACCAGCCCGACGGTGCGGCGCACGTCATCGAGCGTGAGACGGCGCAGGTCGACCGCACCCGACTCGACGGGGCCCAGTCGTACGTCGCCCGCGACCGGGTCGATGAAGCGCACCAGCGTCGCGGCGAGCGTCGACTTCCCGCTGCCCGAGGCGCCGGTGACCCCGACGTGCTCGCCGGCGCGGAGGGTGAGGTCGAGCGAGAGCACGGGCACGTCGTCCCACCCGAGTGCGACCTCGTCGAGCACGAGGTCGTGGGTGCCGGGCAGTGGATCGGGGACGGCCGGTGAGAGGACGGCCGGAGCGGTGGCCGAGAGCCGGTCGAGCCGCCGGCGTGCCGCCCGCGCGCGCACGGAGAGCGCGCCCGCGTCGGCGAGCCCGGACGTCACGTCGGACAGGGCGAGCGGGACCAGCAGGAGGAGGGCCAGCAGGGCGGGGGAGACCCGTGCCGGGTCGACCAGCGTCGCGACCGCCACGACCCCAATGCCGGCCGCAGCCGTGGTCAGGGCAGCACCGGCAGCGCTCGCGCGGGAGGAGCGTCGTACGGCGTCGGAGAGGGCGGTGGACTGCTCGTCGACCAGGCGGAGTGCGGCCTCCGTAGCGCCCCACTGCTCGAGCTCGCGCAGGCCGTGCGCGACCTCCTCGACCCGGGTGCCGAGCGCGGCCCGGTGGGCGACGACGGCTGGCTCGGCGGTGGCCGCCCCGCGCCGGGCGAGGAGGAAGGCCACCACCCCGGTCGCGACGACGGCGGCGACCACGACTCCGGCCGTGGGGGCGACGAGGCCGGCGAGGACCGCCGCGGCCACGCCGACGAGCGCCGCGGTGACGACGGGCTGGCGCACCCGGAGGCGCTCGTCGAGCAGCGCGTCGACGTCGTCGACGACGCTCGTGAGCAGGTCGCCGCGACGCGGGCCGAGCCGGCCGGGCACGAGCGGGACGAGGTCGGCGTACACGCGTGCGCGCCGCTCGGCCAGCTCGCGCAGGACCACGTCGTGGCTGAGCACCCGCTCCGCGTGCCGCAGCACGGGACGGGCGAGGCCGAAGAGCCGCACACCCACGATCGCGACCATCAGGTGCAGCACCGGCGGCTGCTCGCTCGCCCGGGTGATCAGCCACCCGGCGGTGGCGGTGAGGGCGACACCTGATGCGGTGCTCAGGGCGCCGAGGAGGGTCGCGGTGCCGATGCCCCAGCGGGGTAGTGGGTCGTCCTCCTCGGCCGCGACCACGGAGGGCGTCGGCGCAGGGGTCGGGTCGGGAGCGGCCACGGGCGCGGGAGAGGGTGCGCGGGCCGCCGCAGGGGCCAGCGTGACCACCCGGTCGGCGGCGTCGAGCACGGCCGGACGGTGCGCGACGACGAGCACCAGGCTGGTGCGCGCGAGCAGCGTCAGCGTCTCGACGAGGACCTGCTCGGTCTCCTCGTCGAGGTGGGCGCTCGGCTCGTCGAGCAGCACGACCGGGCGGCGTGCCAGCACGACCCGGGCCAGGGCCACGCTGGCGCGCTGGCCGGCCGACAGCCCCGCGCCGTCCTCGCCGAGGACGGTCGCGAGCCCGTCGGGCAGGTCGCGCACGACGTCCGCGAGCCCGACGCTCGCCAGTGCCGACCAGACCTCGTGGTCCCCGGCCTCGGGGCGTCCGACCCTGACGTTGGCGGCGATCGTGTCGGGGAGCAGCCACGGCCGCTGCGGAGCCCAGGCGACCTGGGCCCGCCACCACGCGGGATCGACCTCGGGGAGCGGCGTGCCGCCGACCAGCACCTCGCCGGAGGCCGGCGGCAGCTCGCCGCGCAGGGTGGCGAGGAGGGTCGACTTCCCGCACCCGGACGGACCGGCGACGGCGACGAGCCCGCGCTTCGGGAGGGCGAGGTGGAGGCACTCGGTGAGCGGCTCGTCGTGGCCGACCCGGAGGACGGAGAGGGCCAGCCGGGTGCTGGTGGGTCGCGCGGTGCCGGTCGCGGTCGACGAGGCGGCGGCCAGCAGCGCGTCCGCGTCGGCGAGCGCGGCCGTGCCCTCGGCAGCGGCGTGGAACTCCGCGCCCACGCGGCGCAGCGGCCAGTAGGCCTCCGGCGCCAGCAGCAGCACCGTCAGCGCGACCTGGAAGTCCACCGATCCGGAGGCGAGCCGCAGGCCGACCGTCACCGCGACGAGGGCGACCGACAAGGTGGCGACCAGCTCGAGCACCGACGAGGAGGCGAAGGCGACCTTGAGGGTGTCGACGGTGGCGCGGCGGTAGCGGTGGGTGACGGCGCGGATCGTGCCCACCTGGGCGTCCGCGCGTCGGTGGGCGACCAGGGTCGGGAGCCCGCGCACGACGTCGAGGAAGTGCCCCGACAGCACCTCGAGGGCGCGCCACTGGGCCTGTGCGCGGTCGCGGGTGGTCATTCCGACGAGGATGGCGAAGACCGGGACGAGCGGGAGGGTCAGCGCCACCACGAGCCCGGAGAGCGGGTCGAGCCAGGTGATCGCGGCCAGCGTCACGACCGGCAGGACGACGGCCGGGACGAGGGCCGGGAGGTAGCGGGTGACGTAGGGCTCGACCCCGGCGACACCGCGGGTGGCGAGCACCGAGAGTCGTGAGGGGGAGACGTCCCCGCCCCGGCGCGCGGCCCTCAGCAGCCGGTCTCGCAGTGCCTCGGAGACCTGCCCGGCTGCGCGTGCGGCCGCGCGCTGGGCGGCGTACGACGTCGCGGTGCGGAGCAGCACCAGCGCGACCAGCCACCACCCGGCCGTCGTCCAGTCGTGCCCGCCGACGGCCGCGACGACCAGCGCCGCGAGCGCGAACGCCTGGGCGACCGTCGCCAGGCCGCCCGCGACCCCGCTCGCGACGACGAGCGCGAGCGCCCGTCGCGCGGGCAGCAGGTGGGGGAGCGTCTGCCGGTCGAGCGGCCTCATCGCGCCTCGGCCAGCTCCGCGTCGGGGATGTGGTGCACGGCGATCCGCTTGCGGAAGACCCAGTAGGTCCACGCCTGGTAGCCCATCACGATCGGCGTGAAGACGACCGCGACCCACGTCATCACCTTCAGCGTGTACGCCGTCGCGGCGGCGTTGGTGGTGGTGAGGGAGTACGCCGGGTCGGTCGTCGACGGCATCACGTCGGGGAACAGCGCGAGGAAGAGGCCGAGGACCGCGAGGCCGATGGTGACGAACGTGCCGGTGAACGCCCAGCCCTCACGCCCGGCCTGCGCTGCGCCGAGGCCACCCACGAGCGACAGGGCGGCGACCACGAAGACGACGGCGGACGCGGCCGAGCCGGTCCTCACCTGGGTCCAGGCCATGTACACCACGGCCAGCACGGCCGCCACGGCCCCGATCCGGACGGCGAGCTTGCGGGCGCGGTGCCGGATCTCGCCGTCGGTCTTGAGCGCGACGAACATCGCGCCGTGCGCCGCGAAGAGGGTCAGCATCACGAGACCACCGAGCAGTCCGAACGGGTTGAGCAGGGTCAGCATGCTGCCGGTGAACTCCTTGTCGGCGTCGATCGGCACCCCGGCCGCGATGTTGGCGAACGCGACGCCCCACAGCAGCGACGGGACGAGCGAGCCCCAGAAGATCGCCAGGTCCCAGCGCGCCTTCCAGCGGGCGTCGTCGCGCTTGTGGCGGTACTCGAACGACAGCCCCCGCACGATCAGGGCGACCAGGATCAGCAGGAGCGGCAGGTAGAACCCGCTGAAGAGGGTGGCGTACCACTCCGGGAACGCGGCGAACGTGGCGCCGCCGGCGACGAGCAGCCACACCTCGTTGCCGTCCCAGACGGGGCCGATGGTGTTGATCATGACGCGACGCTCGGTCTCGTTGCGGGAGAGCACGGGCAGCAGCATGCCCACGCCGAAGTCGAAGCCCTCGAGGCAGAAGTAGCCGATCCAGAGCAGCGCGATCAGGGCGAACCAGACGGTGGTGAGCTCCATGGGAGGTCCCCTTTCGGTGGGGAGGTCGATCGGGGTCAGTAGGCGAAGGTCAGGGGACGGTCGTCGTCGGCGCCGCCGACCGTGACGTCCGGCGGTTCGACGAAGGGGTCGGCGCCCTTCCTGATGTAGGTGACGAGGAGCTTCATCTCGATCACGAACAGGACGGCGTAGAGGAGCGTCAGCACGATCAGCGAGGTGGCGGCCTCGAAGACCGAGACGCCGGGGGAGACGGCGTCCTCGGTGCGCATCAGGCCGAACACCACCCAGGGCTGGCGGCCCATCTCGGTGAAGATCCAGCCCCACGAGGAGGCCAGCGTGGTCGCGATCGGCAGCGACAGCCCGAGCCAGCCCACCCACCGCACCGACGGCGTACGCCCCCTGCGGGTCAGCCACAGGATCAGCGCGGCGCCCGCGGCGGCGAACATGCCGAGGCCCATCATGAAGCGGAAGGACCAGTAGGTCACCGGGATGACGGGCGTGTAGTCGGCCTCGCCGTAGGTCTGGGAGTACTCCTCCTTGAGCGGGTTGATGCCCTGCACCGTGCCGTCGAAGGAGCCGGTGCCGAGGAAGGACAGCAGGCACGGCACCGTGATCGCGAACTTCTCGTGCTCACCGTCGGGCGTGCCGACCGTGAGGACCGAGAACGGTGCACAGCCCTCGCTGGTCTCGTAGAGCCCCTCGGCGGCCGCCATCTTCATCGGCTGGACCTCGGTCATCACCTTGCCCTGGAGGTCGCCGGTGACGGCCACGCCGATGCCCGCCAGCAGGGTGATCGCGGCGCCGATGCGGATGGCCCGGTGGTACATCGGGCGGTCGGCCTCGTGCTTCCGCCTCATGTAGAGGTACGCCGAGACGCCGAGCAGGAAGGCGCCGGCGGTCATGTAGGCGGCGAAGATCACGTGCGGGAACGTCACCAGCTGGACCTTGTTGAACATCACCGCCCAGAAGTCGGTGAGCTCGGCGCGACCCGACTCCTCGTTGAAGCGGTAGCCGACCGGGTGCTGCATCCACGAGTTGGCCGCGAGGATGAACCACGACGAGGCGAGCGTGCCCACGTGCACGGTCCACATGCAGGCCGCGTGCAGGCCCCGGGGGAGCTTGTCCCAGCCGAAGATCCACAGGCCGAGGAAGGTCGACTCCATGAAGAAGGCCAGCAGGCCCTCGATCGCGAGCGGTGCGCCGAACACGTCGCCGACGAAGCGGGAGTAGTCCGACCAGTTCATCCCGAACTGGAACTCCTGCACGATCCCGGTCACCACGCCGATGGCGAAGTTGATGAGGAAGAGCTTGCCGAAGAACTTCGTCAGCCGGAGGTAGTCCTCGTTGCGGGTGCGCACCCACGCGGTCTCCAGGCCGGCGATGACGGCGGTCAGTCCGATGGAGAGCGGGACGAAGAGGAAGTGGTAGACGGTGATGATCCCGAACTGCCAGCGAGCGATGTCGAGGACTTCCATGGCGACCCTTCGGAGCACGAGTGTTGATCGAGGAGGGATTACTACGACTTGTAGTAGATACTACGCCGTGTCGTAGTTCGTGGCGAAGTGGCCTAGACTTCCCGCCATGAGTCCGAGGTCGCGCATGGGTGAGCTGGAGCAGGCCGTGCTGGAGACCCTCTGGGACAGCGCCGGTCCCGCCAGCGGCCGGCAGGTCCACGAGCGCCTCGCCGACCGCGACCTCGCCTACACGACCGTGATGACGGTGCTCGACCGGCTGGTCGCCAAGGACGTCGTCGCCCGCGAGCGCGACGGCCGCGCCTTCCGCTACGCACCGCGCCGCAGCCGGGCCGCGATGACCGCCGACCTCATGCACGAGGCGCTCCAGGGCACCGGCGCCGACCGCGACCAGGCCCTCGTGTCGTTCGTCGGCGAGGCCAGCGCCGACGACCTCGCCGCCCTGCGGCGCGCCCTCGCCGACCTGACCTGACGGGCTGCCCGTGCTCACCCCTGTCCTGCTGGGGGCACTCGCCGTGCTGCTGGCCGGACCCTTCCCCTCGCTGCTGTCGCGCTGGTCGCGCCTGAGACGTACGCCGGCCGCGGCGATGCTGTTGTGGCAGAGCACCGCGCTTGCCGCCGTCCTGGCGGCCCTCGGCGCCGGGCTCTCGCTGGCGACCGACCGGCTCTGGACCCCGCCGATCGCGACCGCCGACCTCGTCGTCGCCGTCCTCGCCGGGGCGTTGACGCTGATCGTCCTGGCCCGGCTGCTCCTCAGCGCGCACCGCACCGGCACCGAGCTGCGACGGATGCGCCGGCGCCACCGCGAGCGCGTCGACCTCGTGGCCCGCGTCGACGGGGGAGTGTCGGTGCTAGAGCACGACCTGCCGGTCGCCTACTGCGTGCCCGGGATGACCGGCTCGCGGATCGTCGTCTCCCGCTCGACGCTCACCCGCCTCACGCCCGACGAGCTCGGTGCCGTCCTCGACCACGAGCGCTCGCACCTGCGCGCGCGTCACGACCTGGTCCTCGAGGCCTTCGCCGTGCTGCACCGTGCCTTCCCGCGCTGGGTCGCGAGCGGTGCCGCCCAGCACGAGGTCGAGGTGCTGGTGGAGGTCCTCGCCGACCGCGCCGCCGTACGCTCCGGCGACCGGCGCGCGCTCCTGGCCGCGCTGGTCACGCTCGCGGGCTCGGCGGCGCCCGCGGGCTCGCTGGGCTCGGCCGGGTCGTCACTGGTGGCGCGCGTCGAGGTGCTCCGTGACGACGAGCCGCACCGGCTCCAGTCGGTCTCCGCGGTGGTGCTCGCGGCGGCGATCCTGGCGCTCCCCACGGTCCTGGTCGTGCTGCCCTGGCTGACGGGGCTGCGGGACTAGCAGCGGCACGCCGAAGGCCCCGGCGGATCGCTCCGCAGGGGCCTCCGGGTGGTGCTGCTCAGCTGTCGTCCGAGGTCAGCGAACGACCCTGAACGTCATCTTCTCCTTGCTCTTCCTCACGTCCTTGCTGCCCTTGTAGGTCACGACGAGCTTGTGCTTGCCGATGGCGTAGTCCTTGCGCACCATCAGCACCAGTCGGCCCTTCTTGAGCTTCTTGGTCGCGACCTTCTTGCCGTCGATCTTGACGACGACCTTGCCCTTCGGCTTCTCGCCCTTCGCCTTGACCTTCACGACCACCTTGAAGTCCTCGCGGAACTTCGGCTTGGCCGGGACGATCTTGGCGTCGGTCTTCGACTTCGCCTTCGGCTCGGACGGCGGTGTCACCTTGTCCTTCACCGTCACCTTGACGGTGCCGGACGAGGCCTTAAACCCGCCGTTGCCTGTGTAGTTGACCGTCAGGACGTGGGTCCCGACAGGCAGGTCCGCCGGCAGTGCGACAGATGCCTTGCCGCCGCTCAGGGCAGCCGATCCGAGCTTGGTGCCGTCGGCCTTGAGCACGTCGACCGAGCCGGTCGGGGTACCTGTCGTCGCGGCCACCGTGACGTCGATCTTCGACGCCGTACCGAACTCGGACGGCTCGGGGGTGTGGATCGCCGTGACCGTGGTGTTGGTGTCGTCGCAGACCGTCACCGACACGTTGTCGACGTACCATCCGTCGACGCCGCCGCATCCGTCACGGCCCATGTCGAAGCGGATCTGGATGGTGTCGCCGACCTTGGCGCCGGCCGCCTCGAGGTTGACCTGCGAGTTGCCCCAGGAGCCGGTCGCTCGGCCCGGGTTGGTCCCGCTGAAGCCGGGCTCGCCCGCGAGCGGGTTGGTGTTCGTCCCGTCGTTGGTCAGCGTCGTGTTCGGTGCGTTGAACACGTATGCCGATGCCGGGATCGGGGCGAAGTCACCTCCGTTGACGCTCAGCTTCACGTTGCCACCGTCGTAGCCCGCCTCCGTGGAGACGTAGTGGTCGAACGAGAGACGCAGTGCCTTTCCGGACGGCACCAGGATCGCCGGGCTGGTGATGGCGTCGCTGCTCGAGATGTCGTTGGCAGCGCAGTCACCGGCGTCGGGGTCGGCACCGAAGGCAACGCGACCGACGTTGTCGCGCCCCGGGTAGACAGCGGTGGAGCGCCACGGGTAGTGGTTCTCACCCTCGGAGCTATCGGTCCAGGCAGAGATACCGGAGTCGAAGTTGTCGCTGAAGACGACCCGGCTCGTGGTTCCCTCACCGCACAGAGTCGGCGCGGGGCCCTTATCGAGCAGCGGCTTCCACTGGCACTGGACGGTCGGGTCGGTGCGCAGCTCGACGGCCGCCACCACCTTGGTCACCTGGGCGCAGTCGTCGGCCGTGATCTCGTCGGCGAGGCCGGGTTCGGCGTCCTGGGTGACGGTCAGCTCGTTGATGGGCTCGCCGGTCAGGTCCGAGCAGGCCTGCTCGAGAGAGTCGGCGTGGTCCACGAAGTCCGACGTCGGGCCCATGTAGTTCTGGGCGTAGAAGTAGATGTTCGCAGCCTTGTCGATTCCCAGT
The DNA here is from genome assembly GCF_900105585.1 of Nocardioides exalbidus. Taxonomy (NCBI): domain Bacteria; kingdom Bacillati; phylum Actinomycetota; class Actinomycetes; order Propionibacteriales; family Nocardioidaceae; genus Nocardioides; species Nocardioides exalbidus. The sequence continues at coordinate 3,405,289 of NZ_FNRT01000002.1, forward strand.
CCGCGAACCGTCTGGCCGTTGTAGGTACCTCCGTCGACGAGCAGGGCGTAGCCGTGGTTGGGCACGGCCGAGTTGCCGTGGACACCGCCGTTGTCGTCGGACGTGCAGTAGTACTCAGCGTCCGAGACCTTGCCCGGGTCGCCGTAGCACGTCGGATTCCACATGTCGCGGATCGCGCCGCCGAAGGCCGGAGACTTCTCACCGATCAACCAGCGGTAGGAGTCGAACGCGTTTCGCGGCTGCTCCTTGACCGTCAGCGACACGGCGCCTGCGGACTTGATGCGGGTGCCGTCGGCCTGGCTGACCATCACGCCGTAGATGTCCGGGTAGTTGCCGGACACCGAGACAGCGCCGGGCCCGGTGTTGCCGAAGACGATGCCGGTTGCGTCAGTGGCAAGCACGTTCTTGACCTTGAGCGCGAACGCGCAGGTGCCACGGTCGACGTAGGCCCACTTGCCCGCCAGAGCCGCTGCGTTGGTGATGGTCGAACACCCGTCTGTGGTGCTCGGACCAGCCTGGTCCGATGCGTCGGTGGCCACCACGACGTCCGCAGTGACGCCCGAGGGCGTGAACTGAGGGCCGAATGCAGCAGGTGCCGCGCTCGCGCAGTCCCCGGCCACAGCTGCCGGCGAGTTGATCGTTGCGGTCACGCCCCCACGCGTGTGGGTGGAGCACAGCCCGTCGGGGCGCTTCGTGGTCAGGTTGCCCTCGCCCTCGTCCTCGCGGCCGTTGAGCAGGTCGACGGTCTCCCCCCAGATGTCGGAGTAGGCCTCGTTGAGGGCACCTGACTGCCACTGGTAGATCAGGCCGGTCTGGTACTCGGTGTAGGCGTGTCCCCACTCGTGCGCCACGACGTCGTCGGCGTAGACGCCGTCGCAGTAGCTGGTGTAGGAGCCGTTCCACGAGGCGTTCGGGCAGGCGTCCGGACGGTTGTGCAGTGTGGTCCGGGTACCGCCTTCGTTGTCGTAGGAGTCAATGCCCCACGTGTTGAAGTGCATCCAGTACGACTCGGCGGAGGAGTCCATCAGGTTCTGCTGGTCCTGGTTCATGACCGACGGGTCGTCGCCCTCTGCCCAGACAGGGGATACGGCGACCTCGCCGGGCGCGTCCCCGTCGTGGGCCGGGTCGTCCGGGTCGTAGTTCGTCGTGTAGAGCTCGCGGTCGAGGTCGTCGGCCATCATCGAGAAGCGGTTGATGGGCTTGAGGGTGTTCGCGTCCAGGATGACCCGGTCGCGGATCGAGCCGCTGTCCTTGGTGACGTTGGACACCTCGAGGTCGTAGGCCAGGACAGCCTTGCCCTGCTCGCCCTTGACGACGCCCTCGCGGTAGATCACGAGGTTGTTGGACACGGCCTTGACGCCCTCGGTGGAGACGACGCTGCCGTCCTCCTTCGTGGCCGGGTCGCCCTTGACGACCATGACCGCGCGCTCGGCGGCGGCGGTGGCCGACTTCGCCGGTGTCACGCTGAGGGACAGGTCGGGTGCTGCGAAGCCCGTGACCGCGGTGAGGTCGCCGTCGTCGGCAACATGGGCCTTCAGTTCGCCGGCCCACACGGGAACGCCCTTGTAGGACTGCTGGTAGGAGACGGTCCACCCGTAGGGCGTCGTCGAGACGCCGGTCTGGGTCAACTCGCCGGACCTGGCACCGAAGAGAGAGGCGTACTTGTCGACGTAGGCGTCGGCCTTGGCGCCGGCACTCGTCGCGTCAGAGGCCTGGCGAGCGGGCATCAGGTCGCCCTTCGTCCGGACGAAGCCGATCTCGCCCGATGCCGCCTGGTCGGTGACAGTGACAGACCTGTCGGCCTGGTTGCGCAACTGCGAGAGCAGCGATGCGTCGGCACTGGGTGCCGCTGATGCCTGCATCCCGAGCGTGGGAAGGGCCGCCAGGCCCGCCCCTACGACTGCGAGTGCAAGCCCCCTGTTGAGGAGCTTCACGTGGTCTTCCTCCATGAGTGGTTCGCCCCGACCCGAATAGTGGGGTGACCCGGCTCACCCTAGGCACCGTCCGTTCGGTCAGGAACCCCCCTGCGTTCGATTTTTCGTCATCGAAACATCCGGCGGGAAGATCTGCGGCGCTCGGCACGGCCGCTGGACGCACTCGCGTGCGACACGCACTCGTGTGATCCGTGTGACTGGTGTGACTGCGCCGTAGGGTTCGGACCATGGCGACCCGTACGTCTTCCCCGCCGGGGTCGCGGAGCTCGAGCACGTCCAAGAAGGGTTCGAGCACCCGATCACGGAGTACCAGCAAGCGCCCGGCCCCTCGCAGCACTGCGAAGGGCCGGAGCCGATCGAGCGCGTCCTCGCGCCCTGCCCCGCGCGCCGTGCGCAGCGGGCAGGGTCCGGTGGCACGGTCCTTCGGCGCGCTCTTCCGCGGCGTCGCCGCCGTGTGGCTGGGCATCGCCCACGGCCTCGGCGCGGTCGCCCGGTCGATCGGGCAGTCCGCGCGTGACCTCGACCCCGAGCACCGTCGCGACGGTGCCGGCCTGTTCCTCATCGGCGTCGCGATGGTCGTCGCCGCCGCCGTGTGGTGGCAGCTCCCCGGTGGCGTCATGGAGCTCGCCCGCTCCGTCACCGCCGGCGCGGTGGGCAAGGTCGGCTGGTTCGTCCCGCTCTTCCTCGTCTACGCCGGCTGGCGCACCTTGCGCGACCCCGAGCGCAACGGTCCGGTGGGCCGCCAGGTGATCGGCTGGGTCGCCTTCGGCCTCGGCCTGCTCGGCATCGTGCACATCGCCAACGGCAACCCACAGCCCGTCCTGGGCGACGCCTCCAACCTCCAGGAGGCCGGGGGAGCGGTCGGCTACGTCACCTCGAGCCTGCTGCTCGACCTCATGCAGACGCCCTACGTCGTCGTTCCGCTCCTGGTGCTGCTCGCCGTCTTCGGCATCCTGATCATCACCGCCACGCCGGTCTACCAGATCCCGGTCAAGCTCGCCGCGCTGCGTGACAAGGCCCTCGGCCGCACCTCAGTCGAGGAGGCCGCCGCGGACGAGCCGACGAAGCCGGTGCGCGCCCGCCGCCGCTCGATGCTCGACGAGGACGTCGACCCCGACATGGGCGACCCCGCCTACGACAGCCCGGTCCTGTCGGACCGCGAGCTCAAGAAGCGTCGGCGGAAGAAGCCCGTGCTCGACGGCGCGGAGGAGCCGAGCGAGGACTACGGCATCGACCTCTTCGCCGACCCGATCGGCGCCGACGCGCCGACCGAGGTCACGCCCGCCGTGGGCAAGGACGACACCGGCAAGGTCGAGCCGCCGCCGCACACCCCGCTCCCCGCGCGCGTCGAGCAGCTCGCTCTGTCCGGCGACATCACGTACTCGCTCCCCGACAACTCCGCGCTCAAGCCCGGTTCGGTGCACAAGGCGCGGTCGAAGGCGAGCGACGCGGTCGTCGAGCGACTCATGCAGGTGATGGACGAGTTCGGCATCGACGCCACGGTCACCGGCTACACCCGCGGCCCGACCGTCACCCGCTACGAGGTCGAGCTCGGCCCGGCGGTCAAGGTGGAGAAGGTCACGGCGCTGTCCAAGAACATCGCCTACGCCGTCGCCTCCGCCGACGTGCGGATCCTCAGCCCGATCCCCGGCAAGTCGGCGATCGGCATCGAGATCCCCAACACGGACAAGGAGATCGTCTCCCTCGGCGACGTGCTCCGGTCCACCACGGCCCGCTCGGACCACCACCCGATGGTGGCGGGACTCGGCAAGGACGTCGAGGGCGGCTTCGTGGTGGCCAACATGGCCAAGATGCCGCACCTCCTCGTCGCCGGAGCCACCGGCTCGGGAAAGTCGTCGTTCATCAACTCGCTGATCACCTCGATCCTGATGCGCTCCACGCCCGACGAGGTGCGGATGATCATGGTCGACCCGAAGCGGGTCGAGCTCAACGCCTACGAGGGCGTGCCGCACCTGATCACGCCGATCATCACGAACCCGAAGAAGGCCGCCGAGGCGCTGGCCTGGGTCGTGCGCGAGATGGACATGCGCTACGACGACCTGGCCAACTTCGGCTTCCGCCACATCGACGACTTCAACAAGGCCGTCCGGGCCGGGAAGGTCGAGGTCCCGGCGGGCAGCGAGCGCACGCTGACGCCGTACCCCTATCTCCTCGTCATCGTCGACGAGCTCGCCGACCTGATGATGGTCGCGCCGCGCGACGTGGAGGACTCGGTCGTCCGCATCACCCAGCTCGCCCGCGCCGCCGGCATCCACCTGGTGCTGGCCACGCAGCGACCGTCGGTCGACGTCGTCACCGGCCTGATCAAGGCCAACGTGCCGTCGCGACTGGCGTTCGCGACCAGCTCGCTGGGCGACAGCCGGGTCATCCTCGACCAGCCGGGAGCCGAGAAGCTGGTCGGCCAGGGTGACGGCCTCTTCCTGCCGATGGGCTCCTCGAAGCCCGTGCGTGTGCAGGGTGCGTGGGTCACCGAGGCCGAGATCCACGCGGTCGTCAAGCACTGCAAGGACCAGCTCGAGCCGACCTACGTCGAGGACGTGACGGCGCCGAAGGAGTCCAAGCGCGACCTCGACGACGACATCGGCGACGACATGGAGCTGGTCGTCCAGGCGATCGAGCTCGTCGTGTCGACGCAGTTCGGCTCGACGTCGATGCTTCAGCGCAAGCTGCGCGTCGGTTTCGCCAAGGCCGGGCGACTGATGGACATCATGGAGAGCCGTGGTGTCGTCGGCCCGAGCGAGGGCTCGAAGGCGCGTGACGTCCTGGTCAAGCCGGACGAGCTCGATTCCGTGATCGCCACGTTGGAGGGGGGAGCCTGATGAGCACGATGATCGACGACCACGAGGTCCACGAGGATGCCGCAGGCCCGGTGCCTGCCGCCGTCCCCGACCACGTGGAGGTACGCCGCCACGCCGGCGTCGCCGCCGGGGTCGGCCTGACCGCCTCGGCGGTCGCCATCGCCTACTTCGGTCGCGCGACCCAGTCCGGCTCGGCCCTCGACTGGGCCTTCGTCGTGGCGATGGGGCTGCTCGGCGCCTACTGGCTCGTGGGCCTCGTCGACGCGCGCACGCCGCTGCTGGTCGCGGACGCCCAGGGCATCCGGATCCGGCTCGGGCGCACCTGGCGCGGCCTGCCGTGGACCGCGGTGCACCACGTCGAGCACACGCCGCGCCGGGGCCTGCTCCGCGACGGCCGCCTCGTGGTGGTGCCGCACAACCTCGAGCTGATCGAGTCCGAGCTGACCGGTGCGGGCAAGCGCCACACCACCTTCTCCCGGCTGCTGCACGGCGCCCCGTTCGCCGTGCCGCTGGGGCTGTCCACGCGTGTCGTCGGCGCCGGTGACGACCTCACCGGGGCGCTCGGCCGGGTCGCCCGCGACGCCAGCCAGATCGTCGTGCTCGAGCCCACCGTCGAGGACGAGATCACCGAGGACGAGGTCGTCGAGGACGAGGTCGTCGTCGAGGTGCCCGTGGTCGCGAGCCCGACGCCCGCCGCCCTCCGCGAGACCGGTGTGGCGCGGCGTTCGGAGGTCCGCCGCGACTTCGTGCCCGCCGACGACGCGGACCTCGACGACGAGCCCGTCGGGCGCGAGCTGCGCAGCCCCGGCCGGGTGAGCCTGGTCGAGGAGACCCAGTCGTGGGGCGACCGCGTCCGCGCGATCGCCCGTGCCGGCGAGCCCGTCGAGCCGCTGGTGCTCGACGACTTCGAGGTCGAGCCGGCCGAGGACCCGGTCATCGGGCCGGAGCTCGCCGCGGCCCGCACCCGGCTCGGACTGACGGTCGACCAGCTCGCCGATCGCACCCGCATCCGTCCCCATGTGATCGAGGCCGTCGAGGTCGACGACTTCGAGCCGTGCGGTGGCGACTTCTACGCCCGCGGGCACCTGCGCACCCTGGCCCGGGTGCTCGGCATCGACGTGGCCCCGCTGCTGGCGTCGTACGACGAGCGCTACGCCCACGCCCCGATCAACCCGCGCCGGGTCTTCGAGGCCGAGCTGGCGACCGGTGCGAACGGTTCGATCCGCGGCACCCGCGGTGGCCCGAACTGGTCGGTCCTCGTCGCCGTCGTGATGGCGGTGGTGCTCGCCTGGTCGATCGCCCGGCTGGTGATGGACACCCCGCCCGACGTGCGTGGCAACACCCCGGTCCTCAACGGCTCCGGCGGTCCGCAGGGCACGGGCAACGCCGCGCCCGCCGACCCGGTCGCCGTCGTGGTGACGGCGCCGTCCGGCGGCGCCCAGGTCGTCGTCCGCGACGGCACGGGCGAGGAGGTCTTCAAGGGCAACCTGGCCGTGGGGCAGACGCGCGAGCTCGAGGCGTCCCCTCCGGTCCGCGTGATGTCCACCGACGGCTCCGTCACCGTCTCCCTCGCCGGCGGCGACGCCCGCGCGGTCGGCGAGCCCGGCGTCGCCGGGCAGGGGACCTACGTCGTCGACTGACTCCCTCAGCGCCCGACGGGCACGCAGAGCACCGGGCGGTTGGCCAGGTGCAGCAGCTTGTGGGGCGTGGAGCCGAGGAGCGCGCCGCGGAAGGGGCTGTCGCCCGCGGTGCCGACGACGATGACGGTCGCGTCGAGCTCGTCGCCGACCTGCACGAGGGCGTCGGCCGGCTTCGCGTCGACCAGCCGGACGGTGGTCTCGATGCCAGCGTCCTGCGCGAGCGACAGGGCGCGCGCGGTCGCCGTACGCCCCATCTCCATCAGCGCCTCGCGGTGCACGCGCGCCTCGTCGCCCATCCCGCCGGGTGGCGCGGCACCGTAGACGAGGACCAGGTCCTCGCCGAACTTGGTCGCCACCTCGATCGCGGCGGCCAGCGCGGCCTCCGACCCGGGGGACTCGTCGTAGCCCAGCAGCACGGTCATCGTCCTCAGCCCTCCAGTCCGTCGGGGTCGGGGCGCGGCGGCTTGAGGCCGTGCACCACGTCGGGGTCCGGCAGCGACGGCCGCTCGGCCCAGTAGGTGGCGTCGCGCGTGCGCCAGAAGAGCATGAACGCCACGCCGACGAGGAACACCGCGACGCCGATGACCAGCGGTGGCCCGACGCCGAACCACGCCTGTCCGCTGTAGGAGTTCGCCGGGTCGGACTGGTCGCGCACGGACAGCACGAGCAGCCAGACCAGCATCAGTGCCCCGACCACCGGCCCGACGCCGATGAGCACGAAGCTGCGCACGCTCTCGGTGAGGTGCTTGCGGTAGTAGATCGCGCACGCCACGCCGGTCAGGGCGTAGTAGAACGCGATCAGGAGCGCGAGCGCGGTGAGCGAGTCGAAGAGCGCGTTCTCGCTGATGAGGTACATCCCGACGTACCAGGCGATCGCGATCACCGCGACGACCCACGTGCTGACGTCGGGGGTGCGGTGGCGCGGGTGGATGCGTCCGATGGCGGGCGGGATCGCCGCGCGTCGCGCCATCGACAGCCCGGTGCGGGAGGCCGGGATGATCGTGGTCTGCGTGGAGGCGATCGCGGCCGTCGAGACCGACAGCAGCAGGATCCAGCCCCAGCCGCCGAGCACCTCCGTGGCGAGGACGTAGAAGACGAACTCCTCCTCGCCGGCGTTGTCGGTCAGCCACTGCGTGCCGGCGAACGCGACCACGGCGACCGCCACGGAGACGTACGTCGCCAGCAGCACGACCGTCGACAGCATGGCCGCGCGGCCGGGGGTCTTGTCGCCGTCCGTCGTCTCCTCGCTCAGGTTGACCGCGGACTCCCAGCCCCAATAGGCGAAGACGCCGAGCAGCAGTCCCGAGCTCAGGGCAGCACCGCCCGCACCGAACGGGTTCAGCCAGCCGATCGACGGCGTGAGCTCGTCGAGCGGGCTGTCGCCCCGGGTCGCCCGGACGAGCGCGACGACGGCGAAGACCAGCAGGGAGACCACCTGGACGAGGATCAGGAAGTTCTGCAGCTTCGCCGAGACGTCGGTGCCCAGCACGCAGATCCACGTCATCACCAGCACGAGCACGATCGCCGCGGGCATCCGGATCCAGGCGTTGTCACCGGCGTCGACCAGCGCATCGCTGCGCACGAGGTCGCCGACGCCGTAGAGCGCGAACCGCACGCCGACGTCGGCCAGCGAGCCGACGATCAGGACGCCGGTCATCATGATCGCCCAGCCGCCGAGCCACCCGAACCACGGACCCATCGCGCGGGTCACCCAGCTGAACGTCGTGCCGCAGTCGGGGTCGACGCGGTTGAGGTAGAGGAACGCGGCCGCGATGAGCGCCATCGGGACGAACGACGCCAGCAGGATGCCGGGGGCGTTGACCCCGGCGAGCGCGGTGACGGCGCCGATGATCGCGGCGAGGCTGTAGGCCGGCGAGGTCGAGGCCAGCCCGATGACGAGCGCGTCGGTGAAGCCGATGGCCCCGGCCTTCAGCCCGCCCTGCTGCGCCTGTGTGACTGATGTGGGATCTGTCATGGGATCTCCGCTCCCCGGTCCCGAATGTCTACCGGAGGAGGGCGCCGTCGCGGAAGGCCAGAATGGGGGAAGTGGACGCCCGAACCGGCATACTCACAGTGCGATGACCACCACTGAACACGAGCCCCTGACCGCCGCGGCCCCGCTGCAGGTCGCCGTCGTCACCCTCGGCTGCGCACGCAACGAGGTCGACTCCGAGGAGCTGGCCGGTCGGCTCGAGGCGGGTGGCTTCGTGCTCGTCGCCGACCCGGAGGACGCCGACACCGTCGTGGTCAACACCTGCGGCTTCGTCGAGGCGGCGAAGAAGGACTCCGTCGACACGCTGCTCGAGGCGGCCGACCTCAAGGCGTCGGCCGGGCACGGTGGCAAGGCGCAGGCCGTCGTCGCGGTGGGCTGCCTGGCCGAGCGCTACGGCAAGGACCTCGCCGAGTCGCTGCCCGAGGCAGACGCGGTCCTCGGCTTCGACGACTACCCCGACATCGCCTCCAAGCTCCGCGCGATCGTGGCGGGGGAGGTGCACCACCCCCACACGCCGTCGGACCGGCGCCTGCTGCTCCCGATCTCTCCCGTCGACCGCGACGCCTCGACCATCTCGGTGCCGGGGCACGACGTGCAGGCCGACACCTCCGAGATCGGCGCCGGTGCGCCCGCGACGGGACCCCGCGCCGTACGCCGTCGCCTCGACTCCGGCCCGATGGCCCCGCTGAAGCTCGCGAGCGGCTGCGACCGCCGCTGCACCTTCTGCGCGATCCCGGCCTTCCGCGGCTCCTTCGTCAGCCGTCGCCCGAGCGACGTGGTGCACGAGGCCGCGTGGCTGGCCACGCAGGGCGTCAAGGAGCTCTTCCTCGTCAGCGAGAACTCGACGTCCTACGGCAAGGACCTCGGTGACCTGCGCCTCCTCGAGACGATGCTCCCGGAGCTCGCCGCGATCGACGGGATCGAGCGCGTCCGCGTCTCCTACCTCCAGCCGGCCGAGACCCGACCGGGCCTGATCGAGGCCATCGCCTCGACGCCGGGCGTCGTGCCCTACTTCGACCTCTCCTTCCAGCACGCCAGCGCCACGGTGCTGCGACGCATGCGCCGCTTCGGCGACCCGGAGAGCTTCCTCGGCCTGCTCTCCACCATCCGCGGCCTGGCCCCGCTGGCCGGGGTGCGGTCCAACGTCATCGTCGGCTTCCCGGGCGAGACCGAGGACGAGCTCCAGGAGCTCTGCGACTTCCTCGAGGCCGCTCGCATGGACGTCACCGGTGTCTTCGGCTACTCCGACGAGGACGGCACCGAGGCGGCCGGCTTCGCCGACGACCTCAAGCTCGACGAGGACGAGATCCGCGCCCGCACCGAGCACGTGACCGCGCTCGTCGAGGAGCTCAACGCCCAGCGGGCCGAGGAGCGCATCGGCGAGGAGGTCGTCGTGCTCGTCGAGTCCGTGACCGACGCCGACGACAACGGCGCGGTCGAGGGCCGCGCGGCCCACCAGGGCCCGGAGGTCGACGGTACGACGCTCGTGCTGGGCGCCGACGACGCGCAGGTCGGCGACCTGCTGACCGCCACCGTCACCGGCACGGACGGCGTGGACCTGGTCGCCACGATCGAGGGCGCCCGATGAGCACCGACCCCACGACCGGACAGCAGCAGGCGTCGAACTTCAACATCGCCAACGTCCTCACGACGTTGCGGATCGTGCTCGTCCCGTTCTTCGGCTGGGCGCTGCTCGTCGACGACGGCACCTCGACCACGTGGCGCTGGGTGGCATTCGTGATCTTCGCGGTCGCGATGATCACCGACAAGATCGACGGCGACCTGGCCCGCAAGCACGACCTCATCACCGACTTCGGCAAGATCGCCGACCCGATCGCCGACAAGGCGATCACCGGCATGGCCTTCATCGGCCTCTCGATCGTCGGCGACATCTGGTGGTGGGTCACGATCGTGGTGCTGCTGCGCGAGTGGAGCGTCACCCTGCTGCGGCTGTCGGTCCTCAAGGACGTCGTCATCGCCGCCGCCCAGAGCGGCAAGATCAAGACCGTGCTGCAGGCCTTCGCGCTCGCCGGGCTGATCTGGCCGCTGCCGCACGGCGACGCCCACGGCGGGGCCTTCGACTTCTGGCCCGGTCCGACGGGCGAGGTGCTGTTCTACCTGGCACAGGTGATGCTCGCCGCTGCCGTGGCGATGACGCTGTGGTCGGGCTACGAGTTCTTCCGCGACGTGTGGAAGCAGCGGCGCGGGACCAGCTCCCCGGCTGCCTGAGCGTCGCCGTCACGTCGTGACAGGACGGGCGGCGATCTTTTGGCAACGTTCGCGGAACAAGTAGCCCCACGGCGGTCGCCAAGTGTCGGTGGCGTGGGTCAGGATGCGCGAGACACATCCACCCGCACACTCGGAGCACACATGCGCACATCCGCGCCCCTCTCGCCGCGTCGGCTCGCGGCAGGCGTCGGCCTGGCCGTCCTGGCTGCCGGTCTGACGCCCCTCGCGGCACAGGCCAACCCGGCCGGCACGGGCCTCGTCATCAACGAGGTCTACGGCGGTGGTGGCAACACCGGTGCCGCCTTCACCAACGACTTCATCGAGCTCCACAACCCCAGCTCCGTGCCGATCTCGGTCGGCGGGCTGAGCCTCCAGTACCGTTCGGCGGCCCCGTCGACCGGGACCCCGGGTGCGTCCAGCGTGTTCGCCCTCCCCGCCAAGACCATCGCGCCCGGCGGTTACTTCCTCGTCCAGGCCGCGCCGGGCGCGACCGTCACCGACAAGCCACTTCCCGTGACCCCCGACGCCGCAACGACCGGGACGAACCTCAGCCTGTCCGGAACGGGCGGCCAGATCTACCTCGTCGACGGCACCGCGCCGCTCGACCCGGGCACCGGCACCATCTCGAACGCCGCCGTGATCGACTTCGTGGGCTGGGGGACGTCGACCACGAGCTACGAGGGTGCTGTCATCGCGCCGGCCACCCGCAACTCCGCGCCCGCGACCGCCAACGGCACCTCGATCTCGCGGAAGACCGCCGGCACGCCCGCGGTCGTCGTCGACACCGACTCCAACGCTGCCGACTTCGACGCCGCCACCACGCCGAGCCCCACGAGCACCACGGTCGCCGGACCGCTGGCCGCCACCGACCCGGGCGCCAGGACCGGGCAGGCAGGCGTCGCGATCACCCCGTTCACCCTCGCCGCGACCGGCGGCACGACGCCCTACGCCTGGACCGCTTCCGGCCTTCCCGCCGGCGTGACGGTCGCCGGCAACGGCGCGGTCTCCGGCACGCCCACGCAGGACGGATCCTTCGAGGTCACCGCGACGGTGACCGACTCGGCCACGCCGACCGCGGCGACCGACGACGTGACCTTCACCATGACCATCACGCCGGAGGCGTCGCTCATCCCGATCTCCGCTGTGCAAGGCACCGGGGCCGTGTCGCCGCTGGTCGGCCAGAAGGTGATCACGCGCGGCGTCGTCACCGCTGCCTACCCGTCCGGAGGGTTCTTCGGCTTCTACGTCCAGACGCCGGGCACCGGATCGGCCAACATCGACCTCGCCACGCACACCGCGTCCGACGCCGTCTTCGTGCGCCAGACCTCCGGCTCCGTGTCGACCGCCGTCGGCAGCTACGTCCAGGTGACCGGCACCGTGACCGAGTTCGCGGGCGCGACGCAGGTCGAGGTCGTCCCCGGCGACATCGAGGTGCTGCCGGGGACTCCTGCCCCCGTCACCACCACGACCACGGCCACCTGGCCACGCTCCGCGGCGCAGAAGGAGTCGCTCGAGGGGATGCGTTACCGCCCCACCGGTGACTTCACGGTCAGCAACACCTTCTCGACCAACAACTTCGGTGAGGTCGGCCTCGCAGCCGGCACCACCCCGCTGATCCAGCGCACCGAGGTGGAGCTGCCGGGTCCGGCCGCGTCCAGTGCGGTCGAGGCCGACAACGCGGCACGCGCGATCGTGCTGGACGACGGTGCGTCGACGAACTTCCTCCTGACGGGCAACGCGACCGAGTGCAACCCGCGCCCGACCGGCTGCCTGCTCAACGGCAACCTGACGCCGCCCTACATCTCGACGACCGCGCCGGTCATCGTGGGCGCGAGGGCGAGCTTCACCAGCGACGTGATCTTCACCCAGGGTGGTTCGCCCAGTGCGCCCACCTACCGCTTCCAGCCCCTGTCGACCGTCGTCGGTCCGGCCAACGCCGGCAGCCCGGCGACCTTCGAGGACACGCGCACCGCGGCGCCCGACAAGGCCCTGATCAACAAGCGTGGGACCGCCGACCTCAAGGTGGCGTCGTTCAACGTCCTCAACTACTTCACCACCCTCGGGGACGCCAACGACGACAACATCGGTGACGGCGGGTGCACGCCGTTCCGCGACCGTTTCGACGACGGCAACACCGTCAACGGCGGCTGCGACCAGCGCGGCGCCTGGGACCCCCAGGACTTCGAGCGCCAGCAGTCCAAGATCGTCGCAGCGATCAACGCGCTCGACGCCGACGTGGTCGGGCTGATGGAGATCGAGAACTCCAAGACCCTCGGTGAGACGCCCGACGAGGCCACCAACAGCCTGGTCGCCGCGCTCAACGCGGCTGCCGGTGCCGGCACCTGGGCCGCCAACCCGTCGTCCACCGAGCTCCCGGCCGACGGGATGGACGTGATCACCAACGCGATCATCTACAAGCCCGCGAAGGTCGACCGGGTCGGTGAGGCTCGTGCCCTCGGCACGTTGAGCGACGCCGGCGAGGCGTTCGACAACGCGCGCGAGCCGCTCGGGCAGGTCTTCAGGTCCGACGCGGGAGGCGATCCCTTCCTGTTCGTCGTCAACCACTTCAAGTCCAAGGGCTCGGCCGGACCCAACCCGGGAGACGCCGACTCCGGCGACGGCCAGAGCGCGTCCAACGGATCGCGCAAGCTCCAGGCCACCGCGCTGCGCGACTGGGTGGCCGGTCTGCAGACCTCGACCGGCGTGCAGTCCGTGGTGCTCGCGGGGGACTTCAACTCCTACACGATGGAGGACCCGCTCCGGATCCTCTACGACGCCGGCTACGCCGACGTCGAGAAGGAGTTCGGCAACGGCAAGTACTCCTACTCGTTCTCCGGGCTGTCGGGGTCGCTCGACCACATCCTCGTCAACCGGGCGGCGCTCGCCCGGTCGACCGGCACGGACACGTGGAACATCAACGGCGGCGAGTCCCTCGCCCTGGAGTACAGCCGCTGGAACTACCACGCCACCGACTTCCACGCCGCCGGGCCCTACCGCTCCTCCGACCACGACCCAGTCGTGCTGGGGCTGACCAAGGCCGCGCCGCTCGTGGCGACGACGGTGTCGGCCACGTCGGAGAAGATCCGCTACGGCAAGGCCGGCTCGGTGGCGGTCGCGGTCGCCCCGGCCGGCGCCACCGGCAAGGTCACCGTCTCACTGGGCTCGCGCCAGCTCGGGTCGGCGACGCTCGCATCGGGCAAGGCCACGGTCGTGCTCGCGAAGAAGTCGCTCCCGGTCGGCACCCACAGGCTGACCGTGACCTACGCCGGCGACTCCGGCCACCAGGCCGCGACAGGCATCGTGAGCGTCGTGGTGCGCAAGGCGCGAGCGACGGTCGAGGCAAAGCTGCGCCCGATGAAGGTCGTCGCTCGCAAGACCCGGGCCCGCGTCAAGGTCGACGTGCGGGCGGACGGCTTCCGCCCGACCGGCAAGGTCACCGTGACCGTCGCCGGGCGCACCTACCGCGCCACCCTCACGAAGGGCAGGGCGACGGTCCGGCTGAAGAAGTTCGACCGGCCCGGCAAGCGTCGCGTCAAGGTGTCCTACGCCGGTGACGGCACGACCCTCGACGCCAAGACCTGGATCACCTTCACGGTCACCCGCCGGTGAAGGACCCGGTGCGCGACCCCGCCAACGTGGGGTCGCGCACCCGCAGAGCCCGACACCCCCACCGGGTTAGGGTGACGCGACTCGCACGCACTCAACCGAAAGGCCACCTCGTGTCAGCAACCCGATTCGGCAGCAAGTTCGCGCTTGCTGCCAGCCTGACGGGGCTGCTCGCAGCCCCGATCGCCGTCGTAGGGCTGGCGGCGCCGGCGCAAGCCGCGCCCGTCCAGATCCAGATCCTCGGCACGAACGACTTCCACGGGCGTCTCCTGCCCAACACCAGCAACGGTGCGAACGAGGCGGGTGCCGCGCAGTTCGTCGGCGCCGTCAAGCAGCTCGAGGCAACCCACGCGCCCACCGGCCCGACCGTCTTCGCGGCCGGCGGCGACCTCATCGGAGCCTCGACCTTCGAGTCGTTCATCCAGCGCGACAAGCCGACCATCGATGCTCTCAACGCGGCCGGACTCGACGTGTCGGCCGCGGGCAACCACGAGTTCGACGCGGGCTACAGCGACCTGGTCAACCGCGTGATGGGCGCCTACGACGCCACCACCAACCCCGAGGGCGGCGCGAACTGGCAGTACATCGCCGCCAACGTCCGCAAGAAGTCCGACGGCCAGTACGCCCTGCCCGACGTGACCGCCCGCACCCCCGACCCGGCGGACACCTCCGACGGAGGCACCTGGACGACCACGGTCGCCGGCGGCGTCAAGATCGGATTCATCGGCGGGGTCACCGAGGACCTCCCGTCCCTGGTGAGCCCGAGCGGCATCGCCGACGTGGCCGTCTCGAGCATCATCAACGAGACGAACGCCGCTGCGGACCGCCTCAAGGCGCAAGGCGCCGACATGGTGGTGCTGCTGGTCCACGAGGGTGCCCCCGACACCAGCCTGGCCTCCGCGTCGAGCAACAACAACGCCTTCGGACGCATCGTCAACGGAGTCGACTCCGATGTCAGCGCGATCATCTCCGGGCACACCCACCTGGCCTACAACCACGTGATCAACGGCCGCCCGGTGGTCTCGGCCGGTCAGTACGGCACCAACCTCAACAAGCTCCTCTTCACCGTCGACCCCGACACCAACGCGGTGACGTTCGACGGCGGCGAGATCGTCCGAGCCAACACGGTCACCGTCACCGACTCGGGTGCCGTCGCCACCAAGAACACCGTGCAGGCGACGGTCAACGCCGCTGTCGCGCAGGCCGACGTGCTGGGCGCCAAGGTGCTCGGCAAGGTCGGCGGAGCCCTCAACCGTGCCAAGCTCGGCGACGGCACCACCGAGAACCGCGGTGGTGAGTCCACCCTCGGCAACCTCGTCGCCGAGGTCCACCGGTGGGCCACCTCGACGCCGGAGGCCGGCGCCGCCCAGATCGCCTTCATGAACCCCGGCGGTCTCCGCCAGGACATCAACGGCCCGGCCGACGTCACCTACAAGCAGGCCGCCGTCGTCCAGCCGTTCGCCAACACGCTGGTCAACATGAAGATGACCGGGGCGCAGATCAAGACCGTCCTGGAGCAGCAGTGGCAGCGTGACGGATCGGGCAACGTCCCGACCCGCGCCTTCCTCCGACTCGGCGTGTCCGAGGGCTTCTTCGCCACCTACGACCCGACCAGGCCCGAGGGCAACCGGGTCACCGGCATGTACCTCAACGGCAAGGCGATCGAGCCCGCCACGCAGTACTCCGTGACGGCCAACTCGTTCCTCGCCGGTGGCGGTGACAACTTCCGCGGGTTCACCGCAGCGACGGCCGTGCGCGACACCGGCAAGGCCGACCTGCAGGCAATGGTGGACTACATGGCGGCGAAGGCGGCCACCACGCCGCTCGCGGTCAAGGCCGACCAGCGCCAGGTCGGAGTGTCGTGGCCGGCTGGCGCACCGCGCTTCTACCGCCTCGGGCAGGAGCTCAAGCTCAACCTCTCCTCGCTGGCGATGAGCACGCCGGCCGACGCCAAGGACGCCACCCTCGCAGTCAAGGTGGGCAACGCCGGCGTGACCTCGGCCAAGGTCGACAACACCATCGGGGCGACCCAGAACGACGAGTCCGGGACCAGCGCGGTCTCCATCGCGCTCAAGGGCAAGGTCCGCAAGGGCAAGCAGATGCTGACCTTCACCGGCCCGACCACAGGCACGACGTTCTCGATCCCGGTCGACATCCGCAAGGCCAAGGGCGAGCTCAAGGTCCGCGTGAAGCCGGAGCGCATCGTCAAGAACAAGACCCGCGCGCGGGTCAAGATCAAGGCCTCGGCGTTCGGCATCTCGCAGGTGACCGGCAAGATCGTGGTCAAGGTCGGCGGCAAGAAGTACACCGCCAAGCTGAAGAAGGGCCGGGCGTTCATCCGGCTCGACAAGTTCGCCAAGAGCGGCACCAAGCGCGTCGTCGTCAAGTACGCCGGCAGCCAGAAGGTCCGCACGAAGTCGGCTGCGGTGAAGATCAAGATCAACAACAAGTGATCCACCGCTCCTGACCAGGAGCACCGCACCACCGCAGCACCCGGAGGCCCGGTCGTCATCGACGGCCGGGCCTCCGGCGTGTGCGGCACCTCACAGCACCTGCGTCAGAACCCCGCTGGAATGGGACTTTCGGCTGTATCCAGCCCCGATTGTGGACGTGGTGCCGCGCCGGCGTCAGCGACGGGACAACGACCGTTCACCGGGGGGACACGTCGTCGCGAATGACTGGGCCCGGCCCCCGACCGGGGACCTCTCGGGTCCATTCCACTCCTCCCTTGGGGGTCATTCCTTCATGCCTTCTCGTCCCTCGCCCCTGCGCCGGCCCCTTGCGGCTGCCACGGGCATCACCCTCCTCGCCAGCTCGCTGGCGTTGGCCGTCGGCGCCGTCGCGCCGGCCTCGGCCAACCCCGCGGGCACGGCCCTCGTGATCAACGAGGTCTACGGCGCCGGTGGCAACAACGGTGCGCTCTACAACGCCGACTACGTCGAGCTCAAGAACCCGACCGGCGCTCCGCTGTCCCTGTCCGGTCTCTACCTCTCCTACCGCTCCGCGGGTGGGGGCTCCGGTGGTACGCCGTTCGCCCTCGCCGGAACGGTCCCCGCCAACGGCACCTGGCTCGTCCAGATGTCCGCCACCGGCGCCAACGGCTCCGCGCTCCCGGCGCCGGACCAGACGGCCAACCCCGCCTTCACCATGGCTGCCGCCGGTGGCCAGGTCCTGCTCCAGACCAGCGCGTCGGCCCTGACGGTGTCCGGCAACGTCGCGGGGACCACCGGCGCGAACGCCGGCGTCGTCGACATGGTTGGTGCCTCGGGATCGAACACCTTCGAGACGGCTGCGGCAGGCTCGGCGTCGACGACGGTGTCCCTCAACCGGAACGCCACCGGTGCCGACTCCGACAGCAACTCCGCGGACTTCACGACCGCCGCGCCGTCACCGACGCCGTCCGGCGGCGGTGGCACGACCCCCGACCCCGACCCGCAGCCCGAGCCCGGCACGCCCGTCGCGATCGCGGCCGTCCAGGGCACCGACACCGCGACGAGCCCGATGGTCGGCCAGACCGTCACGGTCGAGGGCGTCGTCACCGCGATGTACGCCACCGGCGGCTACAACGGCATGTACGTCCAGACGGCCGGCACCGGCGGCACGACCGACGCCACCCCCGGCGCCTCGGACGCGATCTTCGTCTACGGCGGGACCGGCTTCACGAACCCGCAGGGCCTCGAGATCGGCGACTCGGTCAAGGTCACGGGGCCCGTGTCGGAGTTCAACGGCACCACGCAGATCACCCCCGCCTCGGGTGGCATCAGCGAGCTCTCGACCGCTCTGGCGCCGGTCACCCCGTTGGCGATCGCCTACCCCACGACCGAGGCCGGTCGTGAGGCGCAGGAGGGCATGCTCCTCGCGCCGACCGACACCTTCACGGTCAGCAACACCTACTCGACCAACCAGTACGCCGAGATCGGCCTCGCGACGGGCGACAGCCCGCTGCTCACGCCGACCGAGGTCGCCGACGCGCAGGACGCCGCGGCGATCGCACGCGCCAACGCGGACAACTTCGCGCGCGGCGTAGTCCTCGACGACGGCGCGTCGACCAACTTCCTGGGCAGCGCCACCACCAAGGCCATCGCGTTGCCGTGGCTGTCGAAGGCGAACCCCGTCCGGGTGGGCGCCAGGGCGACGCTGGGCAACGGGGGTGTGATCCTCGAGTACCGCAACAACCTCTGGAAGTTCCAGCCGCGCCAGCAGGTCACCGGCGCCGGCGCGAGCACCGCGACCTTCCAGAACACGCGGCTCGCCGAGGCCACCCCAGCCGAGGTCGGCGGCGACATCTCGCTGTCGTCGTTCAACGTGCTCAACTACTTCACCCAGACCGCTGCGCTCGCGGGCTGCACGTCGACGTACAACG
This sequence comes from Nocardioides exalbidus, assembly GCF_900105585.1. NCBI lineage: Bacteria > Bacillati > Actinomycetota > Actinomycetes > Propionibacteriales > Nocardioidaceae > Nocardioides > Nocardioides exalbidus. Next base: position 3,423,873 of record NZ_FNRT01000002.1, read on the forward strand.
ACCGCGCCGGCAACCCGATCACCGCGAACTCCTGTGGTGACACCGGTCCGCGCGGTGCGGCGAACGACGTGAACCTCCAGCGCCAGCAGGCCAAGATCGTCGCGGCCATCAACAAGCTCGACGCCTCGGTCGTCTCGCTCGAGGAGATCGAGAACTCGGTCAAGTTCGGCAAGAACCGCGACCAGGCGCTCTCGACGCTCGTCGCCGCGCTCAACCAGGCGGCCAGCTCCACCAGGTGGGCCCTCGTGCCGTCGCCCGACGCGTCCGGGCTCCCGGCCGTCGGCGCCCAGGACGTCATCCGCAACGCGTTCATCTACCAGCCCGCCGAGGTCGCCATGGTCGGTGGCTCGAAGGTGCTGGTCGGCAACGCCGCGTTCAACAACGCGCGCCAACCCCTCGCCCAGGGCTTCAAGGAGGCGGGCGCCCCGAGCTCGGAGGCCTTCACCGTCGTCGTCAACCACTTCAAGTCGAAGGGCTCCGGCACCGACGACGGCACGGGCCAAGGTCTCTCGAACCCCGACCGCATCGCGCAGGCGGGCGCGCTGTCCGACTTCGCGACGGCGTTCTCCGACGACCTCGGCGGCAACGGTGCGATCTTCCTGACGGGTGACTTCAACTCCTACTCCATGGAGGACCCGATGCAGGTCCTCTACGGCGACGACTACGAGAGCCTCGCCCCCGAGGGCGAGTACACCTACTCGTTCAGCGGCCAGTCCGGCTCGCTCGACCACGTGCTCGCCAACCCGGCGGGCGTGGAGATGGTGACCGGCTCGGACATCTGGAACATCAACTCCGGTGAGGCCATCGCGTTCGAGTACAGCCGCTACAACTACAACGTCACCGACTTCTACGAGCCCGACCAGTTCCGTGCCTCGGACCACGACCCGATCAAGGTCGGCCTGTCCACCAGCGCGGCGCCCACCGGGCCGGTCGACGTCCAGCTGCTGAACATCAACGACTTCCACGGTCGGATCGACGCCAACACGACCAGGTTCGCCACCACGGTCGAGCAGCTGCGGGCCCAGAACGCCCGCACCCTGTTCCTCTCCGCCGGTGACAACATCGGGGCGTCGCTGTTCGCCTCGTCGCTCGACAAGGACCAGCCGACCATCGACGTCCTCAACGTCCTCGGCCTCGAGGCCTCTGCCGTGGGCAACCACGAGCTCGACCAGGGCTTCGCCGACCTGACCGGCCGCGTCGAGCCTGCTGCGAGCTGGGACTACCTCGGTGCCAACGTCTACCGCAAGGGCACCACGACCCCGGCCCTGCGGGAGTACCAGACCTACGAGGTCGGCGGTGTCACCGTCGGTGTCATCGGCGTCGTGACGTCGGAGACCCCCTCGCTCGTGTCGCCGGCCGGTGTGGCCGACGTGACGTTCGGTGACCCGGTCGCCGCGGTCAACCGTGTCGCCGAGCAGCTCAGTGACGGCAGCGGGGCCAACGGCGAGGCCGACATCATCGTCGCCGAGTACCACGAGGGTGCCGGTGCCGGCACCCCTGAGGGCGCGACCCTGGAGCAGGAGCTCGCACAGCCGGGCGCCTTCACCGACATCGTGACCAAGACGTCCGCCGAGGTGGACGCCATCTTCACCGGCCACACGCACAAGCAGTACGCCTGGGACGCCCCGGTGCCCGGTGCCCCTGCAGGCACCACGCGTCCGGTCCTCCAGACCGGCAGCTACGGCGAGTTCGTGGGTCAGATCGTCCTGACCTTCGACCCGGCGACCGGCAAGGTCACCTCGCACACGCAGAAGAACGTGGCCCGCGCGGCCGAGGCGAACCTGGAGCTCGGCGCGGTCTCGCAGGTCAAGACCATCGTCGACGCTGCCCTGGCGAAGGCGGCGGTCGTGGGCAACCAGGAGATCGGCCGGATCACCGGTGACATCACGACCGCCCACACGGGCGGCACGCAGGGCGCCGGTGGCTACACCGGTGGCACGCGCGACGACCGGGCCTCGGAGTCCACCCTCGGCGACCTGGTGGCCAACGCCCTCCGCGACGGCGCGGCGAAGTTCGCCAAGCCGGACCTGGGCATCACCAATCCGGGTGGCCTGCGCGCCGAGCTGCTCTACAAGGGCGACACCAGCTCCAACGCGGCCAACGTCGACGGCGTGGTGACCTACGCCGAGGCGAACGCGGTCCTGCCGTTCAACAACACGGTCGCGATCGTGGAGATGTCGGGTGCGACCCTGAAGGCCGTCCTCGAGCAGCAGTGGCAGACCGTGCTCAGCGGGCCTGCCCCGAGCCGGCCCTACCTCCAGCTCGCCCTGTCCGACAACGTCGAGGTGACGGCGGACAAGTCGAAGCCCGCGGGCGAGCGGATCACGTCTGTCCGCATCAACGGCGTGCTGCTCGACCCGGCCAGGACCTACACGGTCTCGACGCTGTCCTTCCTGGCGGCCGGCGGAGACAACTTCCGTGCGTTCACGCAGGGCAGGTCCGTCGACACCGGTGTGCTCGACGGCCAGCTCTGGCGGGACTACCTCGCGGCGAACAAGCCGCTGTCGCCCGACTTCGCGCGCCAGCAGGTCTTCGCCACGAGCCTGCCGACCGAGCTGACCGCCGGCCAGGCCGCGACGTTCCGGCTCGGGACGGCGACCGGTGACACCGTGGCGCCGATCACCGGCACCACGCTGGACCTGACCTCGCAGGGCAGCCCCGCCACCACCAAGGTCACCGCGACCCTGGTGAACGGCACGACGCGCACGGTGATCGGCGAGTTCCCGGTGACGTCCGGCGTCGCGTCGATCAACCTGACGGTCCCGGCCGGGACGCCCACGGGTGCCACGGTCGAGCTCGTCGCCGCTCCGTCGAGGACGCGGGTCACGCTCCCGGTGAAGGCGGGCACGACCACCCCGCCGACCACCGACCCGACCCCCAACCCGACCCCCAACCCGACCCCCAACCCGACGCCGAACCCGAACCCGACGCCGAACCCGACGCCGACCCCGACCCCGAACCCGGAGCCGACGCCGTCCCCGGAGGAGAAGGCCGAGGCGACGATCAAGTCCTTCAACACCCAGGGCAAGGTCGGCGAGAAGGTCCGGTTCAAGGTGAAGGTGAAGGCCGATGGTGCGAGCCCGAAGGGCACCGTCACCGCCAAGGTGAAGGGCACCAAGAAGGTCGTCAAGGTGAAGGTGAACAAGAAGGGCGTGGCGATCATCAAGCTGCCGGCCTTCGCGAACCCTGGCACCAAGAAGATCGTCGTCCGCTACCGGGGCAACGGTGACGTCGCCGCCGAGAGGACCGTGGTGAAGCTGCGCATCACGCGCTGACCCACCCGCTGCCGGTCCGCGCACCGGCAGGGCTCGCGGCCCTCGTCCTGCTACCGCAGGGCGAGGGCCGCCTGCACGAGGGCGAGGTGGCTGAACGCCTGCGGGAAGTTGCCGGCCATCCGGCCCCGCCCGTCGTCGTACGTCGTGTCGTACTCCTCGGCGAGCAGGCCCACGTCGTTGGCCAGGCCGCACACCCGCTCCATCAGCGACTCGGCCTCGTCGCGGCGCCCGGCGCTCGCGAGGGCGGAGACCAGCCAGAACGAGCACGCCAGGAACGGGTGCTCGCCACCCTCCAGGCCGTCGACCCCGGTCTGCGTGCGGTAGCGCACCAGCAGGCCGTTGCGCATCAGGTCCTCGGTGATCGCGTCGATCGTGCCGAGCACGCGGGGGTCGTCGCCGGGGAGGAAGCCGACCAGCGGGATGTTGAGCAGCGAGGCGTCGACCTCCCGCGTGTCGTAGTGCTGGGTGAAGGTGCCCCGCTCGGCGTCCCAGCCCTTGTCGAGGACCTCCTCGCGCACCCGGTCACGCAGGTCGCGCCAGCGCTCGACCGGACCCTCGAGGCCGTGCTCCTCGACCGCCCGCACGGCGCGGTCGAAGGCGACCCACACCATGACCCGTGAGTGGGTGAAGTGACGCTGCGGACCGCGGATCTCCCACAGGCCGTTGTCGGGCTCGTCCCAGTGGTCGGCCAGCTCGTCGACCAGCGCGCGCTGCAGCGCCCACGAGTTGCGGGTCTCGTGGAGCCCGGCCTCACGCGCCAGCTCGAGGGCGATCATCACCTCGCCGAGGACGTCGTTCTGCCGCTGCGTGACCGCACCGTTGCCGATCCGTACGGGGCGGCTGTCGGCGTAGCCGGCGAGGTGGTCGAGCTCGCGCTCGGGCAGGTCGCGACCGCCGTCCACGGCGTACATGATCTGCAGGTCTGCCGGGTCGCCCGCCACCGCGCGCAGGAGCCAGTGCCGCCACTCCAGCGCCTCGTCGGCGTAGCCGGCCCCGAGCAGCGACTCCAGCGTCAGCGCGGCGTCGCGCAGCCAGCAGAACCGGTAGTCCCAGTTGCGCTCGCCACCGAAGTCCTCCGGCAGCGAGGTCGTCGGCGCCGCGACGATGCCGCCGGTGTCGGCATGCGTCATCAGCATCAGGGTGAGCAGGCTGCGCCGCACCAGGTCGGCGTGCGGCACGTCGCTGGGCGAGCGCGCCGACCACTCGCGCTGCTGGTCGCTGGTCGCCTCGATGCGCTCGTCGAAGCCCAGCGGCTTCGGCACGTCGCGCCACGACCGCACCCAGGTCGTGGAGAACGTCGCTTCCTCACCCTCGCGCATCTCGAACTCGTCGCGGTGGTGGCCGCGGTGTCCTTCCGGCAGCCGGGGTCCGCGCAGCACCAGCTTGTCGGGGCCGGCGACCGCGATCACGACCTCGTTGCCGTGCGCGTGCTCGCGCGTGACCCACGGCCGCACGCGACCGTAGTCGGTGCGCACGACCCAGTCGTGGCGGACCAGCACCCGACCCCGGGTGCACGTGACGCGGCGTACGACGTCCGCGCGGTCGTCGCCGACCGGCATCACGTCGAGCAGCACCAGCTCGCCGTCGGCGGTGGTGAAGGTGGTCTCCAGGATCGCCGTGCCGTCGACGTACCTCCGGCTGGTCGAGACGACCTCGTCGGCCGGCGCGAGCAGCCACCGGCCGTTGTCCTCGGTGCCGAGCAGGGCGGCGAAGCAGGCCGGGGAGTCGAAGCGCGGCAAGCACAGCCAGTCGATCGATCCGTCCTTCCCGACCAGCGCGGCCGTGCCGCGGTCACCGATCAGGGCGTAGTCCTCGATGGGGAGTGCCATGTCGCTAGTGTCGCGGACATGCGGTTGCCCGAGCTGATGCTGCCCGAGATCCTGGACGAGCTGGCCCGGCGCGGCGAGACGGTCGCGACCGCCGAGTCGCTGACCGGGGGCCTGCTGGCGTCGATGCTGACCGACGTGCCGGGCGCCTCGCGCAGCTTCGTCGGAGGCGTGGTCTCCTACGCCACCCGGGTGAAGATCTCCGCGCTCGACGTGCCGGCAGAGGTCGTCGACGCCCACGGGGTGGTCTCCGAGGAGTGCGCCGCCGCCATGGCCACGGGCGTGTGCCGTCGTCTCGACGCGACGTGGGGCCTGGCCACGACCGGGGTCGCCGGGCCGGACCCGCAGGACGGCAAGCCCGTGGGGACCGTGTGGGTCGCCGTCGCCGGGCCGGGCTCCGTGGAGACCCGGCTGCTGGCCCTGGCCGGTGATCGCCGGGCGATCCGTGAGGCGACGTGCGCGGAGGTGCTGTCGGTCCTGGGGGACGTGCTCGCCCCGGATCCGAGGTTGTGACCCGGGAAGAATGGGCCCTCGGGTAGCGTTGGGCCAGACGACTTCCCCTCGACTCATCCGACATCGAACAGAAGGACTCGCGCATGGTGCTCTTCCGACGACTGCTCGGCGAGGTGCTGCGCGGCGCGCGGATGCAGCGCGGGATGACCCTTCGCGAGCTCTCCGCCGAGGCGCGGGTGAGCCTGGGCTACATCTCCGAGATCGAGCGCGGGCAGAAGGAGGCGTCCTCCGAGCTGCTCGCGTCGCTGTGCCAGGCGATGGACCTGCCGTTGTCCGACGTCCTGCGCGAGGTCGCCGACGCGGTGGCCCTCGAGGAGGTCGCGCTCGGCCTGGCCGTGCCGACGATCAAGCCCGCACCGATCACGACCCCCATCGCGACGGCCGGCGACGTCGTCGCCTCCGCTGCCTGACCCGCCGCTACTTCTCCGGCTGGCAGCTCGGGCACCAGTAGGTCGCCCGCTCCCGCCCCGGCTCGCCGAGCATCGTCACCGCGATCGGTGTCCGGCACCGGCGACAGGGCGACTTGTCGCGCCGGTAGACCCACAACCGCTCCCGCTCGCGCAGGTCGCCCGTCGTGGTCTGGATCGCGCGCTCCTTGTTGACCTCGAGCATCTGCCTGCCACGCCGCACGAGGCGAGGCAGCTGGTCGACGGTGGACACGGCGTTGGCCGGGTTGACGCCCATGGTGAAGCACAGCTCGGCCATGTACATGTTGCCGATGCCGGCGAGGTTGCGCTGGTCGAGGAGGGCCTGCGCGACCGGGCGACCCGGCTCGCTGCGGAGGTTGGCGACCGCCCGCTCCTCGTCCCAGTCGGGACCGAGCAGGTCGGGACCGAGGTGGGAGGTCAGGTCGGCCTCCGCCTCACGCGGCACGAGCTCGACGATGCCGAGCTGGAAGCCGACCGCGTTGCGACCCTCGATGCCGAGCACAATGCGGACCTGGTCGTTCGGCCGGCGCCACTTCTCACCGTCGGGGTAGACGTGCCACGACCCCTCCATCTTGAGGTGGGTGTGGAGCGTCCAGGCGCGCTGGTGGTCGATGCGGGTGAGCAGGTGCTTGCCGCGCGACAGCGTGCGGATGACCTCGCCCTCGCGGAGGTCGACGGTGGCGAAGGCCGGCACCCGGAAGTCGGTCACCGTCAGCCGGTGCCCGGTCAACGCTCGGTCGAGCTTCGCGGCCGCACGGTAGACGGTGTCACCCTCAGGCACGGAGCCTCAGTCCCTTCGGGGTCGCGACGAACCCGGCGGCCGACAGCGCGAGCCGGATCGGTGTCTCGCCGCCGTTGCCGATGAGCTGCTGGCCGTCGGCCTTCTCGACGGTCAACCGGCCCAGTGCTCCCCGACGTGCCGACTCGGCGAGCGCGGTCATCGCCGGGGTGAGGAGCTCGGTGTCCTCGCTCCAGGTCAGCAGCGTCTTCCCGCCCCGCTCGACGTAGACGGTCAGCTCGCCGTCGACCGTCACGACCAGGGCGCCCGCCTTGCGGCCCGGTCGGTGGCCGGCCCGCTCGGGATCGACCGGCTCGGGCCAGGGCAGGGCGGCGCCGAAGACGTTGGCCGGGTCGGTCGCGGCGAGCGCGACGACGGCCGGCTTGGCACCGGACTTCCGGCTCTCGGGCTCGGAGAACGTCCGCAGCCGGTCGATCGCCCCCGCGCTGCCGAACTGCGCCGCGCCGAGTCCCTCGATGAAGTAGCCGCGGCGGCAGCGGCCCGTGTCCTCGAAGGCGCTCAGCACCTTGTAGACGCCGGCGAAGCCCCCGACCACCCGCTCGCTCATCACCGCTCCCCGGGTCACCACGCCGTGCCGCTCGAGGAGGTGCTCGGCGCGTGCGTGCGCACGCCGCGTCGGGTCGCCGTCGCGCTCGGGCAGGAGGGCCCACCGGCCGGCCGTCTCGGGCGGGCCGGTGCGGGCGGGCATCCGGCCCCCCCGCGAGGCACCGCCCCGCCCGGTGGTCGTCCTGCCGAGCCGTGGCGGCGTGCGGCGGGTGCGGTGGGACGGGGTGCCGCTGCGCACGAGGTTGCGCAGCGGGGCGAGCGTGTCGTTGGTGACCCGGCCGCTCCAGACCAGCTCCCACAGGGCCGTGCTCAGCTCGGCGTCGCTCGTCGCGCCGACGCGGTCGGAGAGCTGGCGGAAGAACCAGGCGCCGCCCGGGTCGAGCGCGTCGAGGACGGCTCGCTGGAGGCCGTCCGGCTCCTCGGGCGACTCGATCTCGGGCAGCGTGAGGTGCGCCTGGTCGGCGAGGTGGAGGCTGACCCACCCGTCGCTGCCGGGCAGCGGGGAGTGGCCGGCCCAGATGACCTCGCCGGAGGCGGTGAGCTCGTCGAGCATCGAGGGCTCGTAGTCGCGAACGCGAGCCGCCAGGACGAGCGGCTCGAGGGCGCTGGCCGGGACCGGGCAGCCGGCGAGCTGGTCGATCGCGGCGACCACGCCGTCGAGCCCGCGGAGCTGGCCGCCGACCTTCTGCCAGCTGGGGAGGAAGCGGGCGACCGCGTCGTGGCTGACCGGCTCGATCTCCTGCCGCAGCCGGGCGAGCGAGCGTCTGCGCAGCTTGCGGAGGACCTCGGCGTCGCACCACTCGCTCCCGGAGCCGGAGGGCCGGAACTCGCCGTCGAGCACGCGACCGCGGTGCGCGAGCCGCTGGAGGGTCTGGCGGGCGACGGCCTCGCCGAGGCCGAGCCGCGCGGCGACCTCGGTCGTGGTGAACGGGCCGTGGCTGCGGGCGTAGCGCGACACGAGGTCGCCGAGCGGGTCCTCGGGCAGCTGGAGAAAGGCGTCGGGCGTGCCGACCGGGACCGGGACGCCGAGCCCGTCCCGCAGCCGGCCGATGTCCTCGATGGCCGTCCACCGGTCCTGGCCGGCCATGCGGACCTCGACGACGCGGCGGACGTCGGACAGCGAGGCGAGCCAGCCCTCGACGTCGGCCCCGTCGACGGACCGCGCGCGGATCTCCTCGGTCGACAGCGGGCCGACGAGCCGGAGCAGGTCGGCGACGGCCTCGGCGTCGCGGGCGCGCCGGTCGTCGGCGAGCCACTGGAGCTCGGCCTCGACCTCGGTGAGGACCTCGGGATCGAGCAGCTCGCGGAGCTCGGCGCGGCCGAGCAGCTCGGCGAGCAGGCCCTGGTCGAGGGACAGCGCGGCCGCACGGCGCTCGGCGATGGGGGAGTCGCCCTCGTAGACGAACTGGGCGACGTAGCCGAAGAGCAGGCTGCGCGCGAAGGGGCTGGGCTGGGTCGTCGCGACGTCGACGACGGTGATCTCGCGGCGCTGCACCCGGCCGAGCAGCGCGACGAGCGCCGGCAGGTCGTAGACGTCCTGGAGGCACTCGCGCACGGCCTCGAGGACGATCGGGAACGCAGGGTATTGCGACGCCACCTCGAGGAGCTGGGCGCTGCGCTGGCGCTGCTGCCACAGCGGGCTGCGCCGGCCGGGGTCGCGACGGGGCAGCAGGAGGGCGCGAGCGGCACACTCGCGGAACCGGCTGGCGAACAACGCCGAGCCGCCGACCTCCTGGGTGACGATCTGGTCGATCTCCTCGGGCTCGAAGACGATGACCTCGCCCGTCGGGGGCTCGGCGTCGGTGTCGGGGATCCGGATCACGATGCCGTCGTCGGAGGCCACCGCCTGGCCGTCGACGTCGAAGCGCTCGCGCAGCCGGGCGTTGATCGCGAGCGCCCAGGGTGCGTGCACGGGGGTGCCGTAGGGCGAGTGGACGACCAGGCGCCAGTCGCCGAGCTCGTCGCGGAAGCGCTCGACCACGATCTGGGTGTCGCTCGGGACGACCTGCGTGGCCTCGCGCTGCTCGCCGAGGTAGGTGACGAGGTTGTTGGCCGCGTAGTCGTCGAGACCGCGCTCGCGGACGTGGGCGACCGCCTTGGCGTGGGGCTTGGCGGCGAGCTCGCGGGTGAAGGCGCCGACGGCGGCGCCGAGCTCGGCGGGCCGGCCGAGGGCGTCGCCCTTCCAGAACGGCAACCTGCCCGGGATGCCGGGCGCAGGTGTCACCAGCACGCGGTCGTGGGTGATGTCCTCGATCCGCCAGCTGGTCGCGCCCAGGGCGAAGACGTCGCCGACGCGCGACTCGTAGACCATCTCCTCGTCGAGCTCGCCGACCCGAGAGGCCTTCTCGCCGACCAGGAAGACCCCGAACAGCCCGCGGTCGGGGATCGTGCCGCCGCTGGTGACGGCGAGGCGCTGGGCGCCCGGCCGTCCGCTCAGTGCGCCGGTGACGCGGTCCCAGACGATGCGGGGACGCAGCTCGGCGAACTCGTCGCTGGGGTAGCGGCCGCTGAGGAGGTCGAGGGTCGCGTCGTAGGCGGAGCGGGGGAGCTGGGTGTAGGACGCGGCGCGCGTCATCAGCGCGAACATCTCGTCGACCTGCCATTCGTCCATCGCGAGCATGGCGACCACCTGCTGGGCGAGGACGTCGAGAGGGTTGGCCGGGATCGCCATCTTCTCGATCGCACCGCTGCGCATCCGCTCGACCGCGACCGCCGTCTGCGCGAGGTCGCCGCGGTGCTTGGGGAACAGCACGCCCCTGCTGGTCTCGCCGACCTGGTGGCCGGCGCGACCGACGCGCTGGAGGGCGCTGGCGACGCTGGGTGGCGACTCGATCTGGATGACGAGGTCGACCGAGCCCATGTCGATGCCGAGCTCGAGGCTGCTGGTCGCGACGACGCAGGGGAGCCGGCCGCGCTTGAGGTCGTCCTCGATGATCGCCCGCTGCTCCTTGGACACCGAGCCGTGGTGGGCCTTGGCGATGATGCCCTCGGCGCCGCTGCTCTGGCCGGACTGGGCCATGACCTGGGCGGGCTGCTTCCCGGCCAGGGGGTCCTCCGGCTCGACACCGGCCCGCTCGGCGGCGATCTCGTTGAGCCGGGCGGTCAGCCGCTCGGCGAGCCGGCGGGAGTTGGCGAAGACGATGGTCGAGCGGTGCTGCTCGACGAGGTCGACCACGTGCTCCTCGACGTGGGGCCAGATGCTCTGGGAGCGGCCCGGGTCGCCCGCCTCCTCGTCGTACTCCTCCGGCATCGTCATGTCCTCGACCGGCACGACGACCTTGAGGTCCCACTCCTTGGTGCTGGGCGGGGCGACGATCTCGACCGGCTGGGTGCCGCCGAGGAAGCGCGCGACCTCCTCGAGCGGGCGGACCGTCGCGCTGAGCCCGATGCGCTGGGCGGGCTTGTCGAGCAGGGCGTCGAGGCGCTCGAGGCTGATGCCGAGGTGGGCGCCGCGCTTGGTGCCGGCGACGGCGTGCACCTCGTCGATGATGATCGTGTCGACACCGCGCAGCGTCTCGCGCGCCTGGCTGGTCAGCATGAGGAACAGCGACTCGGGCGTCGTGATGAGGATGTCGGGCGGCGCCGAGCCGAGCTTGCGCCGATCGGCCGGGCTGGTGTCGCCGGAGCGCAGGCCGACGGTCACGTCGGGGACCGTCGCCTCGAGCCGCTCCGCCGTGTTGCGGATCCCGGTCAACGGGGCCCTGAGGTTGCGCTCGACGTCGACGCCGAGCGCCTTGAGCGGGGAGATGTAGAGGACACGGGTCCGCTTCGACTTGTCGTCGGGCCGCTCGCTGGTCATCAGCCGGTCGATCGCGTGGAGGAACGCGCTCAGCGTCTTGCCGCTGCCGGTCGGTGCCACGACGAGCGCGTGCCGACCCTCGGCGATGCTGGTCCAGGCGCCCTCCTGGGCCGGGGTCGGACCCGCGAACGACGCCTCGAACCACGCGCGCGTCGGTGCGCTGAAGCGGTCGAGTGCGGTCATGCTCTGGAGTCTGCCACTGGCGTACGACAGCGGACGCCGGGTCGCCTGTACGTTCGGAGGAGACGCCTACCCGAGGAGCAACCCGTGATCGAGCTGACCGAGGGCCAGGAGCTCGCCCTCACCGCCGAGGGTGGGAAGACCCTGACCAGGGTGCAGATGGCCGTCGGCTGGGACCACGCCCCGACGGCCGGGTTCATCGGGAGCGGCGCAGCGCCGATCGACCTCGACGCGTCGGCGATCCAGTTCGCCGGCGGACAGTTCTTCGACCTCGCCTTCTTCAACCACCTCGAGACCCGCGACGGCTCGGTGGTCCACCTCGGCGACAACACCACCGGGAAGGGCGAGGGCGACGACGAGGTGATCACCGTGGACCTGAGCCGCGTCTACGCCAAGGTCGAGTCGATCCTCTTCCTGGTCAGCAGCTACCAGGGGCACTCCCTGGAGTTCATCCGCAACGCCTACTGCCGGGTCCTCGACGACGACGGCACCGAGCTCGCGCGCTTCACCCTCACGCTCGGCGTGCGGGAGACCGGGCTCGTCATGGCGAGGTTGTTCCGCGACGGCGATGGCTGGAAGCTCGGTGCCGTCGGGACCGGCATCGCCCTCAAGACGCCCACGGACGACCTGGAAGCACTGCTGCCCTTCGTCCGAGGCTAGCGTTCCCCGGTGGCCAGCACTCGACGATCCGGGACGCGTCGACGTACGTCGTCGGCGCGCCGCGGAGGCAGGCAGCCGCGGGCCCTGCCGGTCACCGGCCCGGGGGAGAGGCTGTGGGTGCTCGACGTGCCCTACGGCACCCAGGTCGACGGCGCGACCTGGCACCCGGCGGTCAGGACGCACCTGCACGTCGGACGCAGGCTGCCGGAGCACCTCGCGCCGTACTCCCCGGGTCCGTTCACGCTCGGGCGCTTCGTCGAGAACACCCTCAACCCCGACGACCCCACGCCCGACCCCGAGCCGACCGACGCCCTCGAGCCGCGGCGGCTCCAGTTCGAGGCCGCCGACGCGATCGCGGCGCACGCGGGGGCCGGCGGGCGGCAGTTCCTGCTGGCCGACGAGCCCGGCGTCGGCAAGACGATCTCCGCGGTCCTGGGCGCGACAGCCGTGGGCGACCTGCGCGGAGCGCGCCGGGTCCTCGTCGTGGCCGACCGGCCGGCCGCAATCACGATCGGCCACTGGTGCCGCACGATCGCGGCGCTCGGGCACGGCGGCCTCGAGTGGGTCGTGATCACGTGGGACCGGCTGGAGAAGGTCGCGGACCACACGTGGGACGTGATCATCGCCGACGAGGCGCACGCCCTGCGTCGTACGACGACCAAGCGGTGGAAGCACTGGGCGAGGATCTCCGGGCACGGCCGCCCGCACGACCAGGCGCCGTTCGTCATCGCGACGACGGCGACACCGGGGCACACCCCGCTCGAGCTGCCGTACCTCGCCCCGGCCTACGCGCAGGCGCTGGGCGAGCCGATGCGGGAGTGGACCTCCGCGTCGAGCCCGGGGGAGTCGTTCGCCACCGCGCTCGAGCGCCACGGCGTGGGCGTGGAGCGGGGCCGCTACGGCGCGAGCTGGACCACCGACCCGGCCCGGCGCGCCGCCGACCTCGAGCTCGTCCGGGGCTGGCTCGACGACGAGCGACCGCCGGCCATGCTGCACCGCGCGGCGCCGTGGGGGCCGGTGCCGCTCTCGGGGATGCCGGTGGAGCTCACACCCGCGGAGCGGACGGCGTACGACGCCGAGTGGGGCGAGTTCTGCCGCGAGATGGACCTCGCCCGGCGCGGTCGCAACACCGCGAAGGGCCGGGCGGCGCTCCTGCGCTTCCGGCAGAAGGCCGGGCTGATCCGCGTCGACTCGACGGTCGCGTGGATCGCCCAGCAGGTCGAGGCCGAGCGGCAGGTGGCCTGCTCGGTCGAGTTCGTCGCGACCGCCGCCGACCCCATCGCCGACCGGCTGCGCGACTCCGGGATCGAGGTCGCCACGATCTACGGCCGGGACCGCTTCGACCCCGAGGCCGAGCGGCTCCGGTTCCAGACCGGACAGGCGAAGGTCTGCGTCTTCACCACGGTCGCCTCGATCAGCCTGCACGCCGGCGAGACCCTCGCCGACGGCCGCGTCGCCAGCACCGAACCCCGGGTCGGGGTCTTCCACCAGGCCCGCTTCTCGGGCATCGCGGGACGGCAGGTCACCGGCCGCACCCACCGGGACCACCAGGTGTCGCCCTGGCACATCGCTTACGCCGAGGGCACCGTCGAGGAGCAGGTCGGCAAGGTGATGGTGGAACGGATCGCCGCGGCCTCCGACACCGTCGGCGGCGACACGAGCGGGCTGGCCGACGTCGCTCAGCTCCTCGGTGCCGACTGGCTGCCGGTCACGACCCTGACCGAGGACGGCGCCTGACGCGGGACTACGCCATGTGGTGCGGCGTGTCCGTGCGCGACGACCCGGAGCCCTGGTCCGCGGACCCGCCACCGTCACCACCCGTCGCGGTGCCGGGACGCTCCAGGCGGACCACGAGTGACTTGTAGACCGGCTGGTTGCTCTTGTCGGCGGTGGAGTCGAGCGGCACGAGCGGGTTGGCCTCGGGGTAGTAGGCCGCCGCGCAGCCGCGGGGCTGGTCGTAGGAGACGATCCGGAAGTCCCGGGCGATCCGCGAGACATCGTCCTCCCACTCGCTGACGAGGTCGATCTGGTCACCGTCGCGGAACCCGAGCTCGTCGATGTCGGCCGGGTGCACGAAGACGACGCGGCGGCCGCCCTTGACGCCGCGGTAGCGGTCGTCGAGGCCGTAGATCGTGGTGTTGAACTGGTCGTGCGAGCGCAGGGTCTGCAGGAGCAGGCGCCCGGGAGGCACGTCGAGCACCTCTAGCGGGGTGGACGTGATGACGGCCCGGCCGCTGTCGGTCTCGAAGATCCGGTTGTCGCGGGGCGGGTGGGGCAGCACGAAACCGCCGGGCTGCTCGACCTTGTCGTCGTACGACGCACAGCCGGGGACGACGCGGGCGATCCTGCGGCGGATCTCCCGGTAGTCGGCACGCATGGCGGCCCACGGGACCGTCGAATCGGGGAGCGTGGCGAGGGCCAGCGAGCAGATGATGTCGACCTCCGACCTGAGGTGCGGGGACGCGGGCTCCAGGGGGCCGTGCGAGGCGTGCACCGCCGACATCGAGTCCTCGACGGTGACCCGCTGGACGATGCCGCCGGTCAGGTCCTTCTCGCTGCGTCCGAGCGCGGGGAGGATGAGCGCCTCGCGGCCGTGGACGACGTGCGACCGGTTGAGCTTGGTGGACACGTGCACGGTCAGGTCGGCCTGGCGCATCGCCGCCTCGGTGGCGTCGGTGTCGGGCGTGGCGCCGACGAAGTTGCCGCCGAGCGCCATGAAGACCTTCACCTTGCCGTCGCGCAGCGCGCGGATGGCGTTGACGGTGTCGTAGCCGTGCTCGCGGGGTGGCTCGAAGCCGAACTCGTCGCGGATCGCGTCGAGGAAGTGGTCCGGCACGCGCTCCCAGATGCCCATGGTCCGGTCGCCCTGCACGTTGGAGTGCCCGCGCACCGGGCACAGGCCGGCCCCGGGCTTGCCGATGTCGCCGCGGAGCAGCGCCACGTTGACGATCTCCTTGATCGTGGCCACGGCGTTGTGGTGCTGGGTGATGCCCATCGCCCAGCACGTCACGGTCGCGGGGGAGTCGGCGAACATCCGGGCCGCCTCGGTGACCTGCTCGCGAGAGAGCCCGGTCGACGCCTCGACCTTGTCCCAGTCGAGGTCGGCGACGTGGGCGACGTACTCGGTGAAGCCGGTGGTGTAGCGCGAGAGGAAGTCGTGGTCGAGCGCGTCCCACTCGACCAGCAGGTGCCCGATCGCCTGGAAGAGTGCGAGGTCACCGTTGAGCCTGACGGGCAGGTGGAGGTCGGCCAGGGCCGTGCCGACGGTGAGCCCCTTGGCGTGCTGGGGGTTCTTGAAGCGGACGAGTCCGGCCTCCTCGAGCGGGTTGACCGAGATGATCCTGGCTCCGTTGGCCTTGGCCTCCTCCAGCGCGGACAGCATGCGCGGGTGGTTGGTGCCGGGGTTCTGCCCGACGACGACAATCAGCTTGGCGCGGTGGACGTCGTCGAGGCTGACCGAGCCCTTGCCGATGCCGATGGTCTCGGTCAGGGCCGAGCCCGACGACTCGTGGCACATGTTCGAGCAGTCCGGCAGGTTGTTGGTGCCGAGCTCGCGGGCGAAGAGCTGGAAGGTGAAGGCGGCCTCGTTGGAGGCCTTGCCGGAGGTGTAGAAGACCGCCTCGTCCGGGCTGGCCAGCCCGGTGAGGTGACCGGCCATCGTGGCGAACGCGTCGTCCCACGAGATCGGCGTGTAGTGGGTCGCCCCGGGCCGCAGCACCATCGGCTCGGTGATCCGACCCTGCTTGCCGAGCCAGAACTCCGACCGGTCGGACAGGTCGGCCACGGAGTGGGTCGCGAAGAACTCGCGGTCGAGCAGCTCCTTGGTCGCCTCCTCGGCGACCGCCTTGGCGCCGTTCTCGCAGAACTCGGCCGTGTGCCGGTGGCCGGGCGCCGGGTCGGGCCAGGCGCACCCCTGGCAGTCGAATCCGTCGACCTGGTTGAGCCGGAGCAGCGCGCTGCCGGTGCGGCGTACGCCCATCTGGCCGACCGCCCGGCGCAGTGCCACGGTCACGGCCGTCGCGCCTGCGGCGGCGTGCGCCGAGGAGTCGATGTCGAGGTCACGCTCGTCGATGTCGTCGGTCGGCACCTGTCGAGCTGCGTTGCGCAGGCGGGTGGGCACGTCACGGAGCGCGTCGAGGAGGGTCACACCTCCAGAGTGCGCCTCCCGTGGGCGGGGCGGCAGGTTCGGAGGGGTGTCCTGTCGGACCCTCGTGCGGCGGCGCTCCGTAGGTTGGTGGAACGGCCGTCGCACGGCGGCCGCCCGCCACCGAGAGGACGTCCCGTTGTCCGAGTCACCCATCACCCCGCAGCGCCGCGCACTGGTCGTGGGAGCCACCGGGATCGTCGGGCAGGCGGTCGCGCGCCGCCTCGTCGAGAAGGGCTGGGAGACCTACGGCCTGTCCCGCAGCGGCACCTCGCCGCACCCCGACATACGCCCGGTCCAGGCAGACCTCGGCGACGCCGACGGGCTCGCGGAGGCGCTGGCCGACCTGCGTCCGGAATTCGTGGCGATCACCGCCTGGACCCGGATGGAGACCGAGGCGGAGAACATCCGGGTCAACGGTGGCGCCGTGCGTGACCTCCTGGCGGCGCTGTCGCCCGGCGGCTCGGTGCGGCACGTCGCCCTGATGACGGGTCTCAAGCACTGCTTCGGCCCGTTCGAGGCCTACGGCAAGGGTGAGATGCCCGACACGCCCTTCCACGAGGACGAGCCGCGGCTGCCCTACCCGAACTTCTACTACGCGCAGGAGGACGAGCTGTTCGCCGCCGCCGAGCGCGACGGGTTCACCTGGAGCGTCCACCGCTCCCACACGGTCTTCGGCTTCGCCACCGGCAACGCGATGAACATGGTCGCCACGCTGTGCGCCTACGCCTCGCTGTGCCGCGAGACGGGCCGGCCGTTCGTCTTCCCCGGCTCCGAGCAGCAGTGGAACGGCCTCACCGACGTCACCGACGCCGACCTCCTCGCCCAGCAGATGACGTGGGCGGCCACCACGCCCGCCGGCCAGGACGAGGCGTTCAACACCGCCAACGGCGACGTCTTCCGGTGGCGCTGGCTCTGGCCTCAGGTCGCGGCGTGGTTCGACCTGGAGTGGGAGGGGTACGCCGACGCACCGCGCACGCTGGAGGAGTCGATGGCCGGCCTGGAGCCGGTGTGGCGCCGCCTGGCCGCCGACCACGGCCTCGTCGAGGCGGACCTGTCGCGCGTGGCGTCGTGGTGGCACTCCGACGCCGACCTCGGGCGCGAGATGGAGGTCGTCACCGACATGAACAAGAGCCGCACCGCGGGATTCTCCGCGACCCGCGACACCCGGGCAGCGTTCTTCGACTACGCCGAGCGCTACCGCGACGCCCGCATCATCCCGTGAGCTCGTCGCGCCACGAGTGCTGCGGCTCGAAGCCCACGAGCCGGCGCGCCTTGTCGATGGCGTAGAAGGTCTCGTCCGGTCCCATCTCGCGGCGCACCTCGACGCCGTCGTAGAACCTCTCGATGACCTCCGACGTCGAGGCCGAGACCGACATGTCGGCGTTGGCGACGTTGAAGACCTCGTAGCCCAGGCCGTCGGTCTCGAGGCAGCGCTGGACCATCTGGCCCAGGTCGCGGACGTCGATGTAGGCGAAGATGTTGCGGCGCCGCAGGGACGGGTCGGCGAGGAACGCCGGGAACATCTCGGCGTACTCGTGGGGCTCGATGACGTTGTTGATCCGCAGGCCGTAGATGTCGGCGCCGGTGCGGGCGTGGAAGGAGCGCGCCGTCACCTCGCCGGCGACCTTCGACATGGCGTAGGAGTCCTCGGGGACCGTCGGGTGCTCCTCGTCGACGGGCACGTAGAGGGGCTTGCGCTCGCCCTGCGCGAAGCACACGCCGTAGGTGGTCTCGGAGGAGGCGAAGATGACCTTGGGGATGCCGAGGCGGGTCGCGGCCTCGAGCACGTGGTAGGTGCTGAGGACGTTCGTGGCGTACGTCGCGGCGTCCGCCTGCTTGAGGATCGCCGGGATCGCGGCGAAGTGCACGACCGCGTCGTAGGACGGCTTCTCCGGGAGGTCCAGCTCCTCGAAGGTCGCCAGCCCGGCCAGTGCGGAGTAGACCTCGCCCGGGTCGGTGAGGTCGACCCGCAGGTCCGCCACGTCCGCGTGGTCGAGGGGGACGAGGTCGGCGTTGGTGACCTGGTGGCCCTGCTCGGCGAGGTAGGGGGCGACGTGTCGGCCGGCCTTGCCGCTGCCGCCGGTGAAGAAGATGCGCATGCTCTCTTCTTACCCGGGTGGTCCTTGCGCCCTCGTCAGTTGATGATCTCGCCGCGCTCGCGCTCGATGACCGCCAGCCGGTCGCGCCACGCCTGGAGAGCCTCCGGCGTGAGCCGCGTCCAGTCGGTCTTCTCGCCCACGACGCGGATCGGTGAGGTGCTGCGGAACGAGCGCGTCGGATTGCCGGGGAACTTCTTGTCGGTCACGTTCGGGTCGTCCTCGAACGGGCCGGTGGGCTCGACGACGTAGACCCGTGGCTCGCCGTCGCCGGCCGCCAGCTCGGCCGCGAGCCCGGCGCCGTCGGGGAGCGCGGTGAAGTAGATGTGGTTCATCACGATCTCGGGCCGGTAGTTGGACCGGAACCCGGCGGTCAGCAGGTCGCCGACCCGGAGGTCGGCCTTGGTGCCGTGGAAGAACGGCCCGTCGTCGAGGGGCTGGGTCACGTCGACCACCCTAGGACGGCGGTCCGGGGTCGGAGATGTCGTGGTCGACGAGGAGCGGCGCTCCCGAGTCGGGGACGGCAGCCTGGTCGGGGCAGGTCGCCAGCACCCGCTCGACCGCCGCGCGTTCGGGCGGCGTCAGCCACAGGCCGTACTTCGCCTTCACGCCGACCTGGCGGGCGACGTACGCACAGCGGAACGCCTTGTTCGGCGGGAGCCAGGTGGCGGCGTCACCGTCGCCCTTCTGCCGGTTGGCCGAGGCGTCGACGGGCAGCAGGTTCATCGGGTCGTTGGCGAACGCGGCCCGCTGGCGGACGTCCCACGCGGCCGCGCCGGTCGCCCACGCGTTGCCGAGCGCGACGACGTGGTCGATGTCCACGAGCGTCCCGTCGCCGCGCACGAAGTGGATGGTGGCCGCGGTGTAGGGGTCGTCGAGCGTCCCGGACGTGACCACGCAGTCACCGGTGCCCGGCTCGAGGACCAGGTCGGTCAGGTGGTCGCGGAGCACGTCGTTGCGGGTGTCGCAGCCGTTGCGGTCCGCGTCCAGCCACGCCTGCCCGAAACGGTCCCGGCCGTAGTCGGTCATCGGTGCGCGGCCCTTCACCTCGATCGAGCCCAGGAGCTGTCGCACGGGCCCGCTCGACCCGGCCGCGGGGGACGCCTCGATCCCGTCGGCGGCGATCGCCGGAGCCTGGCCGCCGTCGAGGCTGCACCCCGCCAGAGCCAGGACTGCGAGGGCGGCGGTGGCGACGCTCGTACGCCACCGCATCCCGCCCATGGGCGCGACCCTAGGCGTCCTCGGCCGTTCAGGCAGGGCTTTCGGGTCCATCGCGTGAGGTGTCAGGCCGCGAGCCTGAGGGCTCGCAGGACGTGGAGCTCGCCGGGTGATCGTGCCGGTGTCGGCGTGCCTGTCCCTCCGGGCATCGGTGGTGACGTCGATCGGAAGATGCGGAGGTGCTCGGTGACGCCATGGACCTCATGTCGTCCCTGGGGCGGCGAGGCCGTCCAGCTGGTCCAGCCGGGCGTCTCCTTGACGTAGTTGCAGCGCTCGCAGAGGCCTTGGCCGTTGTGTGCGGACGTCGGTCCACCGTCGCTGTCGCGGACGACGTGGTCACGGTGACGGACGGGCGCACCGCAACCCGGCGTGCGGCAGGCTCCGCCGTCACGGAGTCCGAGGAGCTCGGCCAGCCCGGCCGGGAACGTGCGACTCCGGGACTCGAGCGCGACGAGGTGGCGCTCTGCCGGCGTGACGAAGAGCCTGCGCAGGCTCGCCCGGGCGGCCGCGGACGCGCGTCGCACGAGATCGGTGCACAACGAGGCAGGCAGCCAGCCGACGCCGTCCACGTCGCCGGGCTCGTCGTCGTCACCGAGCAACGACTCGGCGCTGATGACCAGGTTGACCCGGACGGGCAGGGGAGTGGCGGGGTCGTGGCCGGTGATCCGCTCCACGAGCGTGTCGGCCCGGACCTGGCTGCTGGTCCGCTCGTCTCCGGCGGCTCGTGCGGTGGCGGCCGCCTGGCTCAGGCGGGCCCGCACCGCGGCGAGGTGCTCGATCGGCACGACAGCAGTGATGCGTCCGGTTCCGTCGTCGAGCTGGCGTGCCGTGACGTGGCGGTCGGCCCGGGCGCGCTCGTAGCGTCGGGTCTCGGTGTCGGCGGCCACGGTGAGGCACGAGCGGCGGACGCGCCGACGGATCTTCTCGTCGCCGAGCCCGACCAGTCCGGAGGCACCTCCGGTGATGTCGGTGTCGACGAGCCCACGCTGTCGAGGGTCGAGGTGCGCGACCTGACGTGCGACCGCCAGGGCCTGGGTCTCGTTGATGTCGCCGCGGGCGAGGCTCGCGTGCACACCGGGGAGGTCGTCGTGCAGTCGGCGGGAGAGCAGCAGGCGCTGCTCGCCCTGGTAGGGGCTGATCCGGACGGCGAGGCCGACCTCCGCGCCGATCGAGGCGGATCGACACGGCCGACGGCGCCCGTGGTGGGGCTCGTCGTCCTCCGTCGCCGCTGCGAGCAGCGCCGTCACCGTGACCTGGGCAGCCGCAGCCGCGGCCTTGATCCGCTCCAGCGCATCCAGCTGGTCGAGCAGCTCGACCGGCTCGCGGGACCCGGTGGCATGGATGAGCTCGTCGGCAAGGGCGTGGAGCTCGTGGGTGGCCCAGGCCGGCACAGGCTCGTCAGCAGCGTTCGGGCTCATCTCCACCTCCTGGTCCTCCCGTCGAATGCATGTTCGAATCCTAGGGGAGGCCACCGACAGCGGGTCCGGCGAGCGCCTCAGTGCCGCCCGTCAGAAGTCGGAGGTCATCTCGTGAGGCGGACGCTCATCGGGCCCTTGGCCGTGGAGGGGTCCACGACCCGTCCACGCTGGACGACGGTGACCTCGCCACGCTCGACCAGGCGTCGCGCCGCACGACGGGCCGGCTCCTCCAGCTCGCGACGCGGGGTGCCGGTGGATGCCGCGACCGCACGCGCGGCCTCGCTCACGTCGACCGTCCGTGCCCCTGCCGATCTCGAGAGCTCGAGGAGCGCGTCCTCGAGAGCCCGGTCGACGGGAGTCACGCCGCGCCGCCGGCACGCGCTCGAGCAGTAGCGGACCTGCTCCCAGTCCCGCTCCCACTTCTTACGCCACTCGATCCGGCGGCCGCACGAGGCGCAGGTCTTCTCCGGCGGTGTCACCTCGTCATCCTGCCCGTCCGGCCAAGTGGCGTCTGTCGGGGACGTCCGGATCTGCCAATGTCCGGATGGGTCTTCCTAGGCCTCACCAATGAGAGCCACCACAGAGTGATCGACGGGGCACACCCACACCGCATTCGACTCGACAACGCTCGCCTGCAATGGGTGACTCGCGGGGTGGCTTGGGCATGGAGGCCAGTTGGTGCGTGCGGCACCCCACAGTTGGTCCTCGATGGCCCACTCCTGCACCTGGTCGGCCGCCTGCGCAATGCGTTCTTCGCCGGATGCTGCCCGTCGCACTGACAATCCCGAGCCGCTTCCGTCTGCACTCCACATCATGCAAGACACGTATTCGCGGTCGCCGATCCAGTCGTCGTCGTCAAATGTCGGCGCATGGATTTGCGCGCGAGCCAAGTCGCGCAGCACGGGCGCGACCGACTCTCCCAAGACGGGGTCCATGGCTGCACCATCTCAGGTCTGGTCTCCCAACGTCCGCACATGCCGCGATGAGCTCGACCGGATCTGCCGATGTGCGGACGGTACCGTCCCTCACCCCTGAGATGGTGCTCACGTGAACATGCCAGCTGACTCGCGCAAGCGGCTTCCCATCCTGATTGCAGGATGGGTTCTGCAGGACGGCAACTACGACGACTTCGTTGTCGGACGCAACGCGAGTTCGCCCTCGAGTTCTACACCCACTTCGACCGCCCTCTCCGACACGTGGATGACGGAAGACTCGAATTGCGCGCCACCGGTTCCTACGGCGACTACGAGGTCACTGCCCGTGTCGTCTTCGACAACATCAACGAGACGCGCAGCGTGCAGAAGGGCTGCTGGGTACTCGACTTCGGTACAACGATGGCTTACAACACCCACACCGCCGAGATCGCCGACGGTCGCCAGCCCCGAGTAGGAGACATACTCCGAGGCGTTGTCTCGCTCGGTGTCGACCACTTCGACTACATCAAAAGCCTTGCTCACGTGCCTGACGTGCCGGCTCTCATCTACACCTGGGACGTCGAGCGCATCGAAATCGATGAGACGCCCCGAGAAGCCGTCTACTCCGACGATCCCAGGTTCGGACCGCACATCCCAGCCGGGGAAGGACCGATCAGCCTCCCCGACCTCACCCGCGAGCAGTGGCGTTCGTTACCACGAACGCGGATGTGGGACGACGAACCGGACGGGGCAGGTCTGTACCGCCTGCACTGCTCCACGACCGGCGCCACGCCAACAAGGGCGTTCACAGCTCCGCAGCGCACCTGCGACTAGGTGGGACTGAACATCCGGATCTGCCGCGTTGGGGGCCGGCTACGCCCGCTCGGATCTGCCGCGACCCGAGCGTCTGCACGTGCCGGGTGAGTGCGTCTTGCGCTGCTCCTGCTGGTTGGCGGAGAGATGCGCCGGACGGCGAGAGGGTGCCATCGGCGCTGCCCGTGTCCGCTCGCGCCAGGACCTCTGATGTCATGCACGG
Organism: Nocardioides exalbidus; assembly: GCF_900105585.1. Lineage (NCBI taxonomy): Bacteria > Bacillati > Actinomycetota > Actinomycetes > Propionibacteriales > Nocardioidaceae > Nocardioides > Nocardioides exalbidus. The sequence continues at coordinate 3,446,728 of NZ_FNRT01000002.1, forward strand.
GTGAGCGAACACTTCTACCGCCCTGCGGACGGCCACCGGCTACCGCATGACCCCTTCAACTCCATCGTCGCGCCGCGCCCGATCGGTTGGATCGCGACGCTGGACGGGCAGGGCCGGCGCAACCTCGCGCCGTACAGCTTCTTCAACGCGCTCAACTACACCCCGCCGCTGGTGGGATTCTCCAGCAACGGCTGGAAAGGGACGGTGGCCAACGCAGAGGCGACGCGCGAGTTCACCTGGAACCTCGCCACCCGGTCGCTGGCCGAGCAGATGAACGCCACCTCCACCACCGAGGACGTCGACGAGTTCGAGGCAGCCGGTCTCGAGGCCGTGGCCTCGCTGGAGGTCGAGGCACCTCGAGTCGCTGCGGCGCCGGTCAGCTTCGAGTGCCGCGTCACCCAGATCATCGAGCTGCAGACGGCAGGGGGCGAGGCCAGCGGTTCGTGGTTCACCGTCGGTGAGGTGGTCGGGGTGCACATCGACGAGGACCTGCTCGTGGACGGCATCTACGACACCGCCCGGGCACAGCCGATCCTGCGAGCAGGCGGCCCGACGGCCTACTTCGGGATCGACACGAGCACTAGGTTCGACATGCGCCGCCCGCAGTGATCGCGCGTCGTTCTCACCGGGCGATCCGCCCGGACGTCCACCCATGCCGACCATTCCACCAAGAAGGAGACGCACCAGCATGAGCACACGCGTACTGAGCCAGGGCCTCGAGGTCTCCGCCCCCGGACTGGGGTGCATGGGCATGAGCCAGTCCTTCGGCCCCCGCCCGCCCCGCGACGAGATGATCGCGTTCCTCCGGGCCGCCGTCGACCGAGGCGTCACGTTCTTCGACACCGCCGAGGTCTACGGGCCGTTCCACAACGAGGAGCTGGTCGGCGAGGCGCTCGAGCCGGTCCGCGACCAGGTCGTGATCGCCACGAAGTTCGGCTTCGACCTCGACGCCGACGGCAACCAGGTCGGCGTCACCAGTCGCCCCGAGCGCATCCGCGCCGCCGTGGACGGATCGCTGCGGCGACTGCGTACGGACTCCATCGACCTGCTCTACCAGCACCGCGTCGACCCCGACGTCCCGATCGAGGACGTCGCCGGCACCGTGAAGGAGCTCATCGAGGCCGGCAAGGTGCGCCACTTCGGCATGTCGGAGGCCGGGGTCGGCACCATCCGTCGCGCCCACGCCGTGCAGCCGGTCACCGCGCTGCAGAGCGAGTACTCCCTCTTCTGGCGCGAGCCCGAGGACGAGATCCTGCCCGCGCTCGAGGAGCTCGGCATCGGCTTCGTGCCCTTCAGCCCGCTCGGACGTGGCTTCCTCACCGGCCAGGTGACCGCAGGCACCGAGTTCGGCGAGGGAGACATCCGCGCCAACCTTCCCCGCTTCGAGCGCGAGGCCCTCGCGGCCAACCTGGCCCTCGTGGACCGGATCACGGTCGTCGCCGACCGGCTCGGCGCCAGCGTCGGGCAGGTCGCGCTCGGGTGGCTGCTCGCGCAGAAGCCATGGATCGTGCCCATCCCCGGCACCCGCAGGCTCGAGCGCCTCGACGAGAACCTCGGCTCCGCCGACCTCGAGCTCACCGCTGCCGACCTCGACGAGCTCGACGAGGCGTCACGCTCCGTGCAGGTCCAGGGCGAGCGCTACCCGGAGGCCATGCAGCGCATGATCGACCGCTGACGCGGTCTAGGTCATCCGGAAGATGGGCCATCCGATCTCGGTACGCCACGTGGCCGGGTCGGGGTCGTCGGCCGGCCCGACGAGGTAGGTCTCCCGGACCGGGCCGGCGACCGCGAGCGCGTTGGCCACGACCCACGAGCCGAGCTCGCCGTAGGTGATGTCGGCGTCGTCGTGCGGTCCGACGTGGGTCGCGACAGCCAGCTCCACCGCCGGCAGGGTCACCGGGCGTACGCGCCCGCGACGCGGCGGGTCGGCTGCCGGCAGGTGCAGCAGGACGTGGCCCTGCCCCTCCTCGAAGAGGGAGTTGTCGTAGACCCCGCCCGGGGGTCCGGTCCGGGTGCCGATGGCGGCGTCGAGCTCGGCCAGGGCTCCGGCGAACCACGCGGCCACGGAGTCGCTGTCCACGTCGTCCTCGATCGCGGCCACGGTCGTCTCGGGCACGGCCCTCAGCTCGACGCTCAGGGGCACGGGGTCGGGGTCGAGGAGGCGACGCAGCGACACGACCGCGGACCGGGTCCGGTCCAGCTCGGCCTCCAGGCGTGCCAGGTGGTCGGACACGAGCGCGGCACGGCGGTCGGGGTCTCCCGACTCGATGATGCGTCGGACGTCCGCGAGGGGGACGTCGAGCTCCCGGAGGCGGTGGATCACCTGCGCGGTCGGGATCTGGTACCCGTCGTAGGAGCGGTACCCGGTGGCCTGGTCGACCGCGGCGGGGACGAGCAGCCCCGCCTCGTGGTAGCGACGCAGCGTCTTCACGCTCAGGTGCGTCAGCCGCGAGAACTCACCGATGGCCAGCATGGCGCCAGTGTGCACTCTCCCTCCGGGGGAGAGTCACGTGCTTGACCCTGCCGTCCGGGGACGCAGCAACGTGGTCGACATGACCACACCGCTGAAAGGACACGACACCATGAACGACACGACTGCATTCGCGTGGGACGAGCTCCCCGAGGTCGTGGCGAGCTACCTGCGCGCCCACGTCTCCCAGGACTTCGCCACCGCCATGACCTACCTGCCCGAGGACGTCGTCGTCACCGACAACGGCGAGGTCCTCGAGGGTCGCGACGAGACCTTCACGGTCTTCGACCAGTCGGCGAAGGACTACGACGTCGAGACCACCCTCGGCTCGATCTCCCGGCCCGCCGACGACGTGTGGGAGGTCGGCACGCACCTCTCGGGGAACTTCCCCGGCGGCGAGGTCGACCTCCGCATGGTCTTCACCCTCGTCGACGACGTGATCCGCAGGCTCGACATCACCGTCTGACGCCACCACACCCACCGACATCACCAGGAGGATCGACATGTCCATGCCAGATCGCGACCGACTCGACGGTCGGCGCGCACTCGTCACAGGCGGGTCCAAGGGCGCGGGGAGGGCGGTGGTGGACCGGTTGCGCGAGCTGGGCGCGGACGTGTGGACCACCGCCCGGACGATGCCAGCCGGCTACCCGCACCCCGACCGCTTCATCGAGGTCGACACCTCGACCGCCGACGGCGCCGCGACCGTGGCGGCGAGGATCTCCGAGCACGGTCCGCTCGACGTGCTCGTGCACGTGGTCGGCGGCTCGTCGACCGCACCCGGCGGGTTCGCCGCCGCAGGGGAGGAGCAGTGGATGGCCGAGCTCAACCTCAACCTCCTGGGTGCGGTCCGGCTGGATCGCGCCCTGCTGCCCGCCATGGTCGAGGCCGGGTCGGGCGCGGTCGTCCACGTCACCTCGATCCAGCGCCAGATGCCGCTGCACGACGCGACGCTGCCCTACGCCGCCGCCAAGGGCGCGCTGCGGACCTACAGCAAGGGCCTGGCGAACCAGCTCGCTCCTCACGGCGTCCGGGTGAACGCCGTCAGCCCGGGCGGCATCGAGACCGAGGCCTACGAGGACTTCGTCGACCTGCTCGCCCAGGGCAACGACCTGACGCCCGACCAGGCGAGGCAGACGATCTTCGACTCCCTCGGAGGCGTTCCCCTCGGACGCTTCGCGTCACCCGCGGAGGTCGCTGACCTCGTCGGCTTCCTCGTCTCCGACCGGGCCTCCTCCATCGTGGGAGCCGAGTACGTCATCGACGGCGGAACCGTCCCCACCACCTGACGCCCGGGGTGGTCCTCCGTGGCACCCGCGGAGGATCACCAGGGCTGGAGGCCGGTCTCGTCGCGGAAGGTGCCGGACGGTCCGCCGTCGGGGAGCGTCGCGAGCTCGAGGAAGACAGCGGCGCCCTGCTCGGGCGTACGGAATCCCTGGTGGTTGTTGAGGTCGGTCGACACGTAGCCCGGGCAGCCGGCGTTCACGAGGACCGGCGTGCCGGCGAGCTCCTTCGCGTACTGGATGGTGATGGCGTTGAGGTAGGACTTCGTGGGGGAGTACGCCGCCGAGATCGGCCCGACGGCCTCGGCCTGCGCGGTCTGGAGCGTCAGCGAGCCGACCGTGCTGGAGACGTTGACGATGCGCGGCGAGGCCGAGCGGCGCAGCATCGGCAGCATGGCGTTGGTGACCCGGATGACGCCGACGACGTTGGTGTCGACCACCTCGAGCACCTGGGCGGCGCTCACCTGCGTGGGCTCCTGCGGCATCCCGCCGGTGATGGCGGCGTTGTTGACGAGCACGTCGAGCCTGCCCGCCTCCTGCTCGATGGCCGCGGCGGCCGCCGCCACGCTCTCGTCGGACGTCACGTCGAGCGCGACGCCGAACACGTCGTGTCCGTCGGCCTGCAGCTTCTCGACGGCGGCCGTGCGACGACCCTCGTCGCGGGCGCCCACGGCGACGCGGAAGCCGAGGCGGGACAGGCCTGCGGCGATCTCGTAGCCGATGCCCTTGTTGGCGCCGGTGACGAGGGCGATCTTCTTGCTGGTGGAGGAATCAGTCATGCCTCGATCGTGGGCTCGCGGAGCCGCGGCTTTCCAAGACCGATCAGGTGGACGTCGATACCGGGCAGGTATGCCTGCAGGTCAGGGCTGGTTCCTCCGGCGTACGCTCGGCGACGTGGAGACCCGCGAGCTGCGCTACTTCGTCGCCGTCGCCGAGGAGTCGCACGTCGGTCGTGCGGCCGAGCGGCTCGGCATGGCGCAACCTCCGCTGTCCCGCGCGATCGCGCAGCTCGAGCGACGCCTGGGTGCCGAGCTCTTCGTCCGGACCCCGCGCGGCATGGAGCTCACCACCGCCGGCGAGACCCTCCTGCGCGAGGGCCGGGTCGCCCTGGCCGCGGTCGAGGCGGCGGAACGCCGCACCCGGCGGTCCGTCGAGGTCAGCGGACCGAGGGTGGTGCTCACCGCCAAGGCCGGCGCCTCGAGCGAGCTGATGGCCAAGCTGCTCGATGCGTACGCCGCCGAGCCGGACGCGGTCGACGTCGAGGTCGTGCTCAGCGCTCCGGGCTACCAGGCTCCGATGCTGCGCGACGGACGGGCGGACGTGGCGATCCTGCACCGGCCCTTCGACGACCTGTCCGGCTTCGACGCCGACGTGCTGGCCGTCGAGGACCAGGTGCTGATCCTGCCGTCAGGGCACCCGCTCACCGCACGCGAGTCGATGACCGTCGCCGAGGCCACGTCGATCCCGGACCTCCCCGTGCCACGCTGGCCGCACCTCGACGGCTCCTACCCCGACGGTCCGGGCCCGGAGCTGCGCGACCTCACCCAGGTGCTGCAGCTCGTCCGGCTGGGTCGCACGGCGATCGTGCTCCCGGAGTCGGCCCGTGCCAACCTGCGCGACGGCCTCGCCGTCGTACGCCTCACGGACGCGCCGCAGGTCACCACCGTGATCGCGTGGCAGCCTCACAGCACGTCGACGGGCGTGGCGGGACTGGTGCGCACCGCCTCACGGCTCTGACGTGCCGGCCGCGCACCGGCCACCAGCAGGCAGAGCCCGCCGAGAGCGGTGAACGTGCCGGAGTACGCCTCCCACCACGGAGCCGCGTCGAATGAGCCGATGCCGTAGGTCAGCGCAGCGACGAACGGTGAGCCGAGCAGGACGAAGGCCGCGCCGGCCCGTGGCCATCCGCGCGACTTCCACAGCAGACCGACCAGGAGGACCGTCGGCACGAGGCACCACCACAGGAGCGATCCCGACTCCGTGAGGGGGGCGATCGGCCGGCCGGCGAGCCCGGACCGCAGGGTCGCCTGACCGATGTCGGCGATGCCGCCGGCCGCCACGACGGCCCCGAGCCCCCAGCCGACCGCTGCCCGACCGGCCGCGAGCGCGAACGGCAGCAGCAGCATCGCCGACGCCAGGACGAGGAGCGACCAGCCCGCCTGCTGGGCGCTCGTCCCGATCGGGGTCCAGGGGTCGGAAGGCACCACGACGTCGAAGCGGTGGTCCTGGCGGACCTCGCACGCCGGCGTGTCCGGAGAGCCGCCGTAGGGGCACGCGGAGGCCCAGCGCTGCCGCGAGGCGGCGAACATCAGCGCGCCGGACGCGACCAGCAGCACGCCCACCACGACTCGGACCGGCCGGATCCCCATGCGGCAGTGTCCTACCGCGACCCGGTCTCCTTCAAGCGCTCCGTGATCGGCGTCAGGCACGCGACGAGCTCTGCGAGGTCGGCCGGGCCGAGGGAGGCGTACGGCGCCTCGGCAAGGGCGTCGGTCATCGACTCGATCCGGTCCTTGGTCGCGCGGCCGGCGTCGGTGAAGAGACCCGCGTCGTCGACGAGGCCGCGCTCACGGAGCCGGGCCATCACGGTCGCCAGGTAGGGCTTCGGCAGCTGGTGGATCCGGCCGAACGACTCCGCGGGCAGGATCCCGGCGTCGATGGCGAGGAGGACGTGGCACTCGGTGCGGTCGATCTGCTCGACGACCAGCGCCGCGATGTGGCCGTCGCCGCGGTGCTCGCGGAGCATGTTCGCGGCGTGCCACAGCCGGGCGACGGGCTCGTCGGGGACCGGCAGGCTGCGGAGGGCGGCGTACATCGCCCGGCCCTCGACCGGCGCGCTCGTCGCGGCCTGCGTGAGCAGGTCTGCCGCGCGGGCGAGGCCGGGCGTCTCGACGAGGTCGCCCAGGATGCGGCGGAGGGCGGCGACGCACCCGCGCTGGCGAGCGGCGTGCGCGCCCTCGGGCGTCGTGGTCTCCCACACGGACGGGATGTGGCGAGCGACCTCGCCGGGGCCGAAGTTGTAGAAGGTGGCGTCGACCACCTCGGCCGGCACCCGGCCCAGGGGAGCGGAACGGCCGGCGAAGTAGCCGTCCCAGTAGGTGCCGAAGCCGAGTGCGGCCATCTCCTCGTGGGGCTCCTCGGAGAAGAAGTTCACGAGGCAGATGGGCTCGGTCATCTCGAACATGGTGCGCGCTGGTGTCGTCATACCTGTCCTACGAACGCGGGTCGCCGGATCCGACACGCGCTCGGTTCTCGTCCGCGCGGCGGCCCAGCACGGTCCGCTCGCCCTCGTTGCGGGTGAGGGTCGCGGCCTCGCCGAAGGCCGCGCTCGCCTCCGCGTGGCACCCCGACCGCTCGAGCAGGTCGCCCCGCACGCTGTGCCACAGCGGCCCCGGCAGGAGCGGCTCGTCACCCAGCAGCGCGAGGCCGGCAGCCGGTCCGAAGGCCCGGCCGTGGGCGACGGCCCGGTTCACCTCGACGACCGGACCGGGCGCGGCCTGCGCGAGGACGTCGTACAACCTCGCGATGCGCCGCCAGTCGGTGTCCTCGGCCCGGGCAGCGCGGGCGTGGACGGCGGCGATCGAGGCCTGGAGGAAGTAGGTGCCGACCGGCGTGCCGGTCGCCGCGATCTCCTCGGCCCGGGCGAGCACCGACAGCCCGCGACGGATCCGCAGCCGGTCCCAGAGCGTGCGGTCCTGCGCCTCCAGCAGCACGGGTACGCCGTCCGCGTCGAGGCGCGCGGCCGTGCGCGAGCCCTGCAGCTCGAGCAACGCCTGCAGCCCGAGGACCTCCGGCTCGTCGGGCGTCAGCACGGCCAGCATCCGCGCCAGCCGGGTGGCCTCGTCGGCGAGGTCGGGACGCATCCAGTCGTCGCCGGCGGTGGCGGTGTAGCCCTCGTTGAAGACGAGGTAGATCACCGCCATCACGTCGTCGAGCCGCTTCGTGCGCTCCTCGCCGGTGGGCAGCTCGAAGTCCGCGTGCGCCTCGGCGAGCGTCCGCTTGGCCCGCGAGATGCGGGTGCCCATCGTCGCCTCGGAGGTGAGGAAGCCACGCGCGATCTCGGCCGTGGTGAGGCCGCCGACGAGCCGCAGGGTGAGGGCGGCCCGCGAGTCCGGGGTGAGGGAGGGGTGGCAGGACAGGAAGACCAGCCGGAGGACGTCGTCCTCGATGTGGTCGACCTGCGCGTCGAGGTCGGGCACGAGTGCCTCCTCTCCCTCGCTCGCGTGCTCGAGCTCGGCGAGCTTGCGCCGGTAGGTGTCGGCGCGCCGGAAGTGGTCGATCCCGCGACGCTTGGCGGTGGTCATCAGCCAGGCGCCCGGGTTGTCCGGCACGCCGGTGGCCGGCCACTGCTCGAGCGCGGCGACCAGCGCGTCCTGGGCGAGGTCCTCGGCGAGGTCGACGTCGCGCGTCATGCGGGTGAGGGCGCCGACGAGGCGGGCCGACTCGGCCCGCCACGCGGCGGCGATCACGTGCTGGAGGTCGTCGGGCACGAGCCCCAGCGTAGGGAGCAGCAGCGTGCCCGCTACTCCGTCGGCGCGTCCGGGCCGTCGGAGATCTGGCGCAGCGTGGCCACGACGGTCACCTCGGGCCAGTGCGTCGCGTGCAGCTCGGCGAACTCGCGCTGATCGGCGATCGCGGCGTCGAGGTCGGCGTACTCCATGATCGCCCAGCCGCCGACGACCTCCTTGCCCTCGGCGTAGGGGCCGTCGACGCGGGTGACCTCGCCGTCGCGGACCACGAAGTTGATCGCGTCCTCGGTGCCGTAGAGGCCACCGCCGTCGACGAACCGGCCGTCCGCGGCGCGCTCGCCGATGTGGACGTCCATCGCCTCGAACAGCGACTTCGGCGGCATCCCGATGTTCTCCTCCATCCGGACGAATCCCATGAAACGCGGCATCGTGCTCACTCCTGACATGTGTGTGGTGCAGGTGGGTGGTCGTTGTCTCGCACGTACGTCGACCGGGCCGGCGTGGCTTCGACATCGACCCCGCAACAATTTTCCGCCAGTCTGGCGCCATGAGCTCCGGAGCCTGGACCAACTGGGTCGGCAACCAGTCCTTCACCCCGTCGTCGATCGTGGCGCCGCGTGACGAGGAGGAGGTCGCCTCGCTGGTCCGGCAGGCCGCCGAGCGCGGGACGGGCGTGCGCGTCGCGGGCGCCGGTCACTCCTTCACGCCGGTGGTGCAGACCGGCGGCACGGTGCTCGACCTGTCCGCGCTCACCGGTGTCGTGGCGACGGACCCGGTCGCCCGCCGCGCGACGGCCTTGGCCGGCACCCGGATCCGCGACTTCTACGAGCCGCTGTGGCGCGTCGGCCTGGCGTTGCGCAACCAGGGCGACATCGACACCCAGCAGATCGCCGGGGCGGTCGCGACCGGCACGCACGGGTCGGGCACGCGCTGCACGAGCCTCTCAGGGGTCGTGCGCGGGATGCGACTCGTGACGGCGTCCGGCGAGGTCCGCGACATCGGCGAGGACGAGCCCGACCTGCTGCATGCCGCCCAGGTCTCGGTCGGCATGCTCGGCGTGGTGACGCAGCTCGACCTCGCCGTCACCGACGCCTACCGGCTCCGCGAGCACGTCAGCCTCCGGTCGTGGGACGACGTGATGGAGCACTGGGACCAGCTCGTCGCCGAGCACCGCCACTTCGGGATGTTCTGGCTGCCCACCGAGGAGTCGGGGGCGCTCTACAACCTCGACGGCCACGGCGAGCGGCTGCAGGACCAGTGCTACGTCAAGGTGTACGACGAGGTGGGGCCCGACGTCGCCGACGACGACACCGTCGGGCGCCGGGTCGACCGCTGCTACCGGATCTTCCCGATGGTCTACGACCCCAACTTCCACGAGCTCGAGTACTTCGTGGCGATCGAGAAGGCGCCCGAGGCCCTGCAGGCGATGCGCGAGCTGATGCTGCGCAGCCTGCCCGACTCGATCTACCCGCTCGAGGTGCGCACCGTGGGCCGCGACGAGGCGTTCCTGTCCTCGCAGCACGGCACCGACACCGTGGTCATCTCGGTCTCGGGCACCCCCGGCACGGACTACTGGGCCTACCTCCGCTCGGTCGACGCGCTGCTCGCCCGGTTCGACGCCCGGGTCCACTGGGGCAAGCTGCACTTCCTCACCCCCGAGCGGCTGCACGAGCTCTACCCGCGCGCCGACGACTTCATCGCGATCCGGCGCGAGCTCGACCCGGAGGGGATGTTCCTCAACGACCACCTGCGGCCGCTCTTCGCGTGAGGCCCGGCTTGGCCGGGTCGCGCACGATGGACGGCATGAAGCCAGTCGCCGTGGCCGTCGCAGGGTTCCTCGTCGCCGTCACCACGGCCTGCTCCGGTGACACCGCGAGGTCGGGTGCGCTCGGTCCGGCGACCGCGGAGGACGACGACACCTGGCCGTTCCGGGTCGTCGAGGTCGACCGGCTCGACGACCCGTGGGCGATGGCGTTCCTGCCCGACAGCGACGACCTGCTCATCACCGAGCGCACCGGCACGCTGCACCTCCGCGACGGCGGGACCGGCAACCGGATCGAGGTCTCCGGCACGCCCGAGGTGGCCGTCGCCGGCCAGGGCGGTCTGGGCGACGTGCTGCCGGCTCCGTCGTACGCCGAGGACGGACTCGTCTACCTCAGCTGGGTCGAGGAGGGCGACGGCGGGACCGGCGCAGCCGTCGGTCGCGCGCGGCTGGTGACCGGCGAGGACGAGGCGGCTCTCGAGGACCTCGAGGTGATCTGGCGGCAGACCCCGAAGACCGGGGGCGACGGCCACTTCAGCCACCGGCTGGCCTTCTCGCCCGACGGCCGGCACCTCTTCGTCTCCTCCGGCGAGCGGCAGCAGGGAGCCCCGGCCCAGGACACCTCCAACACGCTCGGCACGATCGTCCGCCTCACGCTCGACGGCGAGCCCGCGCCCGGCAACCCGCTGGCCGACGAGGGCGGCGTCTCCGCGGAGATCTGGAGCTGGGGGCACCGCAACCCGCTGGGCCTGGAGTTCGCGCCCGACGGCACGCTCTGGTCGTCCGAGATGGGACCCGAGGGCGGCGACGAGCTCAACCTCGTCGAGGCCGGTGCCAACTACGGCTGGCCCGAGGTGTCCAACGGCAGCGACTACGGCGGCGGGGAGATCCCCGACCACGAGGAGGGTGACGGGTACGCCGCACCTGCCGCGTGGTGGACGCCGAGCATCTCGCCGGGAAGCCTGATGATCTACGGCGGCGACCTCTTCGACGGGTGGACCGGCGACGCCTTCCTCGGCGCGCTCTCGGGCGAGGCGCTCGTGCGCGTCGACCTCGACGGGTCGTCCGCGACGAGGGCCGAGGTGTTCGACCTCGGTGAGCGGATCCGGGCGGTCGAGGAGGGACCGGACGGCGCGATCTGGTTGCTGGAGGACGCCGGCGCTGGACGCCTCCTCCGACTGACCCCGGCCTGACCTAGTCTCAGGGCATGACGGAGTTCCAGGTGACGCGGTGGCGCGAGCTGCCCTCGATGGTGGCCGCCCGGCAGGGCGAGGAGACCGCGAAGGTCCAGCTCGCGGCGAGGTTCCAGGAGGCCATCGACGAGGCCGCGATGCGGCTCGGTGACACGGGCGCGACCGACTACCTCGAGGGCTGGGAGCGCACGCCCTGGACCGAGGCCGACGGCGCCCCGGCCGAGGTGCTCGACCGGGTCGCGGCCGAGCTCGACGCGCAGTGGCCGGCCGAGAAGATCGCCGCCTACCTCGACGGGCTCACCCAGTGAGCGCCAACCGCCTGGCCGCCCTGGTCGGCGACGCCCGGCCCGTCCTCCTCGACGGTGGCATGGGCACCCTCCTGCAGGACAGCGGCCTCGAGGACGGCAACCCCGGCGAGCTCTGGAACCTGGAGAACCCCGACGCCATCCGCGCCGCCCACGCGTCCTACGCCGAGGCGGGCGCGCGCATCCTCACCACCAACACGTTCGGCGGCACCCGACCGCGCCTCGACATGCACGGCCTCGGCGACCGCCTCCACGAGGTCAACCAGCGCGCGGCGGAGATCGCGCGGTCGGTGGCCGACGAGCACGGCCTGCTCGTGGCCGGCGACCTCGGCCCGACCGGCGAGCTGTTCGCGCCGCTCGGCACGATGACGCCGGAGGAGGCGCAGGGGTTCTACGCCGAGCAGCTGCGCGGGCTCGTCGCCGGCGGCATCGACCTGGTGCTCGTCGAGACGCTCAGCGACCTCGGCGAGGCCGACGCCGCGATCGCCGCCGCCCGCGAGGTGGCGCCCGACCTGCCGGTCGTGGTGACGATGAGCTTCGACACCAACCTCCGCACGATGATGGGGGTGCGTCCGGCCGACGCCGTCACGCACCTGGCCGCGGCCGGTGCCGACGCGGTCGGCGCCAACTGCGGTCGCGGCCCGGAGGAGATGGAGGTCATCGCCGCCGAGATGGTGGCCGCCCGTCCCGACGGCCTGCTCCTCGTCGCGCAGTCCAACGCGGGGCTCCCGCAGGTCGTGGGCGACCACTTCGAGTACGACGCCACGGCCGACGACATGGCCGCCCACGCGTCGCGCCTCGCGGGGATCGGCCTCGACCTCGTCGGTGGGTGCTGCGGCTCGACGCCGACGCACATCGCCGCCATCGGCGCGGAGCTCACCTCGGCCTGATCGCCGCGACCGGGCTCAACCGACGCGCGGCCGACGTGCGTCCCCGGGCAGCCCGAACTCGGTGTGCACGCCGGGGCTGAAGCCGATGTGGTCCGGTGGCCGCGCGTCGAGGTCCGGCAGGCCCACCGAGCGCATCAGGCCGTCGTCGAGCTCCAGCAGCTCCGCGTCGTGCACGGGCCACGGCTCGTGGCGGTTGGGCACGTAGAGCGTGCGTCCCCACCAGCGGCTGTGGAGTCCCCACCTGGCGCTGAGGAAGTGGTCGAGCTCGGTGGGCGTCCGTGCGGGGCCGGCGCGGACCACGATGCGGCTCGACCCGGACGTGCCCGGCCAGCGCAGCCGGGCGTCGTACGCATGCACGTCGCCGTCCCGGCGGTAGCGCATGCGCGCCCAGCGGTAGGGCACGCCGAAGCCCGCTCGCGCTCCGACCACGACGGCAGCGCGATCGGTGTCCAGGCTGAGGAACACGATGCCGCGGCGACCGGTCCGGTCGACCGAGTAGAGGCGCACGTTGGTCTCGAGGAAGGTGCCCAACCACGGGATGGCCGGCCCGCGACCCACCCCGGCCCCGACCATGCGGAAGGGGATCAGCCCGACGTAGGTGCGCCCGTCGAGGGTGTCGGGCCGCACCCCGGGCGGCATCCGGTGCGCCACCTCGGCCGGGTCGACGGCCCAGTGCAGGAAGGTCAGGTCGCGCCAGTGCTGGCTCATCACCACGGTCCGCGTCATGCCCGGGGCCTCCGGCGACAGAGGCTCGACCTCGGGGACCTCCACGCCTCCACCCTAGGAGCGCCGGCAAGGCCCACGAGCCTCCGTTTCCCGATGTCCCTTGTCTGATCTAGGGTCCCGATCGTGACGGAAGCGATGATCTCGGCTCGCGGACTGCGCAAGTCCTTCGGTGACTTCGAGGCGGTCAAGGGGATCGACGTCGAGGTCCGCAAGGGCGAGGCCTTCGGGTTCCTCGGTCCCAACGGCGCCGGCAAGTCCTCCACGATGCGGATGATCGCCTCGGTCAGCCCGGTCTCGGGCGGCGAGCTGCGGATCCTCGGCATGGACCCGGCCACCGACGGCCCCGCGATCCGTGGACGGCTCGGCGTGTGCCCGCAGGAGGACACGCTCGACAACGAGCTCAACGTCTTCGACAACCTCTACATCTACGGCCGCTACTTCGGCATCGACCGTGCGACCTGCCGCGAGCGCGCGCGTGAGCTCCTCGAGTTCGCCCAGATCACCGACAAGGCGAAGGCCAAGGTCGAGGACCTCTCCGGCGGCATGAAGCGTCGCCTGACGATCGCTCGCAGCCTGATCAACAACCCCGACGTCCTCCTGCTCGACGAGCCCACCACCGGTCTCGACCCGCAGGCGCGCCACGTCCTGTGGGACCAGCTCTTCCGGCTCAAGCAGGCCGGCGTCACCCTCGTCATCACCACCCACTACATGGACGAGGCCGAGCAGCTCTGCGACCGGCTCGTCGTGATGGACAAGGGCCTGATCGCCGCCGAGGGCTCGCCCCGCGAGCTCATCGATGCCCACTCGACCCGCGAGGTGGCCGAGCTGCGCTTCGGCGTCGGCGAGCACGAGGCGCTGGCCGAGAAGGTCGAGGACCTCGGCGAGCGCGTCGAGGTGCTGCCCGACCGGCTGCTCGTCTACAGCGACCACGGCGAGGAGGTGCTGACGGCCGTCCACGACCGGGGGCTCACGCCGATCGCCACGCTCGTGCGACGCTCGACCCTCGAGGACGTCTTCCTGCGCCTCACCGGCCGGAGCCTGGCGGACTGATGGCGACCCAGACCCGGCCTGCCGGGACGCTGACACCGTGGCAGGGCTTCGCCCGGCAGTACGACTACTGGCTGACCGTCTACAAGCGCACCTGGCGCGGGGGAGTGATCAGCTCCTTCGCCACACCGCTGTTCTACGTCCTCGCGATGGGCGTGCTGCTCGGCGGCTTCATCGACGCCGACCCCGACACGCTCGAGGGAGCGACCTCCTACCTCGCCTTCATCGTCCCCGGCCTGGTCGCCGCGCACGCGATGACGATCGCGGTCAGCGAGTCGACGTACCCCGTGATGGGTGCCATCAAGTGGCACAAGACCTTCTTCGCCCAGCTCGCGACGCCGCTGGCCGTGCGCGACCTGGTCAACGCGTTCGTCGGGTTCGTCGTCTTCCGCGTCGCCACGGCGTGCGGCGTGTTCATGCTCGTGCTCGCGCCCTTCGGCGTCTTCGAGACCTGGTGGGGGCCGGTCGTGGCGTGGCTCGCACAGGTGCTGGTCGGCACGGCCTTCTCGCTCCTCGCCTTCGGCTACTCGGCCCGGCTGAAGTCGGAGGAGGGGTTCGGCGTGCTGTTCCGCCTCGGCGTCCTGCCGCTGACGTTGTTCTCCGGAGCGTTCTTCCCGATCTCCAACCTGGGTCCGGTCCTCGAGTGGGTGGCGCGGCTGACCCCGCTGTGGCACGGCGTCTCGCTGTCGCGGATGTTCTGCCTCGACACGGTCGACTGGCCGCTCGCGGCGGTCAACCTCGCCGTGCTGCTGGCCCTGTGCGTGCTCGGGTGGTTCTGGTCGGTCCGCGGCCTCGACAAGCGGCTGGAGGTCTGACGTGGCCGCGCTCGTCCCGGGGGTCATCCCCGCACCACTCACCCCGGCGCACGCCGCCCGGCTGCTCGTGCTGCGCAACTTCATCGTCTACAAGTCGGCGTGGAAGCTCTTCCTCACCGGCTTCCTCGAGCCCGTGCTGTACCTCTTCTCGATCGGCATCGGCGTCGGCCAGCTCATCGACAGCTTCGAGTTCCACGGGGAGCAGGTGCCCTACGCCGCCTTCGTGGCGCCGGCGATGCTCGCCACGTCGGCCTTCAACGGCGCTCTCCTCGACTCGACCTTCAACGTCTTCTTCAAGCTGAAGTACGAGAAGCTCTACGACCAGATGCTCGCCACGCCGCTCACCACCGGCGACATCGCGCGTGGCGAGATCGCGTGGGGGCTGATCCGCGGGTCGGTGTACTCCGCCGCGTTCCTCCTGGTGATGCTTGCGATGGGGCTGGTCGACTCGTGGTGGGCCGTGCTGGCACTGCCGGCGGCGATCCTCATCGCGTTCGCCTTCTCGGCCGTCTGCATGGCGCTGACCACCTGGATGACGTCGTGGCAGGACTTCGACAAGATCACGCTCGCCCAGATGCCGCTGTTCCTCTTCTCCGCAACCTTCTTCCCCGTCGAGGCGTTCGGCAGCAGCGTCCTGCGGTGGGTCGTCGAGGCCACCCCGCTCTACCGCGGCGTCGTGCTCTGCCGCGAGCTCACGACCGGCGTGGTCACCTGGGAGTCGGCGGTCTCGGTCGTCTACCTCGTGGCGATGGGTGTCGCCGGCCTGCTCGTCGTACGCCGTCGCCTGGACCGGCTGCTGCTCACCTGACCAACCTCTGGCCAACGCCGAGAATCCCGTCCTAGGTTGCTGGGATGGGCTCCTACGCACAGGGCGAGACCACTCCGGCGCTGCTGGAGGAGACGATCGGCGCCAACCTGGAGCGCACCGTGGCGGCGTACGCCGACCGCGAGGCGCTGGTGGAGTGCAGCAGCGGGCGCCGCTGGACCTGGGCCGAGCTCGACCGTGAGGTCGACCGGCTCGCGCGCGGACTGGTCGGCGCGGGCATCGCGAAGGGCGACCGGGTCGGCATCTGGGGGCCCAACAGCGCCGAGTGGACGCTGGTGCAGCTCGCGACGGCGAAGGTCGGTGCGATCCTGGTCAACGTCAACCCGTCCTACCGGACGCACGAGTTCTCCTACGTGGCCAACCAGAGCGGCATGCGGCTGCTCGTCGCCGCGACGTCGTTCAGGACGAGCGACTACCGCGGGATGGTCGAGCAGACGGCCGGCGACACGACGGCGCTGGAGCGGGTCGTCCACCTCGACGAGGAGGCGAGCTGGGGCGGCCTCCTCGCCGACGGTGAGGGCGTCGGTGACGACGACCTGCGGACGCGTTCGGCCTCGCTCGAGCCGACCGACCCGATCAACATCCAGTACACCTCCGGCACGACCGGCTTCCCCAAGGGCGCGACGCTCAGCCACCGCAACATCCTCAACAACGGCTACCTCGTCGGCGAGGTCTGCCGCTACACCGCCGAGGACCGGGTCTGCATCCCGGTGCCCTTCTACCACTGCTTCGGCATGGTCATGGGCAACCTCGCGTGCACCTCGCACGGCGCCACGATGGTGATCCCGGCGCCGGGCTTCGACCCGGCCCTGACGCTGAAGGCGACGGCGGAGGAGCGGTGCACGTCGCTCTACGGCGTGCCGACGATGTTCATCGCCGAGTGGGCGCTGCCCGACCTGGCGTCCTACGACCTCTCCTCCGTGCGCACCGGGATCATGGCCGGCTCGCCGTGCCCCGAGGAGATGATGAAGAAGCTCATCGACGCGGGGATCGACGAGATGACGATCTGCTACGGCATGACCGAGACGTCACCGGTCTCCACGCAGACCCACACCGACGACTCGCTCGAGCGCAAGGTCGGCACCGTCGGGCGGGTCACGCCGCACCTCGAGGTCAAGGTCGTCGACCCGGTCACCGGCGACACCGTCCCCCGGGGCGAGGCGGGGGAGTTCTGCACCCGCGGCTACTCGGTGATGGTCGGCTACTGGGAGGACCCGGAGAAGACCGCCGAGGCCGTCGACCCGGACGGCTGGATGCACACCGGCGACCTCGGCGTGATGGACGACGACGGCTACGTCCGGATCACCGGCCGCATCAAGGACATGGTCATCCGCGGCGGCGAGAACATCTACCCGCGCGAGATCGAGGAGTTCCTCTACACCCACCCCGACATCGAGGACGTGCAGGTCGTCGGCGTCCCGGACGCGAAGTACGGCGAGGAGCTGTGCGCGTGGCTGCGGATGCGCGCCGGTACGACGCCGCTCGACGCCGAGGCCGTCCGCGAGTTCGCGTCCGGCAGGCTGGCCCACTACAAGATCCCGCGCTACGTGATGGTCGTCGAGGAGTTCCCGATGACGGTGACCGGCAAGGTCCGCAAGGTCGAGATG
This sequence comes from Nocardioides exalbidus, assembly GCF_900105585.1. Taxonomy (NCBI): domain Bacteria; kingdom Bacillati; phylum Actinomycetota; class Actinomycetes; order Propionibacteriales; family Nocardioidaceae; genus Nocardioides; species Nocardioides exalbidus. The sequence goes on from NZ_FNRT01000002.1 coordinate 3,464,121, forward strand.
CGCGAGGTGTCGGCGCAGGAGCTCGGGCTCGGCTGAGGAGCGGCCTCAACCGCTCACGACCCGGGCGTGCGGACGCCCCGGGTCGTCGTCGGCGGGCGCGTCGTCGCCGGCCCGGATCGACTCCAGCTGCGCACACACGGCCAGGCCGTAGAAGAGCGAGATCGAGGAGAGCAGGCTCCACAGCAGCAGCGCGAACACGCCGGCCAGCGGCCCGTAGGTGCTGGTGAAGGAGCCGCTCAGGTTGACGTACGCCGCCAGCGCGGCGGCGGCGACCATGCTGCCGACGACCGTGAGGGTCGCGCCGAGGGCCAGCCACGACAGGGCCGGCTGGCGGCGTCGCGGTGCGTGGTCGAACAGGACCGCGATCGCCACGACGAGGGCGACCAGGCCCAGCGGCCAGCGCGCCACGTCCCACGTGTGGTGCGCCCCCTCGGTCCAGCCGTACTCCGTGACCATCGCGTCCCCGAACGCCCCGCCGCCCACCAGGGCGAGGAAACCCAGGCCGACCGGGCCGGCCAGGAGCGCCGTGAACACGGCGGCCCGGCCGTACTTCGCGAGCGCCGGGCGGTCGCGACGGATGCCGTAGATGCGGTTGCCGCCGCGCTCGACCTGGGCCATCGCGGTGGTCATCGACACGAGGGCGAGCGCGAGGCCGAGGACCAGCGCGAGCTCGCCCGCACCCTCGGAACCGCTGCTGACGGCCTGGGCGACGGCGTCGTTGCCGCCGGAGGCGGGGGAGATGGCGTTGACGGTCCTCGCCACGACCCGGGCCGGGCGCTCGTCGTCGATGTCCGAGGCGAGGCCCATCACGGCGAGGAGGAAGGGCACCACGGCCAGGCAGGTCTGCAGGGCCAGCGCCCGGCTGTTGGTGAAGCCGTCCCCGTAGCGGAAGCGCACCGCCGACTCGAGCAGGATCCGCCGCACGCCGTGCCGGCGGACCAGGTGCCAGGCGTCCTCGGCGTCGAGCTCGTCGCCGTCCATCTCCGTGGTCACCGGGACGGTGCTGGCGGTGGTCATGGGCGCACCCTAGGCGACCTCAGTCCAGGACCAGCTCGTACCACGCGAGGTCGATCCAGCGGTCGAACTTGCGACCGACCTCCCTCATCACGCCGACCTGCCGGAACCCGCACGCCTCGTGCAGGCCCTGGCTCCCCGGGTTGGGGAGGGCGACGCCGGCCACCACGACGTGGACCCCGTCGGCGCGCAGCAGCGCCAGCAGGGCCTCGTACATCCGTCGACCGGTGCCGAGGCCCTGGTGCCCGGGCGCGACGTAGACCGTGGTCTCCCGCGTGTGGACGTACGCCGGCTTCGGCCGGTAGGACGACGACGTGGAGTAGCCGGCCACCTCGCCGTCGTGCTCGGCGACGAGGAAGTGGTCGGGTCCGGCGAGCTTGTCCTCCCAGAACTGACGGGGCCGAGGCTCGTGGTCGAAGGTCGCGTGGCCCTCGCGCGCCTCGCGCGCGTAGATGTCGGACACAGCCGGGAGGTCGGCGGGAAGTGCGCGGCGGATGTCCATTCCACCCATTGTCCCCGGCCGCACGGCTGGTTGGATGACGGGCATGAGCACCGCTTCGGACGGGGTGGTCCCCGACACCAAGGACTGGACCTGGGTCCTCGAGCGGCCGTGCCCGGAGTGCGGCTTCGACCCGGCGGCCCAGGCGATCGGCGACCTGCCGGCGCTGGTCCACGACACCGCGATGACGTGGTCGGAGGTGCTCGCCCGTCCGTCCGTGCGCCAGCGGCCGGCGCCCGGGGTGTGGTCCGACCTGGAGTACGGCTGCCACGTCCGCGACGTGCACCGGCTCTTCGCCCAGCGGCTCCGGCTGATGCTCGACGAGGACGTGCCGACCTTCGCCAACTGGGACCAGGACGCGACCGCGCTCGAGAGCGACTACCCCTCCCAGGACCCGGCGGCCGTGGCCGTCGAGCTCATCGAGGCGGCCGGCACCGTCGCCGGTACCTACGCGACCGTCACGGAGGCGACCAGGGGACGGCGCGGCCTGCGGTCCAACGGCAGCGAGTTCACCGTCGAGACGCTCGGGACCTACCACCTGCACGACGTCGTCCACCACCTCCACGACGTGCACGCGGGGCAGGCGTGGACGAGGTCGTGAACGAGACCGTCCGCGCCTACGACCTCGACGCGGTGGCGTACGCCGATGCCTCACCCGCCGTGACGGCTGCGCTGCGCGCCGAGGTCGCGGGGCTCGCGGCGCGGCTGGGCGGGGGCGCACGGGTGCTGGAGATCGGGTCCGGCGGAGGCCGTGACGCGCTGCTGCTCGAGGAGCTCGGCCTCGCGGTCCGGCGGACCGACATCACGCCCGGCTTCGTCGCCCTGCTGCGCGAGCAGGGGCACGAGGCCGACCTGCTCGACCCCCTGGTCGACGACGTCTCCTCGCCGGAGGGGCCGTACGACGCGGTCTGGGCCAACGCGTCGCTGCTCCACGTCGCGCGCGCCGACCTCCCGACGGTGCTGGCCCGGCTGGCAGCGGTGACCCGGCCCGGCGGCCTGCTGCAGATGTCGGTCAAGGAGGGCGACGGCGACGGCTGGTCGACCCACGGGTCGGTCCGCAACCCGCGCCACTTCACGTACTGGCGGGCGGGGCCGCTGGGCGCGGCCGCGTCGGGTGCCGGCTGGGACGACGTCCACGTCTGGTCCTCGACCGGACGGGAGCGGCAGGAGGCATGGCTCGGGGTGTCGGCGGTCCGTGGCACGGTTGCGCCATGAGGCACACCGAGTTCTGGGCCCGGCTCGACCACGCCCTGGGCAAGGCCTACTCCCGCACCTGGGCCGAGCTCACCGTCGTGCGCGACCTCGACGGCCGGACGACCAAGGAGGCCCTCGACGCGGGGGTGCCGCCCAAGCAGGTCTGGGCCGCGGTGTGGCGTCAGCTCGAGCTGCCCGAGTCCGAGCGATGAGCATGGCATGACGGTGCGGGCGGGCGTCGACCTCGCGCTCGTCCAGCGCCGCACGGTCCGCACGCTCGTCGTCTCGCAGGCGATCGGCGCCGTCGGCGTCACCATCGGCGTGACCACCGCGTCGCTGCTGGCCCGCGACATCTCCGGCAGCGAGACGATGGCCGGGCTCGCGCAGACCTTCCAGGTCCTCGGCACCGCTGCGGCGGCGTACGCCCTCGCCCGGGTGATGCGTCGCCACGGGCGTCGGGTCGGCCTGGTCACCGGCTACCTCCTCGGGTCGTCGGGTGCCGTGCTGGCCGTGGTGGCCGGCGTCGTCGACTCGATGCTCGTGCTGCTCATCGGTGCCGTGCTGCTCGGTGCGACCACGGCCGTCAACAACGGCTCGCGCTACGCCGCCACCGACCTCGCCACCGAGGAGCACCGTGCCCGGGCGCTGTCGGTCGTGGTGTGGGCGACCACGATCGGAGCCGTGGTCGGCCCCAACCTCGTCGGTGTGGGCGGCGCCACCGCCCGGCGGCTCGGCATCCCCGAGCTCACCGGCGGCTTCGCGATCGGGTCCGTCGTCCTCGTGCTCGCCGCGGGGTGGGTGTGGTTCCGGCTGCGACCCGACCCGCTGCTGCTCGCGCAGGAGACCGCCGGGCTGACGCCGTCGTCGACCTCGGGGCCGGACGGCGAGCGCTCGTGGGTCCGGTTCGTCGAGGTCGTCCGGGAGGTGCCCGCCGTCGGCTTCGCGGTGGCGGCGATGGCGTGCGCCCACGCGGCGATGGTGACGGTGATGATCATGACCCCGCTCCACATGGAGCACGGCGGCGCGCACCTCGAGGTGATCGGCCTGGTGTTCTCGATCCACGTGCTCGGCATGTTCGCCTTCGCGCCGGTCGTCGGCTGGGCGACGGACCGGTTCGGCCGTTCGGCGGTGCTGGTGACCGGGGGAGTGGTGCTGATGGTGTCGCTCGCCCTGTGCGGGTCGTCGCCGCAGGGCTCGTCGTGGGAGATCCTCGTGGGGCTGTTCCTGCTCGGGCTCGGCTGGTCCTGCGCGACGGTCGCCGCCTCGACCGTGGTTGCCGATCGCACGCCGATCGCGTCGCGCACCGACGTCCAGGGCACCTCCGACATGGCGATGTCGCTGACCGCCGCGGGCGGCGGTGCGCTCGCCGGCGTCATCGTCGGCGGACCCGGCTACGGCGCGCTCGCGCTCTTCGGTTCGCTGCTCGCCGCGGTGGTCGTGGTGGCGGGGCGACTCACCCGCGTGTCGCAGTCGTCATCGAACACGTGTTCGGGCTAGATTCTCTCCACAGGTACGACGAGGGGCGAGGTTGTCCACAGCGTCGGCGGTCCTGATCAGGGACTGTCAGTGGCTCGCCCTAGCGTCGCATAAGTACCGCACACAACGACGAGAGAACGGGACACAGCCATGGCTGGAGCAGACCGCGAGAAGGCCCTCGACGCCGCGCTCGCACAGGTGGAGAAGCAGTTCGGCAAGGGCTCGGTCATGCGACTGGGCGACGAGACGCGTGCCCCGCTCGAGGTGATCCCCACGGGGTCGATCGCCCTCGACGTGGCCCTCGGCCTCGGTGGTCTCCCGCGCGGTCGCGTGGTCGAGATCTACGGTCCGGAGTCCTCCGGAAAGACGACGGTCGCCCTCCACGCGGTGGCCAGCGCCCAGGCGGCCGGCGGCATCGTTGCCTTCATCGATGCCGAGCACGCGCTCGACCCCGACTACGCGAAGAACCTCGGTGTCGACACCGACGCGCTCCTGGTCTCCCAGCCCGATTCCGGTGAGCAGGCGCTCGAGATCGCCGACATGCTGATCCGCTCGGGCGCGCTCTCCCTGATCGTCATCGACTCCGTCGCCGCGCTCGTGCCCCGCGCCGAGATCGAGGGCGAGATGGGTGACAGCCACGTCGGCCTCCAGGCCCGGCTGATGAGCCAGGCGCTGCGCAAGATGACCGGTGCGCTCAACAACTCCGGCACCACCGCCATCTTCATCAACCAGTTGCGCGAGAAGATCGGCGTCATGTTCGGCTCGCCCGAGACCACGACCGGTGGTCGCGCGCTGAAGTTCTACTCCTCGGTCCGCCTCGACGTGCGTCGCATCGAGACGCTCAAGGACGGCACCGACATGGTCGGCAACCGCACCCGCGTCAAGGTCGTCAAGAACAAGGTGGCCCCGCCGTTCAAGCAGGCCGAGTTCGACATCATGTACGGCAAGGGCATCTCCCGCGAGGGTGGCCTGATCGACGTCGGCGTCGAGGCGGGCATCATCCGCAAGGCCGGCGCCTGGTACACCTACGAGGGCGACCAGCTCGGCCAGGGCAAGGAGAACTCGCGCAACTTCCTCAAGGACAACCCCGACCTCGCCAACGAGATCGAGAAGCTGATCCTCGAGAAGCTCGGCGTCACGCCGGCCGTCGACAAGCCCGCCGACGACCTCAGCGACGAGCCCATCGGGGTCAACGACTTCTGATGACCGGCGAGAGTCGCCCGGCCCCCGACTGGGTCGGCGACGTCGGCCTCGGTGTCCAGGCGTGGGTGGGTGAGACGCCACCCACGCCGGACGAGCCGCGGAGGTCGCGCGGGACGAAGAAGAAGCGTCCCCGCAGGACCTGGGAGGAGCGCGAGGCCGCCCGCGTCGCCCGCCAGGAGGCTGCCGCCGCGGAGGTCGAGGCCGACCCCGAGGCGGTCGCCCGCAAGATCCTGCTCGACACGCTGACGGGCCAGGCGCGCACCCGCCAGGAGCTCGCCGACAAGCTGGCCAAGCGGGGCGTCCCCGACGACCTGGCGGCCGGTCTCCTCGACCGGTTCACCGAGGTCGGCCTGATCGACGACGCGGCGTTCGCCCGGCAGTGGGTGGAGAGCCGGCACCGCAGCCGCGGGCTGGCGCCGATGGCGCTCAAGCAGGAGCTGCGGCGCAAGGGCGTGGCCGACGACGACGTCGCCGAGGCGCTCGAGCAGATCGACGAGACCGACCAGCGCGAGGCGGCCCGGGCCCTCGTCGAGCGCAAGATGCGCACGATGCGCGGCCTCGACCCGCAGGTGGCCACCCGCCGCCTGGCCGGCCTGCTGGCCCGCAAGGGCTACTCGTCGGCCATCGCCTTCTCGGTCGTGCGCGAGGCCCTGTCCGACGCAGCCGGGGGTGACGAGGGTCTCGTGACCGACGACATGGCGCCACCGGACGACTGACGGTTGGATGACCCCGTGAGCAACGAGCGCGAGGTCCTCTCCTACGAGCTGTTCGGCACCGCCACCCGCGAGCTGGCGCAGCAGGTGGCCGACTCGGGCTACGAGCCCGACATGGTCCTGTCCATCGCCCGCGGCGGACTCGCCCTCGGGATGGGGCTCGGCTACGCGCTCGGCGTGAAGAACCTGTCGGTGCTCAACGTCGAGTTCTACACCGGCGTCGACGAGCGCCTCGAGGTGCCGATCATGCTGCCGCCGACCCCGGCCGCGGTCGACCTGTCCGGGTTGAAGGTGCTGATCGCCGACGACGTCGCCGACACCGGCCGCACGCTCGAGCTGGTCCACGAGTTCTGCGAGGGCCACGTCGCCGAGGCCCGCACCGTCGTCATCTACGACAAGCCGCACTCGGTCATCAAGCCCGACTACGCCTGGCGCGAGACCGACCTCTGGATCGACTTCCCGTGGTCGGCGCTGCCGCCGGTCGTGGGCAAGGGGCTTGCGCACTGAGAATGGGGTCGTGCACCCCATCCCCGTCGTCGTGCGCGCCGGCGACCACGAGCTGACCGGAGCCGTCGGTGACGGCGAGTCGTTGCTGTGCGCGGCTCGTCGACTCGCCGGTGACGAGCCCGTCGCGGTCGACCTCTCGGGCGAGGTCAAGCGGTTCGCGGTCGAGACCGACCTGACGATCACGTTGCGGGCGATGACCCGCGGTGACCTGCCGATCCTGGCCCGCTGGCTGCGCGCGCCGCACGTGCAGCGGTGGTGGCACCACGAGGGGGAGCCGACCGACGAGCGCGTGGCGGCGACGTACGGCCCTCGCGTCGACGGCACCACGCCGATCCGGATGTGGGTCGCGGAGGTCAACGGGCGCTCGGTGGGGTTCGTGCAGGACTACCGCATCCGCGACTTCCCGGACTTCGCCCTGCTCACGCCCGACCCGGACGCCGTCGGCCTCGACTACGTGGTCGGCGAGCCCGAGTGGGTGGGCCGGGGCATCGGCACCCGGGTGCTCTGGGCCTGGATGGTGCGTGCCGCGACCCGCTTCCCGGACGCCGGCGGTTTCTTCGCGGCCCCCGACCACGCCAACGTCGCCTCGCTGCGACTGCTCGACAAGCTGGGGTTCGCCCGGGGCACCTGGTTCGACGAGCCGCAGCGCGACGGCGGGGTGGCGACGATGGTGGGCTGCACCCTCGAGGTGCGGCGGGTGCTGGGCTGATCGTCGTTCCGTCATGATGTCCCCATGACCACCTCTCCCATCGCCGACGCCCTGCGGCTCCCTGCCGGCCCGGTCGACCTCACCGCGATCGAGACCGATGCCAAGCCGGGGTTCGACGGCAAGAAGGCCGACGGCAAGGGAGCGCTCTTCGCGATGGGCGACGAGCTCGCCGACCTGCAGGAGCGACTCTGGGCCCAGCGCACGGTGGGGTCCGAGCGTCGCGTGCTCCTGGTCCTCCAGGGGATGGACACCAGCGGCAAGGGCGGCGTGCTGCGCCACACCATCGGCCTGGTCGACCCGCAGGGCGTGCGGATCACCAGCTTCAAGGCGCCGACGGACGAGGAGCGCGCCCACGACTTCCTCTGGCGGATCGACAAGGGACTCCCGCCGGCCGGCTACATCGGCGTGTTCGACCGCAGCCACTACGAGGACGTGCTGATCGCGCGCGTGCACGACCTCGCCGAGCCGGCCGAGATCCACCGTCGCTACGGAGCGATCAACGACTTCGAGGCCCGGCTTGCCGACTCGGGGGTCGCGATCATCAAGTGCATGCTCCACGTCGGTGCCGACGAGCAGAAGTCGCGTCTCGCCGCCCGGCTCGACAACCCGGACAAGCACTGGAAGTACAACCCCGGCGACCTCGACGAGCGAGCCTCCTGGCCGGCCTACCGCGAGGCCTACGAGATCGCGCTCGAGCGGACGAACACCGACGTCGCGCCGTGGTACGTGGTGCCGGCCGACAAGAAGTGGTTCCGCAACCTCGCGGTCGCCCAGCTGCTGCTCGACACGCTGCGCGAGCTCGACCCGCAGTGGCCCGTCGCCGACTTCGACGTCGAGGCGGAGAAGAAGCGGCTGGCCGAGGAGTCCCCGGTCCAGTGACCCTCGAGAACGTCTCCGTCACCCGCTACGTCACACCCCTGCGCGAGGGCGGCAGCCTGCCGGGGGTCGTCGAGGCCGACGACCTCGGCACCTACGTCTGCAAGTTCCGCGGCGCCGGCCAGGGAGCCAGGGTCCTCGTCGCCGAGGTGATCGTCAGCGAGCTGGCGACCCGGCTCGGCCTGCGCACGCCCCGGCTCGTCGTGCTCGACCTCGACCCCGAGATCGCCCGCTACGAGGCGGACGAGGAGGTCCAGGACCTGATCCGGGCGAGCGTCGGGCCCAACCTCGGCATCGACTTCCTCCCCGGTTCGTTCGGCGTCGACGGCCAGGTCTCCGTCGCCGACGACGAGGGCGCCCGCGTGCTCTGGCTCGACGCCTTCACCGCCAACGTCGACCGGTCGTGGCGCAACCCCAACCTGCTGCTGTGGAACGGCGACCTCTGGGTCATCGACCACGGTGCCTCGCTCTACTTCCACCACGGCTGGCGAGGCGGCGTCACCGACCCGGCGAAGTTCGCGGCCCAGCCCTGGGACGCCGGCGGCCACGTGTTCGAGACCTGCGCCGCGCGCGCCCGCGCGCTCGACGGGGAGATCTCGTCGGCGCTGGACCGGGAGGCCTTCGAGGAGGTGCTCGCCGCCGTCCCCGACGTCTGGCTCGAGCCGGTGCCGGGACCCGACGGGTCCGACCTCGGGCCCGACGCGTTGCGAGCGGCCTACGTCGACTTCCTCACCGCGCGCCTCGGCACCCGCCAGTGGCTGCCCGGTCACGAGGGCGAGGCCCCCGGTGAGCGGGCGGATGGCCTACCAGTACGTCGTGCTCCGGTGCGTGCCGCGGCCCGAGCGTGAGGAGTTCCTCAACGTCGGCGTGGTGCTGCACTGCCAGTCGGCCGACTTCCTCGATGCGGTGTGGAACGTCGACGCCGACCGGCTGCGCGCCCTCGACGCCGGTATCGACGTCGACCAGGTGTGCGAGGCGCTCGGGTTCGTCGACTGGGTGTGCCGTGGTGACGAGCGCGGGGGAGAGGCGGCGCGCCAGTCGCTCGGGCAGCGGTTCGGCTTCCTGAAGGCGCCCCGGAGCACCGTGCTCCAGCCCGGCCCGGTCCACGGCGGCGTCACCGAGGACCCGGCCCGCCAGCTCGAGCACCTGCGCGAGCGCCTCGTCGGATAGACCCCGTCGGGTCGATACTCCTCGGGTGAGCCCGCCCGGCGAGGTCGTCCGGTTCCGGCTGTCCTCCGCCCTGGTCGTGGAGGCCGCCGGACGCTCGCTCGCGGGCGGGGACCTGGGCAGCCGGAAGGCTCGCACGCTCCTCGCGGTCCTGGCGGCCTCGGGAGGCGCGGCGTCGACGGACCGCCTCGTGGAGGCGCTCTGGCCGGAGGCGGTGCCCGCCGACCCGGCGGCCAACGTGGCGACCCTGGTGAGCCGGGCGCGGCGCACGCTGGGGCCGGTGCTGGGACCCGACCTCCTGCTCGGCACGCCCGGCTCCTACCGCCTCGGCGGCACCTGGACGCTCGACCTGACCGAGGCCTCGCAGCTGGCCGCGGAGGCCGGCACCCGCCTCGGGAGCGGTGAGCACGCGCTCGCGGAGGCGTCCGCGGCCGCCGCCCTCGACCTGCTCGGTCCCGGCCCCGCCCTGGCGGACGAGGGCGAGGCCGACTGGGTCCTGCAGGTGCGGCGCGAGGCAGACGGCCTCCGCCGTGAGGCGCGCCACCACCGCGTGGTCGCGCTGCTGGCCCTCGACCCCGGACGGGCGGTGTCGATCGCCGCCGACGGCGTCGCGGCCGACCGTTTCGACGAGCGCGCGGCGCGCGACCACATGCAGGCCCTCGCCGCGGACGGCCGCGCCGCCGCAGCGCTGGTGGCGTACGACGCCCTCGTCGACGCACTGCGCGACGAGCTCGGCACGGACCCGTCCCGGGCGACGGCCGACCTCCACCTCGCCCTGCTCCGCGAGGTGGACCCGGTGCCGGAGGCCGCGGTGAGCGCGGCGCCCCGTGGGCCGGCCGACCCGCCGGCGCTCGTCGGTCGCGAGCCGGAGCTGGTGGTGCTGCGGGACGCCTGGCGCTCGGCGGTGGCCGGCGACGGGCGGGCCGGCGTCGTGCTGGTCGTCGGCGAGGGGGGCATCGGCAAGACCGGGCTGCTCGAGGCGGTGGCCGCGTCGTGCGCGGCCACCGGCGGCCAGGTCCTGCGCGGCCGCTGCCACCCGGCGGAGAGGTCGCTGTTCCTGCAGCCCTACGTCGACGCCCTCCGCCCGCTCCTGTCCGGGCTGCGGCCCGACGCGCTGCTGGCCGTCGTCCACGGTCACGAGGCAGCGTGGGTCGCGCTGCTGCCCGACCTCGCCCAGGTCGTCCGGGGGTCGCCCGCCCCGCCCCTCGACCACGACCTGCACCGCCGGGCGACGTACGACGCCGTGGTCGCCGCGCTGCGCCGGCTCTCCGGCACGCGACCCGTGGTGCTCGTGCTCGACGACCTGCAGGACGCAGGTGCCGCGACGGTCGACCTGCTCGGCCACCTGGCCGGCCGGCTCGGCGGCACGCGGGTGCTGCTCGTGGGCGCCGTCCGCAGCGAGGACCCGTCGGTGGCGGAGCGGCTCGGCGACCGGGTGAGCCTGCTCCGGCTCGGGCCGCTCCCGGCCGGCGCGGTCGAGGAGCTCGCGGTGGCCGCCGGCCTGCCCTCGGTCGGGGAGCAGGTCATGGCCCGCACCGCCGGCCACACGCTCAGCGTCGTCGAGAGCCTGCGCGCCCTCCGGGGCGGCGAGGTCGGTGTGCCTGCGTCGCTGGCCGCCGGCGTGCGTGCCCGCGTCGACCGGCTCGGACCGGGGGCGCGCGCGGTGGTCGAGGCCGGTGCCGTCCTCCGGCGGCGGCTCGACCCGCGCCTGCTCGGTGCCCTGACGGAGACGTCCGAGGTCGGCGCGACCCGGCATGGCGAGGAGCTCGTCCTCGCCGGGCTCTTCGCGCGCAGCGGAGCGGTCTACGAGTTCGCCAACGACCTGCTCCAGGAGTGCGTGTACGCCGGCCTGCCGGAGGCGGTGGCCGCTGCCTACCACCGCCGCGCCGCCGACCTCACCGCCGACCGGCCCGAGGTGATGGCCGGCCACGCCCACGCCGTCGGCGACGACACCCGCGCGGCGCGCGGCTGGCTCCTGGCCGGGGAGGCGGCCCTCCTCAGCGCCGCGGTCGAGGACGCCCGCGACCTCGTCGAGCGCTGCCTGGCGGTCCCGTCGATCGCCGCCGACACCCGCGCGCGGGCACTGCTGGTGCGCGCCCGGGTGCACGAGGCCCGCACGAGCTGGACGGCCGCCATCCAGGACGTGGACGCGGCCCTGGCCTGGGCGCGCGCCAGTGGCGAGCGACGTCTCGAGCTCGCTGCGCTGCGGGCGCGGGGCGGGGACGCGGCCATCGGTGCCCAGCTCGGGCCCGACGAGATCGGCGGCGCACTGGAGGACGGCCTGCAGCTCGCGGCCACACTCGGCGACCGGCGTGCCGAGGCCGACTTCGCGTGCCGCCTGTCCGTGCTCGAGGCCAGCCGCCTCCAGCTGAGCGAGGCGCGTGGCCGCGCCGAGCGGGCCATCGACCGCGCCCGGGCCGCGGGCTCGCACGAGGCGCTGCTGCTGGCGCTCGACGGGTCGAAGACGGTGGCGTGGTACCTCGGCGACGCACCACGACTCGCGTCCGCGATCGAGCAGATCCACCCGCTGCTGGCCGAGCACCCCGACCCGTGGCTGCACCAGTGGGTGGTGTTCGAGTCCGCCTTCGTCCCCGCCGCGCACGACGACTGGGCCGTCGCGCGCGAGCGGCTGGCGGAGGCACTCGAGCTGAACCGGCGCAGCGGGTTCCCGGCCTACGCGGGCTGGCTGACGTCCTACCAGGCGTGGCTGCTGCGGCTCGAGGGCGACCTCGACGAGGCACGGAGGCTGGGTCGGGCCGCGGTCGAGGCGACGTCGGCGGTGGACCACCCCTGGTGGCACTCGTGGGCGGCCGGGCTGCTCGCCGCCACCCTCGTCGAGACCGGCGACCACGACGAGGCCGTCGCCGTGGCGCGGGCCGGGCTCGCCGCGCGGAGCGGCACGGCCCGACCCGGGCGGCTGCTGTGCGCGGCGACCCTGGCGGCGATGACCGGTGAGAGCACCCGCGAGGCGACCGAGGCCCTCGACCGCGTCGACTGCCCGCCCGGTGCGGCCTGGGTGCTCGGTGCGGACGCGTACCTCCTGCTCGCGGGTGCCGCGCGGCGCCGGGGCGACGAGGAGGAGGCGGACCGGCTCGTGGCACCGCTGCGCGCGGCGACCTCGGAGCTGTGGCCGGCGGTGCGCGCGCGGGTCGAGGCTGCCTCGGGATCGCCGGGTCAGAGCACGTCGAGCACCATCCGGGCCGCGCGCTCCGCGCCGTCCGACGGCACCGGGAGGTAGTCGAGGCGCTGCCCGAGCGCGGCGACCAGCTCGTCGGCGAGCCGCTCGGGAGTCGTGTCGGCGTACGCCAGTGCCCGGCCCGCCCGGTGCCGCTCCAGCCGGTGGCGCACGTGCACCTGCTGCTCGAAGTGGTGCTCCAGCGGGACGTAGACGAACGGGCGCCCGGCCGCCGTCAGCTCCATCGTCGTGCTCAGCCCGCCCTGGACGAGGGCGACGTCGCACGCCGCGTGGTGGAGGTCGAGGTCCGGGAGGAAGCCGTGCACCTCCACGCCGTCCGGCAGGTCGAGCGAGCGCGGGTCGATCCGCGGGCCGGCGACCACGACCATCCGCAGGCCCGGCACCCGTGCCGCCGTCGGGGTGTGGGCCGCGACCGCGCGGCGCAGCAGGTGGTGGCCCACTCCCGAGCCACCGACGGAGACGAGGCACACCACGTCGTCCGGACCGTAGCCGAGCCGCTCGCGCAGCTCGTCGCGGCGGGCCGGGTCCGGGCGCCTGCCCATGACGTAGCCGGCGAAGTCGAAGTGCTGCTCCGTCCACGACCGCGCGGACGGGAGGCCGGGACCCAGGGACAGGTCGACCACGTCGGCCGGGTCGCCGACGAACACCGCACGGTCGCGCGCCCGGGTGAGTCCGCGACGTGCTCGACCATCTCCGCGTTGTAGTCGGCGGTGAGGAACGCCTCCCGCTCGCCCCCGTCGGACATCGGCACCCAGCCGACGAAGTCGGTCATCCACACGAAGGGCGCCCGCTTCAGCGACGGGTGCTCGTGGAGGAAGTGGTCGAGGTCCCACGCCTCGTCGCCCACCCAGAGGTCGAAGCGCTCGCGCTCGACGAGGTCGTCGAAGACCATGAAGTTGTTGACCAGCACCTCGTCCATCCGGCGCACGGCGTCGAAGGCGTGCAGGTCGTGCTCGCCGCACTCGGCCTCGAAGTGTCCGGACTCGCTGGCCAGCAGCCGCGACGCGGGATGCACGACCTCACCGCGGTGCTCGAGGAAGCCGGCGACCGGGGACTGGGTGAGCCACTGCACCTCGAGGTCCGGGTGCATCTCCCGCATCGCGTCGGCGATCGCGAGGTCGCGACGGACGTGGCCCAGCCCGATGGGGGAGGAGAGGTAGAGCAGTCGTGGGCGACGCCTGCCGTCGCGTCGCGGACGCGGCACGACGGGCACGCCGACGGCGCGGTCCACCAGCGACTTGATCGCACGGTTGACGAGCACCGGCTGCCGGGCCATCGGCAGGTGACCGGCTCTGTCGAGCACGAGGCGCTCGGCTCCGGTCCACGCCACGATGCTCTCGGCCCGTCCGGGTGGCTGGCACAGGTCCGCGGTCCCCGTCACGACGAGCACGGGCGCGGTGATGCCGCGGAGCAGGGCCTCGGCCTCCTCGGTGGTGTCGGGGAAGCGGGACGCCGCGTGCTCGGCCAGGATCACGTCGCCGGTGGTCTGGCGGGTGAAGCCGACGACGTCCTCGAGCTGCTTGGTCGAGTGCGGCTCGGGAAGCATCTGGCCGAAGAAGAACTCGGCGTAGTCCGGCCAGTGCTCGGGCAGGTAGTGCCGGTTGTTGCCCATCCACCCGGAGTAGTCGTCCAGCTCCTCCTCGAAGCGCAGGGCGGCCTCGAGCCGGACCGGGTAGGGCGAGGTGCTGTCCCGCGCCCACGGCGCCACGGCGGCCACGCCGAGCACCCGGTCGGGGTGCAGGGCCGCGGTGAGCAGCGCCTGCCACGCGCTGACGCAGATGCCGACGAGGACGGCCCGCTCCACGCCGAGGTGGTCCATCACCGACAGGGTGTGCTCGACCATCGCGAGGTCGGCGTACGCCTCCGGGTCGAGCGCGCGCCCCGACCGGCCGTTGCCGGGCGGGTCGACGGTGACGACCCGGAAGTGCTGGGCCAGGTAGGGGACCTGTCCCTTCCAGGCCCCGCTGTGGACGCACGTGTCGATGGGGACGAACAGGACCGTGGTCGCTGCCGTGTCGTTGAAGGACTCCCACGCCAAGCGCACGCCGTCTACGTCGACCTGACCCTCGCTGTCCGGCTCCCGTGCTCGCATGACCTCACCCTCGTCCCCGGAGGTTGCAGGGCGGTTGCAATCGCCGCGCAACCACCTCCGCGCATCGTCTCCGAGGTCAGCATCCACCCGGGATGCCTCGGAGAGGGAGACCCAGATGACCACCACCGAACAAACGCCCGCACCCGCGATCGACATGGACACGCTCATGGCGTTCGTCGGCACCTTCGTCGGCGACCTCGGCGCGACGATGGGCGCCGGCAACGTGCTGCTCGGCGAGCGCCTCGGCCTCTACCGCGCGCTCGCCCAGCAGCCGGGTGACGCCCGGTCGCTCGCGGAGGCGACCGGCACCGACCCGCGCTACGTCGAGGAGTGGCTGCGCGGGCAGGCCGCCGGCGGCTACGTCGAGCACGACGCCGCCACCGGGACCTATGCGATGACGCCCGAGAAGGCCTTCGCGCTGACCGACCCGTCCGGTCCGGTGTTCCTGCCGGGTGCGTTCGAGCTCGCACTGGGCGCGCTCAAGGCGCTGCCGGAGATCGAGCACGCGTTCCGCACCGGCGCCGGCTACGGCTGGCACGAGCACGACGAGGACGTCTTCACCGGCTGCGAGCGCTTCTTCCGCCCGGGATACCTCATGCACCTGCTGCCCGAGTGGATCCCCGCGCTCGACGGGGTCGCCGCCCGGCTCGAGCGTGGCGCGCGCGTCGCCGACCTCGGCTGCGGTCACGGCGCCTCGACAGTGCTGATGGCCGAGGCCTTCCCGCACAGCACGTTCGTGGGGTCCGACTACCACCGGGGCTCGATCGAGTCGGCGCGGCAGCGGGCGGAGGACGCGGGCGTCGCGGCTCGGGTGCGCTTCGACGTCGCCGGCGCGCAGGAGCTCGCCGAGCACGACCTGGACCTGGTCACGACCTTCGACTGCCTGCACGACATGGGCGACCCGCTCGGCGCGGCCCGGCACGTGCGTGGCTCGCTCGCGCCCGACGGCACCTGGATGATCGTGGAGCCGGCCGCCGGCGACTCGGTGGCGGACAACCTCAACCCGGTCGGGCGGGTCTTCTACGGGTTCTCCACCTTCCTGTGCGTGCCCAACGCGGTCTCGCAGCCCGGCGGCTACGCGCTGGGTGCGCAGGCCGGTGAGGCCGCGATCCGGCAGGTCGTCACCGACGCCGGGTTCACCCGCTTCCGCAAGGTCGCCCAGACGCCGTTCAACCACGTCTACGAGGCGCGCCCCTGACGGGTGGGAGACTCCGCGCATGACGTACGTCGGCGCGGTGCGGGCGGTCCTGGCAGGCGCCGGGGACCCGGCCACGGCCGCCCGGCAGCAGGCCTACATGAAGTCGTCACTGCCCTACGCCGGCCTCTCCGCACCCGAGCTCAGGGCACTCCTCCGGCCGATCCTGGCCGAGCACCGGTTCATCGACCGCGCCCAGTGGGAGGACGCGGTCGTCGAGCTCTGGGACGACGTGACGCACCGCGAGGAGTGGTACGCCGCGATCGCGCTGCTGCGCCACCGGTCGTACCACTACTGGCTGGACCCCGACCTGCTGCCACTGCTCGAGCACCTGGTGCGGACGGGGGCCTGGTGGGACGTGGTCGACGAGGTCGCCAGCCACCTCGTCGGGCAGGTGCTCCTGGACCACCGCCCGGTCGTGACACCGGTGATGGACGGGTGGGCCGACGACGCGGAGTCGATGTGGGTCCGGCGCACGGCGATGATCGCGCAGCTGCGGCACGGCGAGGAGACCGACACCGACCTGCTCGAGCGGGTGCTCGTGGCCAACCTCGACGACACGGCGATTCGGCACGGAGTTCTTCGTCCGCAAGGCGCTCGGCTGGGCGCTGCGGCAGCACGCGCGCGCGGACGCGGCGTGGGTCCGGACCTTCGTCGAGACCCACGCCGACCGGCTGAGCGGCCTCTCTCGCAGGGAGGCGCTCAAGCACCTCTGATCAGACCGGGACGAGCTCCACCGCGCCGACGGCGTAGCGAGCCAGGATCGCCCGGGCGACCGCGGGGTGGGCACCCAGCGGGTCGGAGACCGCGACGGCGCCGGCCTCGATCGCGAGCTCGCCAGCCCGGTCGGGCAGCCGGCCCGGCGCGAGGAAGAACGACGCGACGGCGACGTGGCGCTTGCCCTCGGCGCGGAACGCGCGCACGGCCTCACCGGTGGCCGGGGGAGCGGCCGAGGCGAACGCGGCGGTCACGGGCAGCTTGTGGCGGGTGCCCCAGGTGCGGGCGATGCGCGCGACCGACTGGTTGGCCAGCGGGTCCGAGGAGCCGGCGGCCGCCAGGACGAGCGCGTCGAGCTCACGGACGCGGGCCTCCTTGAGCGCGTCGCGCAGGCGGACGTCGAGCACCTCGAGGAACGCCGCCTCCATGCCGAGGATCCGGCTGGCCTGGATCCGCACGCCCTCGTGGCGGGCCATGGCGGAGGCGATCGCCTCGGGGACGTCGACCTTGGCGTGGTAGGCCTCGGTGAGCAGGAGGGGCACGACGACGATCTCGTCGAAGCCGGCCTTCACCAGCCGGTCGACGACCGTGTCGAACGTCGGCTTGGAGAGGTCGAGGAACGCCGTCTCGACGCGGAGGTCGGGGCGCATGCCCTTCACCTCGGCGACGAGCGACTTGATCGTCGCGGCGGAACGCGGGTCCCGGCTTCCGTGGGCCAGGGCAACCAGAGCAGGAGCAGCCATCAGGGGTGCCTCCGATCATGTGTCGTGCGGTGGTGCTGGGTGGGGGGTGCGACGACGGTGTCGCGTGTTCCGAGAAGCTCGTGGAGTGTCATGCGTGGATGCCGCACTCGGTCTTGGTGGTGCCGGCCCATCGCCCGCTGCGCGGGTCGTCGCCCGGGGCGACGCGGCGCGTGCACGGCCAGCAGCCGATGCTGGGATAGCCGTCGTGGACGAGCGGGTTCACCAGGACGCCGTTCTCGACGATGTAGGTGTCGATCTGCTCGTCGCTCCAGCGGGCCAGCGGGGAGACCTTGACCTTGCCCTTGCGGGCGTCCCAGCCGATGACCGGCGCGATCACCCGGTTGTGGGTCTCGGCGCGGCGCAGGCCGGTGGCCCAGGCGTCGTACTGGCTGAGCGTGTCGTTGAGCGGCTTCACCTTGCGGAGCGCGCAGCACAGGTCGGGATCGGTCTTGTAGAGGTCCTTGCCGTACTGCTCGTCCTGCTCGGCGACCGTCAGCGAGGTGCTGACGGTGCGCAGGTTGACCGGCAGCGTCGCCTCGACGGCGTCGCGCGTGCCGATGGTCTCGATGAAGTGGTAGCCGGTGTCGAGGAAGATCACGTCGATCCCCGGCGCGACCGTGGAGGCCAGGTGGGCCAGGACCGCGTCGCCCATCGACGAGGTGATCGCGAACCGCTCGCCGAACGTGGCGACGGCCCACTCGATGATCACCTCGGCCGGGGCGAGCTCGAGCTCGGCGCCGACGTGGGAGACCAGCTCGCGCAGCTCCTCCGGCGTACGACCGGCGGTGTGCGTGCCCTTGAAGTCGCGGGCGGCCTGCGTGGAGAGACTCATGCGGTGGGCCCTCCTGGGTGGGGGATCATCCCGGTCATCTGGACGGTGAAGCTGCGCAGGCACGAGCGGCACTCCCACGCGCCCGAACCCTCGCGGGGGAACAGGTTCTCGTCCCCGCAGTAGGGGCAGTGGAAGGGCTGCGCGCGCTCGCTCATGCGAGAGCCGGCTCGGGCTCGCCGCGGAGGAGCTTCTCGTCGGCCCGCGCGACCCAGGGAGCGAAGCGCTCGCCGGGCTCGCGGTCGTCGAGGTAGGCCTGGACCACGGAGGTGACGTAGTCGTCGAGGCCGGCGCTGGTGACCTTGTGGGCGCGCAGCTTGCGGCCGAAGTTGGCGCCGAGCGCGAGGCCGCCGCCGAGGTGCACCTGGAAGCCCTCGACCTGCCGGCCGTCGGCGTCCATGACGAGCTGGCCCTTGAGGCCGATGTCGGCGACCTGGGTGCGTGCGCAGGCGTTGGGGCAGCCGTTGACGTTCACCGAGATGTCGGTGTCGAGCTCGGGGAAGCGCTTCTCCAGCTCCGAGACCAGCGAGCGCGCGCGCTCCTTGGTGTCGACGATGGCCAGCTTGCAGAACTCGATGCCGGTGCAGGCCATGGTCGAGCGGCGCCAGTTGCTCGGCCGCGCGGTGAGCCCGATCGTCTCGAGGTCGTCGGCGAAGGCCTCGGCCTCGCCGGCCGGCACGCCGATGACGACCAGCTTCTGGTACGCCGTCAGGCGGGCGCCCGCGGCGCCGTACTTCTCGACGAGGTCGGCGAGGCCCGACAGCGTGGTGCCGTCGATGCGGCCCACGACCGGGGCGGCGCCGACGTAGGCGTTGCCGTCCTTCTGCTCGTGGATGCCGATGTGGTCACCGGGGCGCACGGGCGACTCGGGGGACGGGTTGTCGACCAGTGCGCGGTGGAGGTACTCGTTCTCCAGGACCTCGCGGAACTTCTCCTTGCCCCAGTCGGCGAGCAGGAACTTCAGGCGGGCCTTGGAGCGCAGGCGGCGGTAGCCGTAGTCGCGGAAGACGCCGGCCACGCCCTCCCAGGCGTCGGCGACCTCGTCGAGCGGGATCCACACACCGAGCTTGTGGGCGAGCATCGGGTTGGTGGAGAGCCCACCGCCGACCCAGAGGTCGAAGCCCGGACCGTGCTCGGGGTGGACGGTGCCGACGAAGGCGACGTCGTTGACCTCGGGGGCCACGTCGTGGCTCGGGTGACCGGTGAGCGCAGTCTTGAACTTGCGCGGCAGGTTGGAGAAGTCGGGGTTGCCGAGGATGCGGCGCTTGATCTCCGCGAGCGCCTCGGAGCCGTCGATGATCTCGTCCTTGGCGATGCCGGCGACGGGCGAGCCGAGGAAGGGGCGCGGGCTGTCGCCGCACGCCTCGAGCGTGGTGAGGCCGACCGCCTCGAGCCGCTCCCAGATCGCCGGGACGCTCTCGATCTCGATCCAGTGGTACTGGATGTTGTTGCGGTCGGTGATGTCGGCGGTGTTGCGGGCGTACGCCGACGACACCTCGCCCAGCGCACGCAGGGCCGGGCCGTCGAGGATCGCGCCGTCTGTGCGCACGCGCATCATGAAGAAGCGGTCGTCGAGCTCCTCCTCCTCGAGCTGGGCGGTCTTGCCGCCGTCGAACCCGGGCGCGCGCTGGGTGTAGAGACCCATCCAGCGGAAGCGGCCACGCAGGTCGGCGGGGTCGATCGAGTCGAAGCCGCGGCGCGAGTAGGTGTAGAGGATGCGGTCCCGCACGTTGAGCGGGTCGTCGTCCTTCTTGGACTGCTCGTTCTTGTTGAGCGGCTCGGTGTAGCCGAGGGCCCACTGACCCTCCGCGCGCTTGGGGCGCGGGATCTCGGTGTTCTGGGCAGCCTGGGGCTTGAACCGGAGGTCGGGCATGTCAGGAGAGTCCTGTTCGCTGAGTGGTGCCGCGCGCGACGTTGAGCGCGGGAGTGGGGGGTGAGGGGCGGCGTCAGCGATGCCAACAGGTCGCGCTGCCCACGCGCATGAGGTCGACGTGACGTCGAACCACAAGGTGTGCGTGGGTGGAAGCGTTGACCATGTCAAGAAGTCTCAGGGGTTGGACACCCGTTCCACAAGCCGAAATCTTGTTATCTGAGACGGCGCGCCAGAATGTGAGACGGCAAGGATCGGCGACGCGGGACGGAGGGGTCGGGTGCGGTCCAGGTCACACTCCCGGCGATGCGTCCACGATCGCGTGCCGCCGTTCCCGAGACCGCCCCGCGGCCCTAGTCTGTGCCGCATGACGGACTCCCTCATCAGCAGCGCGTACTCCCAGGCCCTCGAGGTCATCGCCTCCGTGGAGCCCCGGATCGCAGATGCGACCCGGCAGGAGCTCGCGGACCAGCGGGCGTCGCTCAAGCTGATCGCGTCGGAGAACTACGCCTCGCCGGCCGTGCTGATGACCATGGGCACCTGGTTCAGCGACAAGTACGCCGAGGGCACGATCGGCCACCGCTTCTACGCCGGCTGCCAGAACGTCGACACCGTCGAGTCGATCGCCGCCGAGCACGCGCGCGAGCTGTTCGGCGCTGAGTACGCCTACGTGCAGCCGCACTCGGGCATCGACGCCAACCTGGTGGCGTACTGGTCGATCCTGGCGCACCGCGTCGAGGGCCCGTGGCTCAGCGACGCGGGCGTGAAGAACATGAACGACCTGTCCGAGGCCGACTGGGAGAAGCTGCGCGCCTCCCTCGGCAACCAGCGCCTGCTCGGCATGAGCCTCGACGCCGGTGGCCACCTCACCCACGGCTTCCGGCCGAACATCTCCGGCAAGATGTTCCACCAGAACCAGTACGGCACCGACCCCGAGACCGGTCTCCTCGACTACGACGCGCTGCGCGCGAAGGCCAAGGAGTTCAAGCCGCTCATCCTGGTCGCGGGCTACTCGGCCTACCCGCGCCGGGTCAACTTCGCCACGATGCGTGAGATCGCCGACGAGGTCGGCGCGACGCTCATGGTCGACATGGCGCACTTCGCCGGCCTCGTGGCGGGCAAGGTGTTCACCGGCGAGGAGAACCCGGTCCCCTACGCCCACGTCGTGACCAGCACGTCGCACAAGTCGCTCCGCGGCCCCCGCGGCGGCTTCATCCTCGCCACCGAGGAGTACGCCCCCAGCGTCGACCGCGGCTGCCCGATGGTCCTCGGCGGCCCGCTCAGCCACGTGATGGCCGCCAAGGCCGTCGCATTCGCCGAGGCCCGCACGCCGGAGTTCCAGGGCTACGCCCAGCGCGTCGCCGACAACGCGAAGTCGCTCGCCGAGGGCTTCCTGACCCGCGGCGCGAAGCTCGTCACCGGCGGCACTGACAACCACATCGTGCTGCTCGACGTGTCGTCCTTCGGCCTCACCGGCCGCCAGGCCGAGTCGGCGCTGCTCGACGCGGGCGTCGTCACGAACCGCAACTCGGTCCCCTCCGACCCCAACGGCGCCTGGTACACCTCCGGCATCCGGTTCGGCACTCCGGCGCTCACCTCGCGCGGCTTCGGCCACGACGAGTTCGACACGGTGGCCGAGCTCGTGGTCGACGTGCTGACCAACACCGAGGCCGGCACCAACAAGGCCGGCGCGCCCAGCAAGGCGACCTACGTCCTGAACGACGGCGTCGCCGACCGCGTCACGAAGCAGTCGGCCGAGATGCTCGACGCCCACCCGCTCTACCCGGGTCTCGTCCTCAGCTGACGGGGTCGGGGCTCTCCCACACGTAGCCGACCTCGGGGCGTCCGGTGCCGCCGTAGCGCGGCTGCCGGGCGACCCGGCCCTCGTCGGCGAGGTGCTCGAGGTAGCGCCGCGCGGTGACCCGCGAGACGCCGATGGCCGCTCCGGCCTCGGTGGCGGAGAGGCCCTCGGGGCTGCTGCGCAGCGCGTCGACGACGGACCGCAGCGAGTCCAGGCTCATCCCCTTGGGCAGCGCGTCGCCCGTGGGCCGGCTGCGCAGCGCGCCGAAGAGCTGGTCGACGTCGTCCTGCACCACGCCGGCGGGTGAGCTCTCCAGCCGCGTGCGGAAGTCGGCGTACTGCTCGAGCTTGCCCCGGAAGGCCGCGAACGTGAACGGCTTCAGGAGGTAGAGCACCACGCCCTGCGAGACCGCGCGACGCACGACCTCGGTGTCGCGGGCCGACGTCACCGCGATCACGTCGACGGGGCGCCCCTCGGCGCGCACGCGCTGGAGCAGGCCGAGGCCGTGGCCGTCGGGCAGGTGCATGTCGAGCAGCAGGAGCTCGATGGTGTCGTCGCGGCGCAGCAGCCGGAACGCCTCGCCGGCGGAGCGGGCGACGCCGGCCAGCTCGAAGCCGGGGACGCGGCCCACGTAGGTCGCGTGCGCCTCGGCGGCGACCTCCTCGTCCTCGACCACCAGGACCCGTACGTCGCTCACGCCGGCACCTCCCGGTCGACGGCGACGTCGAGCACGAAGCGGGCACCGCCGAGGTCCGAGTCGGTGACCTCGAGCGTGCCGCCGTGGCCCGAGACGACCTGCGTGACGATCGCGAGCCCCAGGCCGCGTCCCTCGTCGGCCTTGCTCGACCAGCCGCGGTCGAGGACGTGGCCGCGGTCCTCTGCGGGGATCCCCGGACCGGAGTCGTCGACCTCGATGCGCAGGTGGTCGTGGTCGCCGTGGAGCACGACCCGGACGCGCTGGGGCCGCGTCGCACGGGTGCCGGCGACGGCGTCGAAGGCGTTGTCGACGAGGTTGCCGACGATGGTCACGAGGTCGCGGGAGTCGACGGGCAGGTCGGCCGGCAGGTCGCCCTCGAGGTCGAGCGCGATGCCGCGCTCCGCGGCCTGCGCGGTCTTGCCGAGCAGCAGTGCGGCGAGCACCGGCTCCTCGACAGCGGCGACGAGCTCGTCGGCGAAGCCCTGGGCGACGTGCAGCTCGGACGTGGCGAACTCGACGGCCTGCTCGGGCCGGCCCATCTCGACGAGCGACACGATCGTGTGGAGGCGGTTGGCGGCCTCGTGGCTCTGCGCGCGCAGCGACTCGGTGAGCCCGCGGACGAGGTCGAGCTCGCCGGTCACGGCCTGGAGCTCGGTGCGGTCGCGGACGGTGACGACGGCGCCGACCTCGGCCTGTCGCCAGTACGCCGGTGAGGTGCTGAAGACGAGGACCTGCTGGCCCATGACGTAGGTCTGGTCGGCGGCCGCCGAGCGTCGCTCGACCGCGGCGACCAGGCCGGGCGGGAGACCGAGCTCGGCCAGGGACCTGCCCTCGACGGGTGTCGGCAGCGCGAGCAGGCGGACGGCCTCGTCGTTG
Organism: Nocardioides exalbidus; assembly: GCF_900105585.1. Classification (NCBI taxonomy): domain Bacteria; kingdom Bacillati; phylum Actinomycetota; class Actinomycetes; order Propionibacteriales; family Nocardioidaceae; genus Nocardioides; species Nocardioides exalbidus. The sequence continues at coordinate 3,487,495 of NZ_FNRT01000002.1, forward strand.
ACCAGCTGTACCCGCAGGTCGGAGTCGACGAGCAGCAGCCCCTCGCGGACGGCGCCGAGGACGGCGCGGTAGTACTCGTACATCCGGGTGATCTCGCGCTCGCCCATCCCGTGGGTCTGGCGACGGAGCCGACGGGCGATCAGCCAGGCACCCGTCAGCCCGGCGAGGAGCGTGGCGAGGGCGGCGAGGGCGATGCCGGGGAGGTCCTCGCGGAGGCGCTCGTCGATGCGGTCGACGGTGATGCCGACGGCGACCAGCGCGACCACCCGGCCGCCGACCACGACCGGCACGACCGCGCGGACCGACGGCCCGAGCGTGCCGGCGTACTCCTCGGTGAAGACCCGTCCGTCGAGCGCGTCACCGATACCGCCGACGAAGCGGCCGCCGATCTGCGAGGTGTCGGGGTGGGTCCAGCGGATCCGGTCGCGGTCCATGATCACGACGAAGTCGGTGTCGGTGTCGACGCGGACCTCCTCCGCGAACGGCTGCAGCGCCGCCGTCGGGTCCGCGGACTGCACCTCCTCGCGGACGAAGGGGGAGTCGGCCACCGAGCGCGCGACGGCGCTGGCCTGGTCACGGGCGGCGGAGCGGAGGTCGCGGCGCGAGTCCCAGGCCGCGAGGGCCACCGCGACCACCACCAGGACGAGCACGACACCGACCTGCAGGAGCAGGATCTGGCGGGCGACCGGGCTCTCGCCGTCGGTGCGTCGCCTCATGGGGCGCATTGTGCCGCACCGTCGGACCCCGTGTGACGGACGCCTGTGACGGCGAACACAACGCACACAACGGTGACTGGCGTCACAGGAGCCGACAGTCTGGCGGACGGGCCGGCGATCGCTGGCACCCGGAGCCCAGCCCCGAGCCCCAGGAGGACAGCATGAGCACCACCCCCGACGTCGTACCGGACGGAGACGCGCCGAAGGTCAGGCGCGACCGCACCCACTACCTCTACATCGCGGTGATCGCCGCGGTGGTGCTCGGAGCCATCGTCGGCCTGGTCGTCCCGGACTTCGCGGTCGGGCTCAAGTGGATCGGCACCACGTTCGTGGCGCTGATCAAGATGATGATCCAGCCGGTCATCTTCTGCACCCTGGTCCTGGGGGTCGGCTCGGTCCGCAGCGCGGCGAGCGTCGGCAAGGTCGGCGGGCTCGCACTGGCGTACTTCCTGACGATGTCGACCGTCGCCCTCGCGATCGGCATGGTCGTCGGCAACCTGCTCGACCCGGGCAAGGGCCTCCACCTCTCCGAGGAGACCGCCGGTATCGGCCAGGAGCAGGCCGCGGAGGGCCACGGCTCGACGACCGAGTTCATCACCGGCATCGTCCCGGACTCGCTCCTGTCGTCCCTCACCTCCGGCGAGGTGCTCCAGACGCTGCTCGTCGCGCTGCTCGTCGGCTTCGCGCTGCAGGCGATGGGCCGCTCGGGCGAGCCGATCCTGACCGGCATCGGGCACATCCAGCGCCTCGTCTTCCGGGTCCTCGCGATGATCATGTGGGCCGCCCCGGTCGGCGCCTTCGCCGCCATCGCCGCCGTCGTCGGCGAGACCGGCGTCGACGCCCTCAAGAGCCTCTTCACGATCATGGTCGCCTTCTACATCACCTGCTTCGTGTTCGTCTTCGGCATCCTGGGCGCGATCCTCAAGCTGGCCACGGGCGTGAACATCCTCAGCCTGCTGAAGTACCTCGGCCGCGAGTTCCTCCTGATCGTGTCGACGTCGTCGTCGGAGTCGGCCCTGCCGCGCCTGATCGCCAAGATGAACCACGCGGGAGTCGACAAGACCACGGTCGGCGTCGTCGTCCCGACGGGTTACTCCTTCAACCTCGACGGCACCGCGATCTACCTGACGATGGCGTCGATCTTCATCGCCGACGCCCTCGACAAGCCGCTGTCGATCGGCGAGCAGGTCTCGCTCCTGCTCTTCATGGTGATCGCCTCGAAGGGTGCCGCCGGTGTGACCGGCGCCGGCCTGGCCACCCTCGCCGGCGGCCTGTCCTCCCACCGTCCCGAGCTCCTCGACGGCGTCGGCCTCATCGTCGGCATCGACCGCTTCATGTCCGAGGCCCGCGCGGTCACCAACTTCGCCGGCAACTCGGTCGCCACGATCCTCGTCGGCCACTGGACCGGCACCATGGACCGCGAGAAGCTCGACCGGGTGCTCGCCGGGGACGACCCGTTCGACGAGTCGACGATGGTCGACGACGACCACGGTGCCCCGCCCGCCCAGCGCGAGGCCGCCTCGGCCCACTGACCCGACCACCAGCAGCGCCCCCGGGACCCGTTCCCGGGGGCGCCGTTGCGTGGTCGCCAGGGTTACCGAACAGTCGGGGGCTCCGGGAGCCCTGGGAACCCCTCCACTGTTCGGTAGCGCGGGTGACGGGGAGGTACGACGCTCAGGCCAGCGAGCGGTAGAGGTCGAGCGTGCGGGTGGCGATCGAGCCCCAGCTGAAGGACTCCTCGGCCCGCCGGCGGCCGGCCTCGCCGAAGGCACGGGCCCGGTCGGGGTCGCTGACCGCGTCGGTGAGCGCGGCGGCGAGGTCGGCGACGTACTGCTCGGGGTCGAGGGGCGTGCCGGTGCCGTCGGTGGCCTGCTCGATGGGGACCAGCCAGCCGGTCTCGCCGTGCACGACGACCTCGGGGATGCCGCCGGTGGCGGTCGCGACGACGGCGGTCTCGCACGCCATCGCCTCGAGGTTCACGATGCCGAGCGGCTCGTAGATCGACGGGCAGGCGAAGACGGTGGCCGCGGTCAGCAGGGCCACGACGTCGGGGCGGTGGAGCATCTCGGCGATCCAGACGACACCCGAGCGGGTGGCCGCCAGGTCCTCGACGAGCCCGCGCACCTCCGCCTCGATCTCCGGGGTGTCGGGCGCGCCGGCGCAGAGCACGAGCTGCACCTCCGGCGGCAGCGCGGCGGCCGCACGCAGGAACAGCGGCAGCCCCTTCTGGCGGGTGATCCGGCCGACGAAGATCACGCTCGGCCGGTCGGGGTCGACGCCGAGCTCGCGGACCCGGTCGGGGTTCGGCGCCGGCGACCACTGGGTGGTGTCGATGCCGTTGTGCACGACGTGGACGCGGTCGGCGTCGACGGACGGATAGCTGCGCAGCACGTCGTCGCGCATCGCCGCGCTGACCGCGATGATCCCGGAGGCTCCCTCGTAGGCCGTCCGCTCGGCCCAGCTCGACAGGGCGTAGCCGCCGCCAAGCTGCTCGGCCTTCCACGGCCGCATCGGCTCCAGCGAGTGCGCGCTGACGACGTGCGGGATGCCGTGCATCAGCCCCGCGAGGTGGCCGGCCATGTTGGCGTACCAGGTGTGCGAGTGGACCACGTCGGCGCCCGCGCAGTCGTCGACCATCGCCAGGTCGACGCCGAGCGTGCGGATCGCCGCGTTGGCGCCGGAGAGCGAGGACGGCTCGGCGTACGCCGTCGTGCCGGGCTCCGAGCGCGGCGCCCCGAAGCAGCGGACCCGGGCGTCGACGTCGGGAACCACGCGCAGCGCGCGGACCAGCTCCGCGACGTGCACCCCCGCGCCGCCGTAGACCTCCGGTGGGTACTCCTTGCTCAGGACGTCGATGCGCATGCCCCGAACCTAGACCGGATCAAGACCTCTGGGGAGGTCGACCCGGGTGGTCGGCGACGGCTAGTTTCATGTCATGACCGTCACGCCGAGCCGCAAGAAGGTCCTCGCAGTCGTCCTGGCGGGAGGAGAGGGCAAGAGGCTGATGCCGTTGACGGCCGACCGCGCCAAGCCCGCCGTGCCGTTCGGCGGCATCTACCGCCTGATCGACTTCGCGCTGTCCAACGTCGTCAACTCCGGCTACCTCAAGGTGGTCGTGCTGACGCAGTACAAGTCGCACAGCCTCGACCGGCACGTCACCACCACCTGGCGGATGTCGAACCTGCTCGGCAACTACGTCACCCCGGTGCCCGCCCAGCAGCGCGTCGGCAAGCGGTGGTACGCCGGGAGCGCCGACGCGATCTACCAGTCGCTCAACCTGCTCACCGACGAGCAGCCCGACATCGTCGTCGTCGTGGGCGCCGACCACGTCTACCGGATGGACTTCGCGCAGATGGTCGACGACCACGTCGCCTCGGGCGCCGGGTGCACGGTCGCCGCGATCCGCCAGCCGATCAGCCTCGCCGACCAGTTCGGCGTGATCGAGGTCGACCCGGGCGCGCCGCAGAAGATCCGGGCCTTCCTGGAGAAGCCGACCGACCCGGTCGGGCTGCCGGACGCCCCCGACCAGGTGCTGGCGAGCATGGGCAACTACGTCTTCACCGCCGACGCGCTCCGCGACGCGGTGACCCGTGACGCCGAGATCGAGGGCTCCAAGCACGACATGGGCGGTGACATCGTGCCGTGGTTCGTCGACAAGTCGGAGTCGGCGGTCTACGACTACAAGGACAACGAGGTCCCGGGTTCCACCGACCGCGACCGCGGCTACTGGCGCGACGTCGGCACGATGCGCTCCTACTACGACGCCCACATGGACCTCGTCTCGCCGCTCCCGGTCTTCAACCTCTACAACAACGCCTGGCCGATCTACACCAGTTACGGCCCGCACCCGCCGGCCAAGCTGGTCGAGGGCGCCAACGGCGCTCCCGGCTCGACGTTCAACTCGATCCTCTCGCCCGGCACGGTCGTGAGCGGCGGCACCGTCAACCACTCCGTGCTGTCGCCTGCGGTGTGGGTCAAGGACGGCGCCGAGGTCTCCGACTCCGTGCTCATGGACGGCGTGCGGGTCGGTGAGGGCGCGATCGTGCGCAACGCGATCATCGACAAGGGCGTGGTGATCCCGCCGGGCGTGCAGATCGGCGTCGACCACGAGGCCGACAAGGCCCGCGGCTTCGTCGTCGACGACGGCCTCACGGTGCTCGCCAAGCAGCAGCCCGTCCCCGAGGGCTGAGCCCCGAGGGCTGGGTCCCGAGGGCTGGGTCCCGAGGGCTGGGTCCCGAGGGCTGGGTCCCGAGGGCTACAGCGAGGCGCGCCGGCCCTCGAGGAAGCTCCGCTCCACGTCGTTGCGGCACGCCGCGATCGCCTGGTCGTACGCCGCCCGCGCCGCGTCGACGTCTCCCGCGCGGGCGAGCAGCTCGGCCCGGACGGCGGCGGGGCGGTGGCTGTCGGGGATCTCGAGTCCCTCGAGCGCGTCGAGCCCGACGGCGGTGCCACGGTCCTCGGCGACCGCGACCGCCCTCGCGAGCCGCGCGGAGGGAGACGGCGCGACCTGGAGCAGGACGTCGTACAGCTCGACGATGCGGTCCCAGCGCGTGTCGGCGGCCGTCGGTGCGGTGGCGTGCTCGGCCGCGATCCGCGCCTGGACGACGTAGGACGCCGCGAGCGGGGTCAGTGGACCGGCGAGGCTCGGCCTGCGGAGCAGCCGCGTCGCCTCGGCGACCTCGTCGTGGTGCCAGCGGGTGCGGTCCTGGTCGGCGAGGAGCACCAGCCTGCCGTCGTGGACCCGTGCGTCACGGCGGGAGTGCTGGAGCAGCACCAGGGCCAGCAGCGCGACCAGCGACGGCTCGTCGGGACGCAGGCCGAGCACCACGCGGACCAGCCGGATCGCCTCGCCGGACAGGTCGGCGCGGAGCAGGTCGGGACCGGTGCCGGGGGAGTAGCCGGCAGTGAAGGCGAGATAGGCGGTCTGGGCGACGACGTCGAGCCGATCGGGTAGCACCGAGGCGTCGGGCACGGCGAAGGGGATGCCGGCGCCGACGATGCGCTTCTTGGCGCGGGTGATGCGAGCGGCCATCGTCGGCTCGGGCACCAGGAACAACCGCGCGATGTCGGGCGTCGGGACGCCCAGCACGAGCCGCAGGCTGAGCGCGCTGGCCGACTCGGGCGCCAGCGCCGGGTGGGCGCACATCAGCACCAGGCGGAGGACGTCGTCCTCGACGAGGGTGCCGCTGTCGGCCATGGTGGACACGCCTTCCTGGTGGCGTTCGGCGTCGGTGAGGAGGAGCGGCAGCTTGCGCCGGGCGACGTCCTCGGTGCGGAGCCGGTCGAGCACCCGGCGACGGGCGGCGGTCATCAGCCACCCGGCCGGGTTGGCGGGCACGCCGTCGTCGGGCCACGTGCGGCTGGCCGCCTCGACGGCGTCGCCGAGGGCGTCCTCGACGAGGTCGAGCCGACGGAACTGCGACAGGAGCAGGGCCACGAGACGGCCCCACTCCTGCCGCACGACGAGCTCGAGCTCCTGCTGGCTCAGGACGTCACGTCCACGGTCGGGTTGATCTGGATGTCGTAGCGCGGCAGCACCTGCAGAAGCTCGACGACCACGTCGAGGTCGGGCGCCTCCAGCAGGTAGAAGCCGCCCATCCCCTCGATGACCTCGGCGTAGGGGCCGTCGCTCAGCTGCACCTTCCCACCGACGGTTCGCATGACGGTCGCGTCGCTCGAGTCGCCGAGCGCCTCCCCGGCGATGAGCTCGACGCCGGCCCGCGCCTCGCAGGCGGCGCTGAACTCACCGAACTTCGCCATCGCGGCCATCTGCTCGTCCTCGGTCTGCTCGGGCCACGGCTTCTCGGCGCCGTCGCCGATCAGCAGCACCAGGTACTTCATGTCGGGCTCCTTCGTGGGTCCGGAAAGTCCATGGGTGGTCGCTCAGGTGATGCTGATGGTCGGCCGGATCTCGACGGAGTACGACGACGGCAGCAGGCTCGCGGCCTCGATCGCGTGGTCGAGGTCGGGCAGCTCCACGTCGTAGTAGCCGCCGACGTGCTCGGCGGTCTCCGCGAACGGCCCGGTGGTCACCAGGACCTCGCCGTCGCGGTCCCGGCCGGCCCGGCGGACCGTCGTCGCGTGCTCGGTCCCGGCCAGGGCCGCCGACCCGTGGTCGGTGCCGTGCTCGCCGACGTAGGCCGAGAACGCGTCGTGGGCCGCGAAGTAGTAGTCGCGGGTCTCCTCGCTCGCCTCGTCCCAGTCGGACTCCCCGTAGGCGATGAGGATGACGAAGCGGCTCACGAGGCCTCCTCGCCCGTGATCTTGCGGTGCACCTGCACCGCGTCGCCCGTCGCGGACAGGATCGTGCAGACCTGCATCAGGTCGTCGAGGTCGTCGGTGCTCACCTCGTAGTAGCCGCCGAGCTGCTCGGTGGTCTCGGTCCACGGGCCGTCGGTCACGGTCGTCGAGTGCGGGGCGAGCGACCTCGCCTCGGACGCCCGCGGCAGCTCCGCGCCGCCGGTGACCACGTGGCCGCGCCTGCCGAGCTCGGCGGTGAACTCCTCGTGGACGGCGTAGGTCGCCTTCTTCTCCTCCCCGGGCGTGTCCCACCACGCCTCGGTGTCGCCGAACAGCAGCACGATGTAGTCGGTCATGTCAGTCAGTCCTCTCGGTGTGGGCTCACCCCTCTGACGGCCCCAGCCTGCCCGATTCGACACCTGCCCGGGAGGTTTCTCGACGTGGCTTGCCGGACCCACCAAGATGGTGACCATGGCCACCCACGCACGAGCCGGACAGCCCGCCCTCCCCGAGGACCTGGTGGACGTGTCCCACCTCGTCACGGCCTACTTCGACCTCCAGCCCGACCCGGACGATGTCGCGCAGCAGGTCGCCTTCGGCACCAGCGGGCACCGCGGCACGTCGCTGAACACCTCCTTCAACGAGGTCCACATCGCGGCGACGACGCAGGCGATCTGCGACTACCGCCGCGACCAGGGCTACGACGGCCCGCTCTTCATCGGCCGCGACACCCATGCGCTCTCCGAGCCTGCGTGGGCGACCGCGCTCGAGGTGCTCGTCGCCAACGACGTCACCGTGCTGGTCGACGACCGCGACGGATTCACGCCCACCCCTGCGGTCAGCCACGCGATCATCCGCGCCAACCAGGGGCGTACGACCGGTGCGGGCCTCGCCGACGGCATCGTGGTCACCCCGTCGCACAACCCGCCGCAGGACGGCGGCTTCAAGTACAACCCTCCCCACGGCGGTCCGGCCGACTCCGACGCGACCAGCGTGATCGCGGCGCGCGCCAACGAGCTGATCCGCGGCAACATCGAGGGCGTGAAGCGGGTGGCGTTCGCGAAGGCACGCGCGGAGGTCGGCTCCTACGACTTCCTTGGGACCTACGTCGACGACCTGCCGTCGGTGCTCGACCTCGACGCGATCCGTGACGCGGGCGTGCGGATCGGCGCCGACCCGCTGGGCGGCGCGAGCGTGGCCTACTGGGGCGAGATCGCCGAGCGGCACCGCCTCGACCTGACGGTCGTCAACCCGCTGGTCGACCCGACGTGGCGCTTCATGACGCTCGACTGGGACGGCAAGATCCGGATGGACTGCTCCTCGCCCTACGCCATGGCGTCGCTGGTCAGCCGCAAGGACGACTACGCCATCGCCACGGGCAACGACGCGGACTCCGACCGCCACGGCATCGTCACGCCCGACGCCGGCCTGATGAACCCCAACCACTTCCTCGCGGTCGCGATCGGCTACCTCTTCGGCGGCGCCCGCCCGGGCTGGCCCGACACCGCGCGCATCGGCAAGACGCTCGTGTCGAGCTCGATGATCGACCGGGTGGCCGCGTCGATCGGCAAGCCCCTCGTCGAGGTGCCCGTCGGCTTCAAGTGGTTCGTGCCCGGCCTGATGGACGGTTCGTTCGGCTTCGGCGGCGAGGAGTCGGCCGGCGCGTCGTTCCTGCGCCGCGACGGCTCGAGCTGGACGACCGACAAGGACGGCATCCTCCTGGCACTGCTGGCCAGCGAGATCCTCGCCTCGACGGGGAAGACCCCCAGCCAGCACTACGCCGACCTGGTCGCGGCGCACGGCGACCCGGCGTACGCCCGGATCGACGCCCCGGCCACGCGCGAGGAGAAGGCCAAGCTCGGCGCGCTCTCGCCGGACGACGTCTCCGCGACCACGCTGGCGGGGGAGGAGATCACCGGCAAGCTGACCGAGGCGCCCGGCAACGGCGCGAAGATCGGCGGCCTGAAGGTCACCACCGACTCGGCGTGGTTCGCCGCGCGCCCCAGCGGCACCGAGGACGTCTACAAGATCTACGCCGAGTCGTTCCGCGGTCCCGACCACCTCGCCGAGGTGCAGGCCGAGGCGCGCGAGGTCGTGAGCGCGGCGCTGGGTTGATCGGGGTGCTGGGTTGATCGGGATGCTGGGCTGATCGGGCTCGTGGTCAGTGGGGGCGGCTGACCGGGCCGGCCTCGATCGGCGTCCGCTCGGCGCCCCAGTGCGCGCGTGCCGCGTCGTCGGCGTCGTCGGGCTCCTCGTCACCGTCGATCGCCGCACGCGAGAAGCTCACCGCCACGATCGAGTCGAGGCGCACCAGCACCTGGTGGCTGTTGCCGTCGTCGAGGATCACGCCGAGCCCGTCCGCGCCCACGATCACGCCGTCGAGCCAGACCCCCGAGACGAGCACCCGCACCGGGGTGGCGGCGTCCTGCGCGTGGCGCAGCAGGGTGCCGACGGTGAACAGCGTGCTGGACTGGGGCACAGGGAGTCCTCCTCCTGGGGTCGGCCCGACCCTAGGCAGGTCGTCGCGCGCGGCGGGGCGGGTTGGTGATTCCCTGACTGATAGGTCATTTCTGCATGGCCCAAGTGGGCCACATCCCCTCAGGTGGTCGGCGTCGCCCGCTGGACCACCTCGCGGAGCGAGCCGCTGGTCAGCATCCCGAACGTGCCGGCGTACGCCGTCCCGAGCCGGCTGCCGCAGAAGGCGTCCGCGACCTCGGCCGGCGCGAAGCGCACGAGGAGGGAACCCTGGAGGCACGCGGCCATCTGGCCGGCGAGCCGCCGCGCGCCCGACTCGAGCGCACCGGAGTCGCCCATCGAGTCGCCCAGGAGGGCGAGGGTGTCGTCGACGGCCCGATCGAGCCGGCTGTCGCCACCGCGCGCCGCGCCGACCTCGCTGATCCAGGCCTGCAGCACCTCGGGCTCGCGCCCCAGCGCCCGCAGCACGTCGAGCGCGTTGACGTTGCCCGAGCCCTCCCAGATCGAGTTGAGCGGCGACTCGCGGAACATGAGGGGCAGCCCGGACTCCTCGACGTAGCCGTTGCCGCCGAGGCACTCCAGCGCCTCGGCCACCATCGCGGGCGTCCGCTTGCACACCCAGAACTTCGCGAGCGGCAGCGCGATCCGGCGCAGCGCGACCTCGTGGGCGTCGTCGGGCCGGTCGACCGCCGAGGCCAGCCGCATCGCGAGCGCGGTGGCGGCCTCGGACTCGACGGCGAGGTCGGCGACGACGTTCTGCATGAGCGGCTTGTCGACGAGCAGCCCGCCGAAGGCCGAGCGGTGCGCGACGTGCCACGACGCCTCGGCCAGCGCGTGGCGCATCAGCGCGGCGGAGCCGAGCACGCAGTCGAGACGCGTCGCGGCGACCATCTCGATGATCGTGCGCACACCGCGGCCCTCGTCGCCGAGCCGCTGGGCGAGGGTGCCGTCGAGCTCGAGCTCGCCCGAGGCGTTGGACCGGTTGCCGAGCTTGTCCTTGAGCCGCACCACGTCGATCCGGTTGCGGGTGCCGTCGTCGAGGACGCGGGGGACCAGGAAGCAGGTCATCCCGCCGTCGGCCTGGGCGAGGACGAGGAACACGTCGTTCATCGGCGCCGAGGTGAACCACTTGTGGCCGTGCAGCGCGTACCACCCGTCCTCGGCCGTCGGGCGGGCGCTCGTGACGTTGGCGCGCACGTCGGAGCCGCCCTGCTTCTCGGTCATGCCCATGCCCGCCAGCGCGCCCGTCTTGGCCGAGCGCACCCGGACGCCGGGGTCGTAGGACCGCGCGGCCAGCAGCGGCGCCCACTCCTTGGCGATCGCGTCGTCGGCCCGCAGCGCCGGCACGGCGGCGTACGTCATCGAGATCGGGCAGCCGTGCCCGGGCTCGGTCTGCGACCAGGCGAAGAAGCCGGCCGCGCGGCGCAGGTGTGCGTGCTCGGCGCCCGACTCCTGCTGCTCCCAGGGGGCCGCCTGGAGGCCGTGCCCCACGGCGCGCTCCATCAGCCAGTGCCACGACGGGTGGAACTCGACCTCGTCGACCCGGTTGCCGAAGCGGTCGTAGGGCGTCAGCTCCGGGTGGTGGCGGTTGGCGAGCATCCCGTGCTCGCGGGCCTCCTCGGTGCCGGCCTCCTCTCCCAGCGGGGCGAGGTCGTCGACCAGCTCCGGCGAGCCGTGTCGCACGAGCGCGTCCGTGAGCGCGAGGTCGGCGGTGACGACGTTGTGGCCGACCAGCGGCGGGGGCTGGTTGGTGGCCGCGCGCAGGCCCGGGACGAGATCGCTCATGCACCCCACCGTAAGGCGTGGGGAAACCGCTGGTGGGCGCCTGCTCGACTAGCGTTGAAGGCATGGCCGAGGCGAGCGAGGAGACCCCTGCGCCCAGCCGGACCGCGCTTGCCGTACGACGATGGCGCGAGCACGTCTGGCGCCTCGTCGTCACCACTGTCGGGTCGTGCCTGCGCCACCGGGTGACGGGGCTGGCGGCCGAGGCGGCGTTCTTCGCCGTGCTCTCCGTGCCGCCCCTCGTCTTCGCCCTCGCCGGTGCGATCGGCTTCGTCAGCGACCGCTTCACGACCGCCCAGATCGAGGACGTCCGCAACGCGGTCCTCGAGATCTCCCGCCAGGCCCTGACCGAGCGCGCCGTCAACACGATCATCCGGCCCACCATCGACACCGTCCTCGACGGCGGCCGCTACGACGTGATCTCGATCGGCTTCGTCCTCGCGCTGTGGTCGGGCTCGCGCGCGCTCAACGTCTTCGTCGACACCATCACGATCATGCACGGGCTCGGCGGGCACCGGGGGATCGTGGCGACCCGCGCGCTGTCCTTCGTGCTCTACGTGATGGCGATGATCACCGGGGCGATCAGCCTGCCGCTCGTCGTGGCGGGTCCGGGGCTGGTCGACCAGCTGCTGCCCGACCGCCTCGACTTCGTCAACAGCCTCTACTGGCCGGTCGTGCTGCTGATCTCGATCTGCTTCCTCGCCACGCTCTACCACGTGTCCGTGCCGGTGCGGACGAGCTGGAGCTTCAACCTGCCGGGAGCGGCCTTCGCGCTGTTCTGCTGGATCGCCGGATCCGCCCTGCTGCGCTGGGTGCTGACGGTGACGGCCGCCGAGTCGCGCTCGATCTACGGCCCCCTCGCCGCCCCCATCGCCGTGCTGCTCTGGCTCTACCTGCTCGCCCTCGCCGTGCTGATCGGGGCGGCGGTCAACGCCGCCTTCGACACGGTCTTCCCGCAGAAGAACACGACGCGCGCCCGCCTCGAGCTGGTGCAGCGCCTGCGGGACCGGATCAGCGTGCGAGACTCCTGACCGTGCAACCCGCGACCAACCACCCGAGCGTGGGCCGGGTGTCACTGCCCGACCGGGTGCGGTCGCCGTGGTGGGAGCTCGGTCGCCGCGTGCTGATGGCGCTGGCGATCCTCGTCGGCACCGTGCTCCTGGTCTACTTCGACCGCGAGGGCTACCGCGACAACGCCCACCCGGACCGCCAGCTGACGCTGCTCGACGCGTTCTACTACACGACCGTCACGCTCAGCACGACCGGCTACGGCGACATCGCGCCGGCCGACGCCCAAGCGCGACTGATCAACGCGGTCGTGATCACCCCGGCCCGCATCGCCTTCCTGGTGCTGCTGATCGGCACCACCCTGGAGGTCCTCGCCTCCCAGGGACGCGAGATGTTCCGGGTCTCCCGGTGGAGGAAGAAGATGGACCAGCACGTCGTCGTCGTCGGCTACGGCACCAAGGGCCGCAGCGCGATCGACACCCTCGTCAGCAACGGCTACGACCGCGCCTCGATCGTGGTCGTCGACCCGGGAGTGGTGGCGATGGAGGAGGCCAACCGCGACCAGCTCGTCGGCATCGCGGGCGACGCGACCCGCCGCGGGGTGCTGCGCCAGGCCGGCGTCGAGAAGGCCACCCACGTCATCATCACGACCGACCGCGACGACTCCAACGTGCTCGTCACGCTGACCGTGCGCCAGCTCAACCCCGACGCGTGGATCGTGGCGTCGGTGCGCGAGCAGGAGAACGTCCCCCTGATGCGCCAGTCCGGCGCCAACTCGGTCATCACGTCCTCCGACGCCGTCGGCCGCCTGCTCGGGCTGTCGTCGATGTCGCCGATGCTCGGCTCGGTCATGGAGGACCTGATGACCTACGGGGAGGGCCTCGAGGTCGCCGAGCGCGACCTGCTCGTCAACGAGGTCGGCAAGCAGCCGCAGCGGCTGCCCGACCAGGTGATCGCCGTGATCCGCGACGAGAAGGTCTACCGCTACTTCGACCCGGTGGTCTCGCTGCTCGCGCGCGGCGACCGCCTCATCGTCGTGCGCCCCGCCAAGGAGCTGCCCTGGGCACCCCGCCCCGGCACGCACGGCGAGGAGCTGGCCGAGGACGACGACTGAGCGGAGCCGTCAGAGGCCCCCAGAGACCCCTCAGAGCCCGAGGTGCCGCAGCGTCCGCCTGACGTCCTCGCTGCCGGTGCCGCCGGGCACGAACGCCCGCTCGTGGCCCAGCGCTGCGTCGATCGCCACCTGCATCGCCACCGGCTCCTCGGCCGAGCGTCCGTCGCCGACCTCCAGCACCCGGCCGCCGGGTGCCATGAACGCCGACTGGTGCAGTCCTGATCCGGACAGCCCGGCGATCACCCGGGCCGGGGCGACCCGCTCCAGCTGCTCGTCGATCGTGAGCGTCTCGGGCGCAAGGACCTCGAAGCCGCGGTCGGCGAAGGCGTCGTCGAGCGCCCGGTCCTCCTCCGCCGTGGTCCGGATCGGCCGGCGGTGGCCCTCGGCGCGGCGGGCCGCGTTGAGCGCGGTCCGCGAGATCCAGACGCGCTCGGGGCCGCCCCGCTCGGCGTGCCCGGCGGAGATGCGCTGCCACACGTCGCGCGCCTCGGGGTGCGCCCACGCGTGCAGGGCCACGCTGCGACCAGGTACGACGAGGCGGTCGGCGTGCGCGGGTCGGGCCCGGTCGACCACGTGGATCGTCAGGTCCCCCCAGCCGGCGAGCTCGAGCAGGCGCTGCTGCCAGTCCGAGGTGCGGTGCCGGCCGAAGCTGGAGTGGAAGACCAGTCCTGCCGGGCGCTCGTCCAGCGTCGGCCACAGCGAGGTGAGCGTCTCGACCAGGAAGTGCCCGTAGACCGAAGCCCAGGTACCGCCGTAGAGCCAGGTGCCGGACAGCGCGTCCGCGTCGTCGCGGCGGACCACGCGCTCCGGGTCTGCGGCCACACGCTTGCCGCGCGGGTTGCCCAGGAGCTTCTGGGACGCGGTCACCAGCGTGTCCTCGGCGTCGTACACGGCCCCGCGGAACCACTGGTCGAGGTGGTAGACCGTGGCGAGGTCGCCGGTGGCGACCTCGGAGAGGTAGGCGTCGTCGACCGTGAGCAGTCGGGGCGGACGGCGCGGCTCGACGGGAGGCGTGGCCGGGGCCCACGACGGGCGGCGGGACCACATCCTCTTCCTGGCGGACATGGGCCCGATTATGTCGGGCGGGCCGGACGTCGTGAGCAGGCGCTCCACTAGGGTGGCGCCCGTGCCGATCTTCACCCGGGACGGGCGTTCCATCCTCTTCGTCCACGTCCCGAAGACCGGTGGCACGAGCGTCGAGCGGATGTTCATCCGGGCCGGCTGGGACGTCGGCCTCCGCGCCACTCCCCACACGCACCCGGCCCAGAGCCGGCTGCACCGGATCTCCCCGCAGCACCTGCACGCGCCGCTCCTCACCGAGCTGCTGCGGCTCGGCCGCTTCGACGCCGTCTTCCTCGTCGTGCGCGACCCGTTGCTGCGCTTCCGGTCGGAGTACGTCATGCGCAACAAGCGGCACGAGGAGGCCGGCCGCGCGAGCCACGTCGAGGCGTGGACGGACGACGTGCTCGACCGGCTCGCCGCCAACCCGTCCCTGCTCGACAACCACCTGCGGCCCCAGCACGAGTTCGTGCTCCCGCAGGCACGTGTCTACCGGCTCGAGGACGGCCTCGAGGCAGCGATGGCCGACCTGCGTGACCACTCGGGACTGCACCTCCCGACGGAGGTCCCGCACACCCTCGACAGCGGTGCCGGGGGCGGCCTGTCGTCGCGGGACGTGGAGGTCACCGACGCCGTTGCGGCGCGGGTGCGGGCGCTTTACGCCCGCGACCACGAGGTGTTCGGCTACGCCTGAGGGGGTGCAAGCGGGGCCGCTCGGCTGGGATAGCCTCCAGTGTGCTGGTCTGCGACTCCCACCGGGTTCTCTTCGTGCACGTCCCCAAGACCGGCGGGGTGTCGGCCGAGGGCGTGATGCGGCGGGCCTGCCCCGACGCCCGCAAGCAGGTCGAGCCGCGCCGCGGACGGCACGCACCCCTGGCGCGCATCCTCGACTCCGAGCCCGACCTCGCGACGTACTGGTCCTACGGCTTCGTGCGCAACCCGTGGGCCCGGATGGTGTCCTGGTACACCATGATCGAGGACTGGGGCCGCCGCTTCGCCGAGGGCGGGCCCGAGGCGGTGAAGAACCGCGGCAACGAGATGTGGCGAGCGGTGGGGGAGTACGCCGACTTCGAGGACTTCGTCCTGCGCGGCACCGAGGAGTGGCCGCGCCTCGGCCGCCCCCAGCTCGCCTACCTCACCTCGGCCGCCCACGGCCGCGAGGTGGACTTCATCGGCCGCACCGAGAACTTCGCCGCCGACCTCGCCGTGGTCCAGGAGCGCCTCGGCGTCGAGCCGAAGGCTCCGCCGCGGCGCAACAGCTCGACCCACGGGCACTACGCCGACTACTTCACCGACGCGGCGCGCGAGAAGGTCTCCACCGTCTACGCCGCCGACATCGACCGCTTCGGCTACACGTTCTGAGCGCGAGCTGGGACCGGGCTGGGACCGGACTGAGCCCGGGGTGGGCCCGGCCAGGCTGTAGCGAAGGGGGCATGCCGCCTGGCCGGACCCTGCGCGGCCGTAGCCGATGCTGACCTCGGACCGGCTCGCGCACTCGAGGTGTAGCGGGGTGGGTCCAGTGTCGCTCGATGCTCCAAGCAGCATGCAGAACAGCCCCCGATCCGCTTCCGCGGACCGGGGGCTGTTCTCGTGTGGTGGGCGATACTGGGTTTGAACCAGTGACCTCTTCCGTGTCAAGGAAGCGCGCTACCGCTGCGCCAATCGCCCGTGTCTTGAGTTCTGTGCGAGGTGGGTACGGGATTTGAACCCGTGTAGACGGATTTGCAGTCCGTTGCCTCGCCTCTCGGCCAACCCACCGTGGAGGTTCATCCGAAATGAACGGGGGAGACCTTCCGAGCGGACAACGAGACTCGAACTCGCGACCTCAACCTTGGCAAGGTTGCGCTCTACCAACTGAGCTATGTCCGCCTGCATCTCCGTGCCGTTTCACCGGCCCTGAGTGCGAGTGGAACAGTAGTACATGGGTTCGGCGGGTCCAAAATCGGCCCCCCGCCTCGCGTGTTCAGACCGCGTTCGCGGCGCGTTCTCCGAGCGTAGGCACGCCCTAGAGTGAAGGCATGCGCGCGTGGCTCAACGGTGACCTGATGTCCGACCCGACGGCGGCGGCGGTCGCAGTCACCGACCACGGGTTCACCGTGGGCGACGGTGTGTTCGAGGCGGTCAAGACCCTCGGTGGCACGCCGTTCGCGCTGGGTCGTCACCTCGACCGGCTCGAGCGTTCGGCCGCCGGGCTGGGGCTGCCCGCCCCCGACCTCGACGTCGTACGACGCGGGGTGGCGGCGGTGCTCGCCGACGGTGCGGAGCACGACCCGATCGGGCGGCTGCGGATCACCTGGACCGCCGGTCCGGCCCCGATGGGGTCGGGCCGTGGTGGCGGTCCGCCGACCCTGGCGGTCGCCTACAGCGCCATCGACGTCGCGGCGAGCGAGACGACCGTCGTGACGGTCCCGTGGACCCGCAACGAGCTCGGCGCGACGGCCGGCCTCAAGACGACGTCGTACGCCGAGAACGTCGTGGCGCTCGCCCACGCGAAGGAGCGCGGCGGCACCGAGGCCGTGTTCGCCAACACCGCCGGCAACCTGTGCGAGGGCACCGGCTCCAACGTCTTCTACGTCGTCGACGGCGAGCTGCGCACCCCGACGCTGGCGAGCGGCTGCCTGGCCGGCGTCACCCGCGCGCTCGTCATCGACTGGTGCGGTGCGCGCGAGGTCGACGAGCCGCTCGCCGACGTGCTGGCCCACGCGAGCGAGGCCTTCCTCGTGTCGACGACCCGCGACGTGCAGGCGATCTCGCGGTGGGACGACCGCGAGCTCCCGGCACCGGGCCCCCACACCCAGCGGTGTGCGACGACCTGGGCCGCCCGCGAGGCTGAGACGATGGAGCCGTGACGACCCAGGACTCCTCCCTCGACCCCGCGATCTCCGAGCGGTTGCGCCACACCGCGGAAGGCCTCGTGCCCGTCGTGGTGCAGCAGCACGGCTCGGGCGAGGTGCTGATGCTGGCCTGGGTCGACGACGAGGCGCTGGCCCGCACGATCGCCAGTGGCCGGGCGACGTACTGGTCGCGCTCGCGTCGCGAGTACTGGGCCAAGGGCGACACGTCCGGGCACGTCCAGTGGCTCAAGGAGGTCCGCCTCGACTGCGACGGCGACACCCTGCTCTTCGTGGTCGACCAGGTGGGCGCGGCGTGCCACACCGGCGACCACACGTGCTTCGACGCCGACCTGGTCCACTGGGTCGATGGCTGAGGTCACGAGGGGTCCGCGCCGGACCTTCGGCCCCGTCGTCCTGCTCGGCCTCGCCGGGGCAGGAGCCGCCGCGGTGGCCGGGAGCAAGCCGTGGGTGGTGGGCAGCAGCGGCAACCTCGACTCGCGGTCCGAGGCCACGGTGGCCATCGCCGGCGGGTCGATCGGCAGCTCGAGCGAGTCGCCGCTCGCACTGGCGCTCGCGCTGGTCGTCCTCGCGTGCTGGGGAGTCGTCCTCGTCTCCCGCGGCCGCTTCCGGCGGGTGGTGGCCGTGCTCGCGCTCGTCGCCTCGCTGGGGGTGGCCGCAACGGTCGTCGAGGGGATCTCCAGCCTGCCCACCAAGCTCGCCGAAACCCTGGTCGAGCTCTCCGGCAGCGACACCGCCAGCACGTCCTTCACGGCCTGGTACGCCGCAGCCGCCGTCGGCGCGGTGCTCTCCGTCCTCGCCACGGCGGCGGCCGTGCGCCTCGTGCCGTCGTGGCCGGAGATGGGCACCAAGTACGACGCCCCGACCGGCGGCGCGGCGGGCGACGGCCACGACGACGGTGGGCTCCCCGCCGACAACATCGACATCTGGAAGGCCCTCGATGAGGGCCGCGACCCCACCGCCTGACCGCCCTCCCGTCCCACGGCCTAGACTTCGGCGCGCAACCGAAGATCCGACGAAGGAGCACCCACGATGGCTGCAGGCCACGGCAACACCCCCGCTGCTTGGACCGCCGTGTCGGTCGCGATGCTCGGCTTCGTCGTCGGCAGCGTTGCCCTCCTCCAGGTCCCGACCCAGAGGACCCTGCTCTGGATCGGCATCATCATCGCCGTGGTGGCCTTCCCGCTCTACCTCGTGCTGGCCAAGCTCGGCTTTGCCACGTCCGAGCACTGATCCCGGGCCCGGGACCTCACGTCCCGGGTGAGAGGCTTGACGCATGCCTGCGACCGGGACCGTGCTCGACGACATCATCGCCGGCGTCCGCGAGGACCTCGCCCGCCGCGAGGCGGCCCTCCCGCTCGGTGAGCTGCTCGCCCACCTCGCCGACGCGCCCGCACCGCGCGACCCGATGCCGCACTTCCGTGCGCGCGGCTCGAGCGTGATCGCCGAGGTGAAGCGCAAGAGCCCGAGCAAGGGCGCGCTGGCCGACATCCCCGACCCCGCGGCGCTCGCGACGGCGTACTCCCGTGGTGGCGCGGCCGCGATCTCCGTGCTCACCGAGGAGCGCCGCTTCGGCGGCAGCCTCGACGACCTGCGCACCGTCCGCGCGGCGGTCGACACCCCCATCCTGCGCAAGGACTTCATCGTCGAGACCTACCAGCTCGTCGAGGCGCGCGCCGCCGGTGCCGACCTCGCGCTGCTGATCGTCGCGGCACTCGACGACGACACGCTGCGCCGCCTCCACGACGAGGCCGGCGAGCTCGGCCTCACCGTGCTCGTCGAGGTGCACGACGAGTCCGAGACCGAGCGCGCGCTGGCCCTCGACGCCGAGCTGATCGGCGTCAACAGCCGCAACCTCAAGACCCTCGACGTCGACCCCGGCGTCTTCGGC
Organism: Nocardioides exalbidus; assembly: GCF_900105585.1. Lineage (NCBI taxonomy): Bacteria > Bacillati > Actinomycetota > Actinomycetes > Propionibacteriales > Nocardioidaceae > Nocardioides > Nocardioides exalbidus. The sequence goes on from NZ_FNRT01000002.1 coordinate 3,506,632, forward strand.
CGCCTCGCGCCCCAGATCCACGACGACGTGGTCAAGGTCGCCGAGAGCGGTATCACCGGCGTCCCCGACGTCCAGCGGTTCGTCTCCGAAGGAGCAGGCGTGGTGCTGGTCGGCGAGGCGCTGGTCAAGGACGGCGACCCCGAGGCCGCCGTCCGTGCGATGACAGGAGTGACGACACCGTGACCCAGACCCAGCAGACCCAGCAGGAGCCGGGGAGGTACGACGCGGACGACCGCGGCTACTTCGGCGGCACGTGGGGCGGGCGCTTCATGCCCGAGGCGCTCGTGGCCGCCCTCGACGAGCTGACGGTGGCGTGGCAGGACGCGATGGCCGACGAGGCCTTCGTCGGCGAGTTCGAGCGGATCCTGCGCGACTACGCCGGCACCCCGAGCCGGCTCTACCACGCCGAGCGGTTCTCCGCGGCCGTGGGCGCCCGCGTGCTGCTCAAGCGCGAGGACCTCAACCACACCGGTGCGCACAAGATCCGCAACGTGATGGGCCAGGCCCTGCTCACCAAGCGGATGGGCAAGAGCCGGGTGATCGCCGAGACCGGTGCCGGCCAGCACGGTGTGGCCAGCGCGACGGCGGCTGCCTACTTCGACCTCGACTGCACCGTCTACATGGGGGCCGTCGACACGCGACGCCAGGCGCTCAACGTGGCCCGCATGCAGCTCCTCGGCGCCAAGGTCGTGCCGGTCGAGTCCGGCAGCGCGACCCTCAAGGACGCCATCAACGAGGCGCTGCGCGACTGGGTCGCCAGCGTCGACCACACGGCATACCTCTTCGGCACCGCGGCCGGACCGCACCCCTTCCCGAGCATGGTCCGCGACTTCTGCCGCGGCATCGGCGACGAGGCCCGCGCGCAGTGCCTCGAGCAGTACGGCGTCCTGCCTGACGCAGTCGCGGCGTGCGTCGGCGGCGGTTCCAACGCGATCGGCATCTTCACCGCGTTCCTCGAGGACGAGGGCGTGGAGATCCACGGGTTCGAGCCCGGCGGTGACGGTGTGGAGACGGGTCGCCACGCGGCCACGATCCACGCCGGCGAGGCCGGCGTGCTGCACGGTGCGCGCACCTACGTCCTCCAGGACGAGGACGGGCAGACCGTCGAGTCGCACTCCATCTCGGCCGGTCTCGACTACCCCGGCGTCGGCCCGCAGCACTCGCTGCTGGCCGCGACCGGGCGGGCGACGTACACCCCGGTCACCGACGCCGAGGCGATGGCCGCGATGGCGCTGCTCAGCCGCACCGAGGGGATCATCCCCGCCATCGAGTCGGCGCACGCGATCCACGGCGCGATCGAGGTCGCGAAGCGGCTGGGCCAGGAGAAGGGCCCCGACGCGACGATCATCGTGAACCTCAGCGGACGCGGCGACAAGGACATGGGCACGGCCATCGAGTGGTTCGGGCTGGGTGACGCGGAGGAGGGCCCCGAGGCCGACCTCGAGGTGGTCGAGGGAGTGACGCAGCAGTGACGTCGACGAGCGCCGCCTTCGCGCAGGCCCGGGCCGAGGGGCGCGCGGCCCTGATCGGCTACCTCCCGGCGGGCTACCCGAGCGTCGAGGGGTCGGCCAGGGCCATGCAGGTGATGGTCGAGGCCGGCTGCGACGCGATCGAGATCGGGCTGCCCTACAGCGACCCGGTGATGGACGGGCCCACGATCCAGGCCGCGGCGCAGGCCGCGCTCGACGGCGGGATCCGCACCGCCGACGTGCTCCGCGTCGTGGAGCAGGTCGCCGCGACCGGCGTGCCGACGCTGGTGATGACCTACTGGAACCCCATCGAGCGCTACGGCGTCGAGCGGTGGGCCGCCGACCTCGCGAGCGCCGGGGGAGCGGGGCTCATCACGCCCGACATCACCCCCGACCACGGCGCCGAGTGGATCGCGGCCGCCGACGCGCACGACCTCGACAAGGTCTTCCTCGTCGCCCCCAGCTCGACCGACGAGCGGATCGCGATGACCGCCGCCGAGAGCCGCGGCTTCGTCTACGCCGCCGCCGTCATGGGGGTCACGGGTGCGCGCGACGCCTCGTCCGACCTCGCCGGCCCGCTCGTCGGGCGGGTGCGCGCGAGCGGAGACGTGCCGGTCGCGGTCGGCATCGGCGTCAGCAACGGCGACCAGGCCGCCGAGGTGGCGTCCTACGCCGACGGTGTCATCGTCGGCTCCGCCTTCGTCCGCTGCCTGCTCGACCACGCGGGCGACGAGGCGGCCGGCCTCGCCGCGCTGCGTGCCCTGACCACCGACCTGGCCGAAGGCGTGCGGCGTGCGCAGAAGTAGGTCCCTGCTCGTCCTTTCCGTGGTGCTCCTCGCCACCGCGTGCGCCGGTGGTGCGGGCGCGGACTCCGGCGAGATGACCGGCACCGTCCTCGACCCGCCGTTCGCCGTGTCCCCGGTCCCGCTGGTCGACGACGAGGGGACGTCGTACTCCCTCACCGACAGCACCGACAAGCCGCTCACCCTGGTCTTCTTCGGCTACACCAACTGCCCCGACATCTGCGGGCAGGTGATGGCCACCCTCGCCGGCACCCTCGCGCGGCTGACCGACGAGCAGAAGGACGAGCTCGACGTGGTCTTCGTGACCACCGACCCGCAGCGGGACACCGAGGAGGTCGTGGGCCGCTACGTCGACGCGTTCGACCCCAGCATCATCGGCCTCACCGGCGACCTCCCCGACATCATCGAGGTGGGAAAGAGCCTCGCCGTGGGCATCGAGAAGGGCGACAAGCTGCCCAGCGGCGGCTACGACGTCACGCACGGCACGCGGGTGTACGCCATCGACGCCGACGACGAGTCGCCGATGATGTGGGACCACGACGTGTCGCAGGCACAGCTCGCCCGCGACGTCACGACCTTGCTCGACGAAGGATGATGAACACCGTGTCGCCCCTGATGACCCTCATGACGATCCCCAGCCCCTCGCAGGGCGTCTGGCACCTCGGCCCGGTGCCGATCCGCGGCTACGCGCTGTGCATCATCCTCGGCATCGTCGCCGCCATCTGGATCGGCGAGCGCCGGTGGGTCGCGCGCGGCGGCATCGCGGGCGAGGTCAGCGACCTCGCGATCTGGGCGGTGCCGTTCGGCCTGGTCGGCGGGCGGCTCTACCACGTCATCACCGACTGGGAGCTCTACTTCGGGGAGGGCAAGAACCCGGTCACGGCGCTCTACGTCTGGCGCGGCGGGCTGGGGATCTGGGGCGCGATCGCGCTCGGCGCCGTCGGCATCTGGATCGGCGCCCGCACGCGCGGGATCAAGGTGGCACCGCTCCTCGACGCGCTGGCACCCGGCGTCCTCGTCGCACAGGCGATGGGCCGGTGGGGCAACTGGTTCAACCAGGAGCTCTACGGCGGACCGACGAACCTCCCGTGGGCCCTCGAGATCGACGTCGACCACCGTGAGGCCGGCCTCCTCGACGTGGCGACGTACCACCCCACGTTCCTCTACGAGTGCCTCTGGAACCTCGGTGCCTTCGCGGTCCTGATCTGGCTCGACCGGCGATACAAGATCGGCCACGGCCGGGTCGTCGCGCTCTACGTGATGCTCTACACGGCCGGGCGCGGGTGGATCGAGAACATGCGGATCGACGAGGTCCAGATGAACAACGTGCTCGGCCTCCGGCTCAACGTGTGGACCTCGATCGTGCTGTTCGTCGCCGCCGCGATCTACTTCGCGTGGTCGTCGAAGCGGCACCCGGGCCGCGAGGAGACCGTGCGGACGCGCGAGCCCGACAGCGACGAGATGTCCGAGGACGAGACCACCGGGTCCACCGCCTGACACGTTGGTCTCCACCGGCGTCGGCCGGTGATAGATTCCGTCCTGCTCGGGCCAACGTCGTCCCCAGCGGTAACGCCCACCACCCGTGACCTGCCCAGCGCCGCGCGCTGGCACGCCGGGACGACGACGGGAGAATGCCTCCATGCACGCATTCCCGCCGAGCCAGGGTCTCTACGACCCTCGCCACGAGAAGGACGCCTGTGGAGTCGCCATGGTGGCGACGCTGACAGGGGAGGCGAGCCACGACATCGTGGCCAAGGCGCTCACCGCCTTGCGCAACCTCGACCACCGCGGCGCCGCCGGCGCCGAGGTCAACTCCGGCGACGGCGCCGGCATCCTGCTCCAGGTCCCGGACGCGTTCCTGCGCGACGTGGTCGACTTCGAGCTGCCGACCGCCCGCGCGTACGCCGTCGGCACCGCCTTCCTGCCCGGTGACGCCGACGAGGTCGCGAAGACCCGTCAGCGCATCGAGGAGATCGCCGACGAGGAGGGCCTCACGGTCCTCGGCTGGCGCGAGGTCCCCGTCGACGACTCCACGCTCGGCGCGACCGCGCGCAGCGTGATGCCGACGTTCGCGCAGGTGTTCGTCGCGGGCAAGGCAGCCCGCGTGAGCGGGATGGGCCTCGAGCGGATGGCGTTCTGCCTGCGCAAGCGGGCCGAGTCGGAGACGGACGTCTACTTCCCGTCGCTCTCCTCGCGCACCCTCGCCTACAAGGGCATGCTCACCACCGACCAGCTCGACCAGGTCTTCCCCGACCTGACCGACGAGCGCGTCGCGTCCGCGATGGCCGTCGTGCACTCGCGCTTCTCCACCAACACGTTCCCGAGCTGGCCGCTGGCGCACCCGTTCAGGTTCATCGCGCACAACGGCGAGATCAACACCGTGATGGGCAACCGCAACTGGATGCGGGCCCGTGAGGCTCTCCTCGAGAGCGACCTGATCCCCGGCGACCTCGAGCGGCTCTTCCCGATCTGCACGCCCGAGGCGTCGGACTCGGCGTCGTTCGACGAGGTCCTCGAGCTGCTCCACCTCGGTGGTCGCTCCCTGCCGCACGCCGTGCTGATGATGATCCCGGAGGCGTGGGAGAACCACGCCGAGATGGACGACAAGCGCCGTGCGTTCTACGAGTTCCACTCGATGCTGATGGAGCCGTGGGACGGCCCCGCCTGCGTCGTGTTCACCGACGGCACCCAGATCGGCGCGGTCCTCGACCGCAACGGCCTGCGCCCGTCGCGCTACTGGGTGACCGACGACGGCCTCGTCGTGCTGGCCTCCGAGGTCGGCGTCCTCGACCTCGACCCCGCCACCGTCGTGCGCAAGGGCCGGCTCCAGCCGGGCCGCATGTTCCTCGTCGACACCGAGGAGCACCGCATCATCGAGGACGAGGAGATCAAGGGCCAGCTCGCCGCCGAGCAGCCCTACGACGAGTGGCTGCACGCCGGCCAGCTCCACCTCGACGACATCGACGACCTCGAGCACATCGTGCACACGCACGCCTCGGTCACCCGTCGCCAGCAGATCTTCGGCTACACCGAGGAGGAGCTGCGCGTCCTGCTGAGCCCGATGGCCAACACCGGTGGCGAGGCGCTCGGCTCGATGGGCACCGACACCCCGATCGCCGCGCTGAGCGACAAGCCGCGGCTGCTGTTCGACTACTTCGCCCAGCTGTTCGCCCAGGTGACGAACCCGCCGCTCGACGCGATCCGCGAGGAGCTCGTCACCTCGCTCAGCGGCTCGATCGGTCCGGAGGCCAACCTCCTGGCCCCGAGCCCGGCCTCGTGCCGCCAGATCGTGCTGCCGTTCCCGGTCTTCTCCAACGACGACCTGGCCAAGATCCGGCACATCAACCGCAACGGCGACATGCCGGGCTTCCAGGTCCACATCGTCCGCGGCCTCTACGAGGTCGACGGGGGAGGGGAGGCGCTGGCCGCCAGGCTCGACGAGCTCAGCGCCGAGGTCTCCGCGGCCATCGCCGACGGTGCGCGCATCATCGTGCTGTCCGACCGGCACGCCACCGCCGAACTGGCACCGATCCCGTCGCTGCTGCTCACCGGCGCGATCCACCACCACCTCGTCCGCGAGAAGACCCGCACCCAGGTGGGCCTGCTCGTCGAGGCCGGCGACGTCCGCGAGGTGCACCACGTGGCGCTGCTCGTCGGCTACGGCGCGGCCGCGGTCAACCCCTACCTCGCCATGGAGTCGGTCGAGGACCTCGCCCGCGAGGGCTACTACGTCAAGGTGGAGCCCGAGAAGGCCGTCGCGAACCTCATCAAGGCGCTCGGCAAGGGCGTGCTCAAGGTGATGTCGAAGATGGGCGTCTCCACGGTCGCCTCCTACACCGGCGCGAAGATCTTCGAGGCCGTCGGCCTCTCGCAGTCGGTGATGGACCGCTACTTCACCGGTACGACGTCCAAGCTCGGCGGCATCGAGCTCGGGACGATCGCCGAGGAGGTCGCGCGCCGGCACGCGACGGCGTACCCCCGCGGCGGCATCTCGCCGGCGCACCGCGAGCTCAACACCGGCGGTGAGTACCAGTGGCGTCGCGAGGGCGAGCCGCACCTGTTCGACCCCGAGACGGTCTTCCGGCTGCAGCACGCCACCCGCAGCGGCAGCTACGACGTCTTCAAGCAGTACACCGACCGGGTCAACCAGCAGTCCGAGCGGCTGATGACCCTGCGCGGCCTGTTCACCTTCAAGGACGGCAGCGGGTCGGGGCGCGAGCCCATCGACATCGACGAGGTCGAGCCGGTCTCGGAGATCGTCAAGCGCTTCTCGACCGGTGCGATGTCCTACGGCTCGATCAGCCAGGAGGCGCACGAGACCCTCGCGATCGCGATGAACCGGCTGGGTGCGAAGTCCAACACCGGCGAGGGCGGCGAGGACCCCGACCGCCTCTACGACCCCGAGCGCCGCTCGTCGATCAAGCAGGTCGCCTCGGGCCGGTTCGGCGTGACGTCGGAGTACCTCACCAACGCCGACGACATCCAGATCAAGATGGCGCAGGGCGCCAAGCCCGGCGAGGGCGGCCAGCTGCCCGGCCACAAGGTCTACCCGTGGGTGGCCAAGACCCGGCACTCCACGCCGGGCGTCGGCCTGATCAGCCCGCCGCCGCACCACGACATCTACTCGATCGAGGACCTGGCGCAGCTGATCCACGACCTCAAGAACGCCAACCCCTCGGCACGCGTCCACGTGAAGCTCGTGTCCGAGGTCGGCATCGGCACGGTCGCGGCAGGTGTCTCCAAGGCGCACGCCGACGTCGTGCTGGTCTCCGGCCACGACGGCGGCACCGGCGCCTCGCCGCTCACCTCGCTCAAGCACGCCGGCGGTCCGTGGGAGCTCGGCCTGGCCGAGACCCAGCAGACCCTGCTGCTCAACGGGCTGCGCGACCGGATCGTCGTGCAGGCCGACGGCCAGCTGAAGACCGGTCGCGACGTCATCATCGCGGCGCTGCTCGGCGCCGAGGAGTTCGGCTTCGCCACCGCTCCGCTCGTCGTCAGCGGCTGCATCATGATGCGGGTCTGCCACCTCGACACCTGCCCCGTGGGCGTCGCCACGCAGAACCCCGTCCTGCGCGAGCGCTTCAGCGGCCAGGCCGACTACGTCGTGAACTTCTTCGAGTTCATCGCGCAGGAGGTGCGCGAGCTGCTCGCCCAGCTGGGCTTCCGCAGCATCGCCGAGGCGGTCGGCCAGGTCGGCACGCTGGACGTCGCCCAGGCGGTCGACCACTGGAAGGCCGCGGGCCTCGACCTCGCGCCGATCCTCCACCAGGCCTCGCGCCACGGTGAGTTCGGCCAGTTCGAGGACCAGGACCTGCGCAACACCAAGGGCCAGGACCACGGCCTCGACAAGGCGCTCGACAACGAGCTCATCGCCATCGCCGCTCCGGCGCTGGAGTCCGGTGAGCCGGTGCGCGCGCAGGTCGCGATCCGCAACGTCAACCGCACCGTCGGCACGATGCTCGGACACGAGGTGACCAAGCGCTACCGCGGCGAGGGCCTGCCCGACGGCACGATCGACATCACCCTCACCGGCTCGGCCGGCCAGTCGTTCGGCGCCTTCGTTCCCCGCGGCGTGACGCTGCGCCTCGAGGGCGACGCCAACGACTACGTCGGCAAGGGACTCTCGGGCGGTCGCCTGGTCGTGCGCCCGGACCGGGCCGCGACGTTCGACGCCTCCGAGCAGGTCATCGGCGGCAACACCGTCGGCTACGGAGCCACGTCCGGCCAGATCTTCCTGAGCGGCCGGGTCGGCGAGCGCTTCTGCGTCCGCAACTCCGGTGCCAGCGCGGTCGTCGAGGGCGTGGGCGACCACGGCTGCGAGTACATGACCGGCGGCGTCGTCGTCGTGCTGGGTCCGACGGGCCGCAACTTCGCGGCGGGCATGTCGGGCGGCTACGCCTTCGTGCTCGACCTCGACGAGGCGCGGGTCAACCCCGAGCTGGTCGAGCTCGCGCCCGTGACGGGCAAGGCCGCCGACGAGCTCAAGACCCTGGTCGAGGCGCACGCCGAGGAGACCGGCTCCGCCGTCGCCACGGCGCTGCTCGCCGACTGGGACAACTCCCTCGCCCGCTTCACCGAGGTGATGCCGGGCGACTTCAAGCGCGTGCTGGAGGCTCGTGAGGAGGCCCTCTCGGAGGGTCTCGACGAGGACCAGGCCAACGCCCGCATCATGGAGGTGCTGCATGGCTGACCCGAAGGGCTTTCTCAAGAGCGGTCGCGAGGTCGCCTCGCGTCGCGAGGTCGCCGAGCGCGTCCAGGACTGGGACGAGGTCTACCCCGACGGCATCGGCCGCGCGCTGCTGCCGATCATCAACACCCAGGCGAGCCGCTGCATGGACTGCGGCATCCCGTTCTGCCACCAGGGCTGCCCGCTGGGCAACATCATCCCGGAGTGGAACGACCTGGTCTGGCGTGACGACTGGGACGGCGCGATGGACCGGCTCCACGCGACCAACAACTTCCCGGAGTTCACCGGTCGCCTGTGCCCGGCCCCCTGCGAGACGGCCTGCGTGCTGGGCATCAACCAGGACCCGGTGACCATCAAGAACGTCGAGGTCTCGATCATCGACCGCGCCTGGGGCTCGGGCTACGTGCGGCCGCAGCCGCCGGAGTGGCTCTCGGGCAAGACCGTCGCCGTCATCGGCTCCGGTCCGGCCGGTCTCGCCGCCGCGCAGCAGCTCACCCGCGCCGGCCACACGGTCGCGGTCTACGAGCGGGCCGAGAAGATCGGCGGCCTGATGCGCTTCGGCATCCCCGAGTTCAAGATGGAGAAGAAGCACCTCGACCGGCGCCTGGACCAGATGCGTCGCGAGGGCACCGTCTTCCGCGCCGGCGTCAACGTCGGTGGCGACATCACCGGCCCGCAGCTGCTGGCCCGGTACGACGCCGTCGTGCTGGCCATGGGCGCGACCGAGGCCCGCGACCTCCCGGCCACCGGCCGCGAGCTCGGCGGCATCCACCAGGCCATGGAGTTCCTGCCGCAGGCCAACCGGGTCGCGCTGGGCGAGGAGGTCGAGGGCCAGATCCTGGCCACCGACAAGGACGTCGTCATCATCGGTGGCGGCGACACCGGCGCCGACTGCCTCGGCACGTCGATCCGGCAGGGCGCCCGCTCGATCACGCAGCTGGAGATCATGCCCCAGCCCGGCGGGGAGCGACCCGCCGGCCAGCCGTGGCCGACGTACCCCATGCTCTTCCGCGTGTCGTCCGCGCACGAGGAGGGCGGCGACCGGATCTACGCCACGTCCACGAAGGAGTTCGTGGGCGACGCGGACGGCAACGTCGCCTCGCTCCGGCTGGTCGAGGTCGACGCGAAGTTCCAGCCCGTGGAGGGCACCGAGCGCGAGATCCCGGCACAGCTCGTGCTGCTCGCGATGGGCTTCGTCGGTCCGGAGAAGAAGCTCGCCGGGGGAGAGCCCGGCCTGATCGAGCAGCTCGGCGTGGAGCTCGACGAGCGCGGCAACGTCAAGCGCGACGCGTCGTACGCCTCGTCCGTCCCGGGCGTCTACGTCGCCGGCGACGTGGGTCGTGGCCAGTCGCTCATCGTCTGGGCGATCGCCGAGGGCCGCAGCGCCGCTGCCGCCGTCGACGCGCACCTCACCGGCTCGACGACGCTGCCCGCGCCGATCAAGCCGCACGAGCGTCCGCTGGTCGTCTGACCGGTCTGCTGCGACGCCGGGTGGGGGAGGCCCCCGCCCGGCGTTTCAGCGGGACGCGCAGTAACCCATCTGCTTTGGAACGATCCAATCTGCGATAGGGTGAAGCACGTGCGTAGAGCAAAGATCGTCTGCACCCTCGGGCCTGCAGTGAACACCCCGGAGGGCATCCGCGCCCTCGTCGACGCCGGCATGGACGTCGCCCGGCTCAACATGAGCCACGGCGCGTACGCCGACCACGAGGCGGTCTACCGCCTGGTGCGGAAGACCTCCGACGAGACCGGCAGGGCCATCGGCATCTTCGCCGACCTCCAGGGTCCGAAGATCCGCCTGGAGACCTTCGGCGACGGCCCGGTGAAGCTCAAGCGGGGTGCCACCTTCACCATCACCACGCGCGACGTGGTGGGCGACGTCGACCAGTGCGGCACGACCTACAAGGGACTGCCCGGCGACGTGAAGGCGGGCGACCCGCTGCTCATCGACGACGGCAAGGTGCGCCTCCAGGTGCTGTCGGTCGACGACACCGACGTGGTGACCGAGGTCGTCGTGCCCGGCAAGGTCTCCAACAACAAGGGCATCAACCTGCCCGGCGTCGCGGTGTCGGTGCCCGCGCTGTCGGACAAGGACACCGAGGACCTGCGCTGGGCGCTCAGGCTCGGCGTCGACTTCATCGCGCTGAGCTTCGTGCGCAGCGCCGAGGACGCCGAGGACGTGCGCAAGATCATGCGCGAGGAAAACATCTTCGTGCCCGTGATCGCGAAGATCGAGAAGCCCCAGGCGATCGCCAACATCGACGAGATCGTCGACGCCTTCGACGGCATCATGGTCGCCCGCGGCGACCTCGGCGTGGAGTGCCCGCTCGAGGACGTCCCGATCCACCAGAAGCTCATCATCGACAAGGCGCGCCGCAACGCCAAGCCGGTCATCGTCGCCACCCAGATGCTGGAGTCGATGATCACCGCGCCCGCGCCGACCCGCGCCGAGGCGAGCGACGTGGCCAACGCCGTGCTCGACGGCGCCGACGCGGTGATGCTCTCCGGCGAGACGAGCGTGGGGGAGTTCCCCATCATCGCCGTCGAGACCATGGCCCGCATCGTCGAGTCGACCGAGGACCACGGCCTCAGCCACATGGCCGCCGTGACCTGGAAGCCGCACACCCGCGGCGGCATCATCGCCAAGGCCGCCGCCGAGGTGGCCGAGAGCGTCAACGCCAAGTACGTCGTCGCCTTCACCGTCAGCGGCGACTCGGCCAAGCGGCTCTCGCGCTATCGCGGCCCCATCCCGGTCCTCGCCTTCACCCCGACCGCCCGCACCCGTTCGCAGCTCGCGCTGACGTGGGGCGTGGAGACCTTCCAGGGCGCCGAGGTCGAGCACACCGACGAGATGGTGCGCCAGGTCGACGAGTCGCTGCTCCACATCGGCCGCGTGAAGGAGGGCGACCTCGTCGTCATCATCGCCGGCAGCCCGCCCGGCATCCCCGGCTCCACCAACGCGCTCCGGATCCACCGGATGGGCGATGCGATCTCCGGTGCCGCACCGGCCTACCGGCGCAGCTGACGGCTAGACCTTGGGGCCGATCAGCTCGTCGAGGCGAGCGACGGCCCCACGTCGGGACACCGACACCATTCGCTGGGAAGACCTGCGCCACGGAACCTCGACCAGATCGAGTGCCCAGGTGCAGAGGCCAATGATGTCCTCGCTGGCGTTGCTGAACTGCCAGCGCGGGTAGTGGTACCGACGCTTCTCGCCCGCCACGACCCGCGACGCCCAGTTGTTCACGCGGGCGCCGTCGGAGTGGAAGAGGCCACGGAGGAAGTCGGCTGGGTGCGCCTCCACCACCTCGCGCTGCCAGTCCTCGAGCGCGATGGTGCGCTCGTGCTTGCGGCCGGCGCCGTGCTGGGGGATCAAGCAGGGCCAGTGCTTCCACGACACCGTCGTGACGACAGCACCCGGGACCAGCCTCGTGTGAGGCCTGCCTCCCGGCTTCACGGTGGCCATCAGCTCCAGCAGGTGCGCGTTGAGGGCGGCGTAACGGGCGTCGTTGATGACGTGGAGGTTGTACACGCCTCGCCGCCCGAGGCTGATGTGGCCATCCCCGAGGTACCACCCCAGCAGCTCGGCGTACTCCTGCTCCGACAGCGCGGCATCGTCGCAGCGGGGGCACGGGGGAGCGAGGTGTCCCTGACCCCGAGGCAGTCCCCGTCGTCGGTAGAGCCGACGCCACCTGCGGATCGTCTTCACCGCGACGCCGTGCAGCTCGGCGTTGTCGGCATCGCGCATGCCCGCATCGGAGCACCGCAGGGCCGAGTCGACCGTCGACTGCGGACGCACGTGGACCATGTCGCCAGCGTGCCCGGGGCCACCGACACCGACACGCGTGCCGGGTGTGGGAGTCGAACCCACACGCCCTTGCGGGCAGTGGTGTTTGAGACCACCGCGTCTGCCATTCCGCCAACCCGGCTAGGTGGGCACACCGTAGCGGAACTAGCCTTGGAGCCGTGACCCAGCCCGTGGACGCCAGCACCGCCCAGGACGTCGTACGCCGCGTCGTGATCGCCGAGGACGAGGCGCTGATCCGGATGGACCTCGCCGAGATGCTGGGCGAGGAGGGCTACGAGGTCGTCGGCCAGGCGGGTGACGGGCAGAAGGCCATCGAGCTCGCGCGCGACCTCCGGCCCGACCTGGTGATCCTCGACGTGAAGATGCCGGTCCTCGACGGGATCGCGGCCGCCGAGGCGATCGCGGCCGAGCGGATCGCACCGGTCGTGATCCTCACCGCGTTCTCCCAGCGCGACCTGGTGAAGCGGGCGCGCGACGCCGGCGCGATGGCGTACCTCGTCAAGCCGTTCCAGCGCGGCGACCTCGTCCCCGCGATCGAGATGGCGGTGAGCCGGTACGCCGAGATCACCGTCCTCGAGCGCGAGGTGTCGGACCTCCAGGAGTCGCTCGACACCCGCAAGTCGGTCGACCGGGCCAAGGGCGTGCTGCAGGAGAAGCTGGGCCTGAGCGAGGGCGACGCCTTCCGCTGGATCCAGAAGACGGCCATGGACCTGCGGCTGTCGATGAAGCAGGTGGCCGACGGCGTCGTCGAGCACGGCGTGGCCGGCCTCGGGGGAGCCGAGGGCGCCTGAGCACGACGCTCCCCTGACCGAGCGCCGAAAGTCCGATCCTGCCCGTTCCGGCCCGAACCCACCCGTTAGGGCGCTGTTTCGCGCGCCCTCGCACCACGTTTCGGTTGTGTTTCCGGACCAGACCGGATGGTCACGAATCGGCAACGGCAGGCAACTCGACCCTCCCAATCGTGTCCCGGGCCACATTCATGGTGTTAGGTTCCCGCCACGAGGCTGCCGAGGTGGACAGCCCATAGAACTGTGGAGGGATCCATGATCCGCTCGTCCAAGACGTGGCAGGCAGTCGCGTTCACCGCGGTGGCCGGCCTTGCGCTGACCGCGTGTGGCACGACCGACACCGGCGGTGGCGGCAGCGACGCCAGCGGCGGCGACTGCGACTTCAAGATCGGTGCGATGGGTGCGCTGTCCGGCGCCAACGCCAGCATCGTCATCCCGTCGGTCGACGGCGCCCAGCTGGCGCTCGACCAGTGGGACGGTGGCGACTGCACCGTGACCCTGGAGCGTTTCGACACCGAGGGTGACCCGGCCAAGGCCACGCCCGTCGCGACCCAGATCGCCGGCGACGACTCGTTCATCGGCGTCATCGGTGGCGCGTTCTCCGGTGAGACCCGCGCGACCAAGTCGATCTACCAGGACGGCGGGATCCCCATGATCAGCCAGTCCGCCACCGCGACCGACCTCACCCAGGAGGACCCGGTCGAGGTCTTCCACCGTCTCGTGCCCTACGACGACTACCAGGGTGCGGCCATCGCCAAGTACCTGACCGACGAGGTCGGCGCGACCAAGGTCTTCGTCGTCGACAACTCCGAGGCCTACGGCGAGCCGCTGGCGGACCGCGTCGAGGAGACCCTCGGCGACAAGATGGTGCAGCGCGACAAGACCGAGGTCGGCCAGACCGACTTCGCGCCCACCATCTCCAAGATGGAGTCGGCCCAGCCCGACGCGATCATGTACGGCGGCTACATCGCCGAGGCCGCGCCCCTGCTCAAGCAGATCCGCGACGCCGGCATCACCGCTCCGTTCATCGGCGGTGACGGCCTCTACGGTGCCGACTTCGGCAAGGCCGTCGGCGACGCCGGCGAGGGTGCCGTCGTGATGTGCCCCTGCGCCCCGATCGACGAGTCCAGCACGTTCGCGTCCGACTTCGAGGACGAGTTCGGTGGCGCTCCCGGCGCCTACGCCGCTGAGGGCTACGACGCGATGAGCGTCTTCCTGGCCGCGCTCGACGATGGTGCCCGCACCCGCGAGGACGTCCTGGCGTTCGTCAACGACTACACCGGTGAGGGCCTGAGCAAGGACATCGCGTTCGACGAGAACGGCGACGTTCCGGCCGACCAGGTCTCCTACTGGGCCTACAAGAACACCGACGGGAAGCTCACCCCCGAGGTCGAGGTCAGCCCCTGATCCTGACGGATCGTTCATGTTTCACGCGGGGGCGGTCGGGTCCAACCCGACCGCCCCCGTTCCATGGCCCGAACCGGGCCACGACCTGGGAGGGTCCTGAGTGGACTTCGATGCCCTGATCAGCGGGTTGGACCGTCACACACTTGACGGCATCACCCGCGGATCCATCTACGCGCTCGTCGCGCTCGGCTACACGATGGTGTACGGCGTGATGAAGCTGATCAACTTCGCACACTCCGAGGTGTTCATGGTGGGCACCTGGGCGGTGCTCGGCACGTACACCGTGATCGGTGCGACGGCCGGAATGGGAGCCGGGATGGTCATCGCGGCCACCGTGCTCGCACTGCTGGTGGCCATGCTCGCCTCGGCCGGAACAGCCCTCGCCGTCGAGCGGATCGCCTACCGACCGCTCCGCAAGAAGGGCGCTCCGCCGCTCATCTTCCTGATCACCGGCATCGGCTGCTCGATGGTGCTGGTGGAGACCTTCGGCCAGCTGCTGCGGTTCTTCTTCGGCCAGCCCTTCGGCCGCGTCACGGTCAACATCCCGTCGGTGCTGGAGACCAAGACCCTCTTCACGATCCCCGGCGTCGACCTCGCGGTGAGCAACACGCGCGTGCTGATCATCGTCGGCGCGATCGTGATGATGCTCGCCCTCGACACCTTCGTGAACAAGAGCCGGCTCGGCCGCGGCGTCCGCGCCGTGGCGCAGGACCCGGACACCGCCTCGCTCATGGGTGTCAACCAGGAGCGCGTCATCATGCTGGTGTTCGTGCTGGGAGGCGCGATGGCCGGTGTGGCCGCGCTGCTCTACACGGTCCAGTACGACATCACGAAGTTCGACATCGGCTTCATCATCGGGCTGAAGGCCTTCACGGCCGCGGTCCTCGGCGGCATCGGCAACCTGCGTGGCGCCCTCGTCGGTGGGCTCTTCCTCGGCATCGTCGAGGTCTACGCCTCCGCTGTGTGGGACTCGAGCTGGACCAACGTCTACGCGTTCGTCGTGCTCGTCGTGGTCCTGATGTTCCGTCCGACCGGCCTGCTGGGTGAGTCCCTCGGAAAGGCACGCGCATGAGTCAGATCACTGCCGCCTACCGCGGCCTCCGGATCGGCGACCGCTGGGACGGTGCTCCCAAGCCCGTCCGCTGGTTCGTCATGCTGCTGGTGATCGCCTTCGCGTTCTACCTGCCGTACCTCAACGTCCTGCCGTTCGCCTACATCCGCACCGACCTCACCGCGAGCGGTTCCGACTGGGCGAGCGTGCTGTTCCTCGTCGTCGTCTACATGATCGTGGCGGTCGGCCTCAACGTCGTGATCGGCCTCGCCGGCCTGCTCGACCTCGGCTACGTCGGCTTCTACGCCCTCGGCGCCTACTCGGTCGCCCTGTTCGGGTCGACCAACTCCCCGGTCGTCCAGGCGATGCAGAGCAAGTTCGGGTTCTCGGAGGAGTGGGCGGTCCCGTTCGCGATCTGCATCCCGATCGCGATCGTGATGTCCCTGATCGCCGGCGTGCTGCTCGGTGCGCCGACGCTGCGCCTGCGCGGTGACTACCTCGCGATCGTCACGCTCGGGTTCGGCGAGATCATCCGCATCACCGCGCGCAACCTGGACAACGTCACCAACGGTGCCACGGGCATCATCGGTGTCCCGGTGCCTCCCGGCCCGGAGATCGACGGTCGCTCGTTCTTCAACACGATCGACGCGGAGCGCTGGTACTGGCTGGCCCTGACGATCCTGATCCTGATCATCTTCCTGGCTCGTCGCCTGGAGAACAGCCGTGTCGGCCGTGCCTGGCTGGCCATCCGCGAGGACGAGGACGCCGCTGCCGTCATGGGCGTCGCCGGCTTCAAGTTCAAGCTGTGGGCGTTCGCCATCGGCGCCACCCTGGGTGGCCTCGCCGGGCTGCTGTTCGGCTCGAAGCAGCAGTACGTCGAGCCCAACGCGTTCATGGTCCAGCTGTCGTTCCTCTTCGTGGCCATGGTCGTCATCGGAGGCTCGGGCAACATCTTCGGTGCCCTCCTCGGTGCCTTCCTGCTCACCTACCTCCCCGAGCGCTTCCGCGAGTTCGTCGACTGGCGCCCGTTCGCGTTCGGCGTCGCGCTGGTGGCCGTGATGATCCTGCGACCGCAGGGTCTGGCCCCCAGCAGGAGAAGGGCCAGGGAGTTCGAGGATCGACGCCACGAGGCGGAGGAGGCGGCAGCAGATGCCTGACCACAAGACCGAAGGTGCCGTCGAGGACCAGGTGGTGCTCAAGGACACCTCCAACCACGAGGCGATCGAGATCGAGACGTCCGGGCCCGAGGGCAGCGTGCTGCTCGAGGTCGACCATGTCACCCTCCGCTTCGGCGGTGTCGTGGCGCTCAACGACGTCAACTTCCAGATCCGCCGCGGAGAGATCCTCGGCCTGATCGGCCCCAACGGCGCGGGCAAGACGACCTGCTTCAACGCGATGACGGGCGTCTACACCCCCACCGAGGGCAAGATCCGGTTCAAGGGCAAGGAGATCGCGGGGACCAAGCCCCACAAGATCAACCACCTCGGCATCGCGCGCACGTTCCAGAACATCCGGCTCTTCCCGGAGATGTCGGCCATGGAGAACGTCATGGTGGGCTGCGACGCCCGCCACAAGACGAGCGTGCCCGGCGTGCTGTTCCGCCTGTACCGGGTGCGCCCGTCGGAGGAGGAGCTGCCCGAGAGCGGCATCCGTCGCAGCTTCGCCAAGGTGTTCGGCATCAGCCGCCACACCCTCGAGGAGCGCGCCGGTCGCCGTCGCTCGATGGAGCTGCTGCGCTTCGTCGGCATCGCCGACCGGGCCCACGAGCTGGCGCGCAACCTGCCCTACGGCTACCAGCGCCGCCTGGAGATCGCTCGTGCCCTGGCCACCGAGCCGGAGCTGATCTGCCTCGACGAGCCGGCTGCCGGCTTCAACCCGGCGGAGAAGGAGGACCTCATGGGCCTCATCCGCCGGATCCGCGACCTGGGGCACACGGTCCTGGTCATCGAGCACGACATGAAGCTGGTCCTCGGCGTGACCGACCGGATCGTCGTCCTCGAGTTCGGCCAGAAGATCGCCGAGGGCACGCCCGACGAGGTCGCCCGCAACCCGAAGGTCATCGCCGCCTACCTGGGAGAGCCCGACGATGCTGCTTGAGATGAAGGACGCCGTTCTCAACTACGGCAAGATCGAGGCCCTCCACGGGATCACGGTCGAGGTCAACGAGGGTGAGGTCGTCTCCCTGATCGGCGCCAACGGCGCCGGGAAGACCTCCACCATGCGGGCGCTGTCCGGCGTGCGCGGGCTCGCGGCCGGCACCGTGTTCTTCGACGGAGAGGACGTCACGAAGCTGCGGGCGGACCAGCGCCTGCGCAAGGGCCTGGTCCTGTGCCCCGAGGGCCGCGGGATCTTCCCGGGCATGTCGGTCACCGAGAACCTCAACATGGGGGCGTACACCCGCAAGGACAAGGGGGCCATCGACGAGGACTACGACCGCGTCTTCGGCCTGTTCCCGCGCCTCCTCGAGCGCAAGAAGCAGATCGCAGGCACGATGTCGGGCGGTGAGCAGCAGATGCTCGCCATCGGCCGCGCGCTGATGTCGCGACCCAAGCTGCTGATGCTCGACGAGCCCTCGATGGGCCTCGCGCCGATGCTGATCCAGCAGATCTTCGACATCATCACCGAGATCTCGCAGCAGGGCACGACGATCCTGGTCGTCGAGCAGAACGCCAAGCAGGCGCTCTCGCGCAGCGACCGGGCCTACGTCCTCGAGACGGGCAACATCGTCAAGACCGGCTCGGGTGCCGAGCTGCTCGACGACCCGTCGGTGCGCGAGGCGTACCTCGGCGTCGCCTGAAGGCATGGCGGGATGAGGGACCGGGCGATAGTCTCGCCCGGTGGTGGTGCCGCATCGAGTCGGCTGGGGGCCACTGTCGGTGCTCGAGGAAGTGGTGGGTCGATGAGTCGGACGCCGGTGACCGTACGCGCAGCGGGACCGTCGGACGTCGCGCAGCTGCGTGACCTCTGGTGCGACATCCTGCGCAAGGGGAGTCTCGACGAGCAGCTCGCCGACGTGACCCGGGTGGTCACGACGGCGGCCGCTCGCGAGGACCAGTGCGTGGCCGTCGCCGAGATCGACGGCGAGGTCGCGGGCGCGGTCTACCTCGAGGCCTCGACCTTCACCCCGCTCAACCTCGAGCCCGCCGTGCTCGCGGTGTCGCCCCACGTCTTCCAGCGGTTCCGCCGCAAGGGCGTCGGGAGCGCACTGATGGAGGTGGCGTGCCGCTTCGCCGAGCAGCACGGCATCAGCCACGTCCAGACCGCGGCGGCCGCCGAGGCCCGCGACGCGAACCGCTTCATGGCCCGGCTCTCGTTCGCCCCGCAGGCGACCCTGCGCGCGGCCACCACCAGCGCGGTGCGAGCCCGCCTGCCCCAGTCGCGCCAGGTCACTCCGGCCGCGACCAGCAAGCAGCGCATCGACCGGGTCCTCGCGGCCCGGCGGATCCGGCGCGAGCGCGTCCCGGGCTGACGGCTGCCGCTCGTCCCTACTGGGGCATCGGCACCAGTGCGCACGTGATGCGCGAGGTGCAGACGCGCTTGCCGCGCTCGTCGGTGATGACGATCTCGTAGGACGTCGACGAGCGTCCCAGGTGGACGGCCGTCGCGGTCGCGGTGACCGTCCCGCTCGTGGCCGAGCGGTGGTGCGTGGCGTTGATGTCCACGCCCACGGCGATCTTGTCGGGATGGGCGTGGATCGCCGAGCCGACGGACCCGAGCGTCTCGGCGAGGACGACCGAGGCTCCGCCGTGCAGCAGGCCGAACGGCTGGGTGTTGCCCTCGACCGGCATCGTGGCGACGAGTCGCTCGGCGGAGATCTCGACGAGCTCGATGCCCATCTTCTCGTTGAGCCGGCCCATGCCCTGCGGCATGTAGGCGAGGAACTCCTCGATGCTGAGGTCGGCGAGGCTCTCGGGTGTGCTCATGCGGCCATTCTGCTGTCGGTGGCGACCGATAGAGTCGGCGGGTGCCCGAGACGAGTGAGACCACACGGCCCCGCCTCCTGCTGCTGGACGGCCACTCCCTGGCCTACCGCGCGTTCTACGCCCTCCCGGTGGAGAACTTCGCGACCGCCACCGGCCAGCACACCAACGCGGTCTACGGCTTCACCTCGATGCTGGTCAACGTCCTGCGCGACGAGGTCCCGACCCACGTCGCCGTGGCCTTCGACCGGTCGCGCCAGACCTTCCGGCTCGAGCAGTACTCCGACTACAAGGCCAAGCGCAACAAGACCCCCGACGAGTTCGGCAGCCAGCTCCCGCTGATCCGCCGCGTGCTCGACGCGCTGGCCATCAAGCACCTCGACCTCGAGGGCTACGAGGCCGACGACATCATCGCCACGCTCGTCACCGAGGGCCTCGCCGCGGGGATGGAGGTGCTGATCCTCACCGGAGACCGTGACTCCATCCAGCTGGTCACCGACAGCTCCACCGTGCTCTACCCGATGCAGGGCGTGAGCAACCTCGCCCGCCTCACGCCGGCCGCCGTGGAGGAGAAGTACGGCGTGCCCCCGCACCGCTATCCCGAGCTCGCCGCGATCGTGGGGGAGACCTCCGACAACCTGCCGGGCGTCCCCGGCGTCGGCCCCGGCTTCGCCGCCCGCTGGATCAACCAGTACGACGGCCTCGACAACGTGATCGCCCGCGCCGACGAGATCACCGGCAAGAAGGGCGAGGCGCTGCGCGAGCACCTCGGCGACGTCATCCGCAACCGACAGCTCAACGCGCTCGTGCGCGACCTGTCGCTCGACCTCGCCCCGGCCGACCTCGGCCGTCAGCCGTGGGACCGCACCGCCGGCCTCGAGCTGCTCGACGAGCTCGAGTTCCGCGGCGAGCTCCGCACGCGCCTGCTCGACACCATCGACCCGGAGCCCGTCGACACGGTGGAGGCCGAGTCGGGCTTCGAGCTCGACGGCCGCCGCCTCGCCGACGGCGAGGCTGCCGCGTGGCTCGAGGAGCACGCGCCCGCCGGCACCCGTGTCGGTGTGGCCGTGCAGGGCACCTGGCGCGCGGGCACCGGGGAGGTGCACTCGCTGGCCGTGGCGACCGGTGACGGTCAGGCGGCGTGGATCGACGCGACCGACCTGGGCCCGGCCGACGACGCGGCCGTCGCCGCGTGGCTGGCCGACGCCGACCGCCCGAAGGCCCTCCACGACGCCAACGGCCCGAGCCTCGCCCTCGCCGCCCGCGGCTGGGAGCTCGCCGGGCTCGAGGTCGACACGGCGTTGGCCGCCTACCTGGTCCAGCCCGACCAACGCTCCTACGCGCTGGCCGACCTCGCCCTGCGCTATCTCAAGCGCGAGCTCCGCCAGGACTCCAGCGACGCCGAGCAGTTGACCCTCGACGCCCTCGACGACACGACGGCCAGCGACACCGCGATGCTCACCGCACGCGCCGTGCTCGACCTCGCCGACTCCCTCGACCTCGCGGTGGAGGAGCACGGCGGCACCCAGCTGCTCCGCGACGTCGAGCTGCCCCTCATCGGGACGCTCGTGCGGATGGAGCAGGTCGGCATCGCGGTCGACACCGACTACCTCGAGGGCCTCGAGTCCGAGTTCGGCGAGCAGGTCCGCACAGCGGCCAACGACGCCTACGACGTGATCGGCAAGGAGATCAACCTCGGCTCGCCGAAGCAGCTCCAGGTCGTGCTGTTCGAGGAGCTCGACATGCCGAAGACCAAGCGCACCAAGACCGGCTACACCACCGACGCCGACGCGCTGCAGCAGCTCTTCGAGAAGACCGAGCACCCGTTCCTGCAGCACCTCCTGCGCCACCGCGACGTCATCCGGCTGCGCCAGACGGTCGAGGGCCTGCTCAAGACGGTGGCCTCCGACGGCCGCATCCACACGACCTACAACCAGATCATCGCGGCGACCGGCCGCCTCTCCAGCACCGACCCCAACCTGCAGAACATCCCGATCCGCACCGAGGCGGGCCGCCGCATCCGCGAGGCCTTCGTCGTGGGCGAGGGCAACGAGTCGCTGATGACCGCCGACTACAGCCAGGTCGAGATGCGGATCATGGCGCACCTCTCGGAGGACGCGCTCCTCATCGAGGCGTTCCGCTCCGGGCAGGACTTCCACTCCATCACAGCCGCGCGGGTGTTCGGCGTCGACGCCGCCGACGTGAGCATCGAGCAGCGCGCGAAGATCAAGGCGATGAACTACGGCCTCGCCTACGGTCTCTCCGCCTTCGGGCTCTCCCAGCAGCTGCGCATCAGCACGAGCGAGGCGGCCGGGCTGATGGAGGAGTACTTCGAGACCTTCGGAGGAGTGCGCGACTACCTCGGTGGGATCGTCGACGAGGCCCGCCGGTCGAGCTTCACCGAGACGATCCTCGGCCGCCGGCGCTACCTGCCCGACCTGACCAGCGACAACCGCCAGCGCCGCGAGACCGCCGAGCGGATGGCGCTCAACGCGCCGATCCAGGGCTCGGCCGCCGACCTGGTGAAGGTCGCGATGCTCGGCGTCGAGCGTGCGCTCGTCGCCCAGGGCCTCAGGTCGCGGATGCTGCTCCAGGTCCACGACGAGCTCGTGTTCGAGGTCGCGCCGGGAGAGGGCGACGCGCTCGCCGAGCTGGTGCGCACCGAGATGGGACGCGCGGCCGACCTGGCCGTTCCGCTCGACGTGTCAATCGGCACCGGGCGCAGCTGGCACGACGCCGCCCACTGATCCGGCGTCCGCGGGCACGTCCGCGCGGAGGCTGGTCACCACGAGTGCCCCGGTCAGGACCGTGGCGACGGTGATCATCACCGCCAGGAGCTGGGTCGGGCCGGTGGTCCGTGATCCCGCGACGACGCACACGACGAGCGCCACCCAGACCAGCACGATCGAGCGCCGGCCCCGGCGGGCGAGGGTGGCGTACACCAGCAGCTGGGTGATCGACAGGAGCGTGCCCAGGACCGCGAACAGCCACAGGTGGTCCTCGACGGCGGCGAGCTTCTCGCTGTGGAGCAGGTCGGCGGCGACGCCGGCGAGCAGGACCACGCCGAGCGTGCACGCGGCTCCGAGCCCGACGATGGCGGTGGTGCCGCGGACGACCGCGCGGCGGCGCTCGTGGGAGGTCGCCAGCGACGGGAACATCACGATCACGACGAACTGCGGCAGGTAGAGCATGATCTTCGCGACCAGGAGGCCGACGGCGTAGAGGCCGGAGGCGTGGTCGCTCAGCACGTGCCGGGCGACCACGATGTCGACGTTGGCCAGCGCGAAGAAGGCCAGCAGGGCCTGCGCGCTGTTTAGGGACTCACGCAGCACCGAGCGACCGTCGGGCGCGGCCACCGAACCCGCGGCGTCCTCGTCCGTGCGCGGGCGGCGCAGCACCCACCACCCGTAGAACGCTGGAGCGACGTAGCCCAGGCCGCTCCCGAAGAGCGCCACGCTCTCGTCCGGCCAGACCCACAGGAGCACGAGACCCGCGATGCGGGGGATGCCCGCCAGCACGTAGAGCCAGGACAGCTCGGCCCACCGCTTCTCGCCCTGGAGGATGCCGACGTGCGCACCCATCACGGTGGTCGGCGCGGCCAGTGCGGCGAGCACCAGCGCGGGCACCAGGGAGTCGAGCTGGAGCAGCCAGACCACGGCGGGGGACAGCACCACGAGTGCACCGCCGACGGCCAGTGCGGTGCCATAGGCGACCCGCAGGATGACGTGCTCGATGGCACCGACGGATGCGGGCTCGGCGACGATCCGCCGCGCGGCCGTGGCCTGGAGGCCCATGTTGACGACCGAGATCACCATCAGGAGGTTGAGCAGCGCGAAGAAGGCGCCGTAGTCGGCCGTGCCGAGGATGCCGGCCGCGACGATGGTGAAGCCGAAGGTGCACGCGTTCATGACCGCGGTGCCGACGACGATCCCGCCGCCCCCACCGAGGAAGCGGCGCACGGACGCGAGCACGCTCATGGCGTGGGCTGCGCCTGCGGTGCGGGTTCGTCAGGCATACGGATGCTCGCGATGGTGAGGACGACGAGCAGCACCACGTCGACGACGACGACCGACGTGACCAGGCCCGCCACGGACGTGGCCTGCAGGCCGACGACCACGACCACCGCGAGCGCGACCCACAGCAGCACGACCGCCCGGCGCGACTGCCGTGCGAGGACGGCGTACACCTGGAGCTGGAGCATCGCGAGGACCGTGCCGAGCAGCGCGAAGAGCCACAGCAGGTCCTCGACCTCGCCGAACTCCGCGCCGCCGACGAAGATCATCGCGATCCCGGAGAGGACCTTCGCGGCGATGGTCGCGACGCAGCCGATCGCGGCCACGGCCCCGAGGCTCGTCACCAGCGCGCGGGTGCGGTTGGCCGGCGTGGCCATGTCGGGGAAGGCGACGACCACGACGAACTGGGGGAGGAACAGCATCACCTTGGCCATGATGAGGCCCGCGGCGTAGAGGCCGGCGTCGTGCCCGTCGAGGACCTGGCGGGCGAGGATGATGTCGACGCTCGACAGCGCGAAGTAGGCGAAGAGGGCCTGGGTGTTGCCGGCGCTCTCGGCGAGCATCGAGCGTGCGGTGTGGTGGGCCGCCGCGACGTCGGGGGTACGACGATGGCGCAGCACCCACCACCCGACGAGCAGCGGGAAGAGGAAGCCGAGGCCGACACCGATGACGGCGCTGGTCGAGTCGGGCCGCCAGAGGATCATCACGGTGCCGACGAGCAGCCGTGGCACACCGCTGGCGAGGTAGAACAGGGACAGCGCACCCCAGCGCCGCTCGCCCTGCAGGATGCCGGCCTGGCCGCCGGCGAGGGTCAGCGGCACGCAGGCGAGGGCGACGACCGTGGCCGTCACCAGGCTGTCGAGGTTGAGCAGCGCGTCGATCACCGGGATGAGCAGGCACATCAGGAGCCCGACGGCCAGCGACACCTTCAGCGACAGGGACAGGATCGCCCGCTCGATGGTGGCGACGTGCTCGCGGTCGACGGCGATGCGGCGGGCGGCGGTGGTCTGCAGGCCGAGTGCGACGGTCTGGACGACGATCAGCAGGCTGAGGCAGGCCGCGAACGCGCCGTACTGGCTGGGACCGATGATCCGGGCGGCCAGGATCGTGAAGCCGTAGGTCGCGACGTTCATGATGCTCGTCGCCACCGCGACGGAGCTGCCCTCGAAGGTGCGCCTGCCGCTGCGCACGCTGCTCGGCTCCGTCACCTGCGTGATCCTAGGTTCCCCGACGCGGCGGCTCCCGGACGGGGCATCAATAGGGGTCGGCCGTGTCGTCGTGGCGCAGCAGCCGGGCGACCGGCCGGAGGCGGAGCCGGAGCAGCACCTTCACGACGAGGTTGCGCGCGAACCACGGCATCTCGCGGAGCACCCGCAGCCGTTGGGCGACCGAGGGCCTGCCCACCTCGAACCGGGCGAGCGAACCCGTGCGACCGACGTAGGTGTGCCGGCGGGTGGTCACGGCGTCGCGCAGGACGGCGAGCGTGACGCCGAGCGAGGAGAAGGCGTCGTGGACGAAGAAGGTGTCGCCCTCGGTGAGGAAGTCGCTCCACCGCATGTCGTCCAGGCACGACCACATGTCGTGCTTGGCGTCGACGTAGACCAGGCGTACCGGGGCGTTCCAGCCCTCGCGGACCGCCCGGCTGGTCGCGACCCGGAGGTCCACCCGGTCGGCGACCCCGGCCTGCGCGAGGTGGGAGCGGAGCCGCTGCTCGGTGTCGGGCCGGCCGTAGCGCCAGTCGTCCGGGAACGGGTCGATCGCGGTGACCGCGGCGCCCGAGGCGGCGAGCACGATCGTCGACCGGCCGAGGTGGCTGCCGATCTCGACGACCGTCGCCGGTGCGACCTGGCGGGAGGCGTCGTACAGCGCCCGGGCCTGCGCCTCGGTGAGCCACCCGCCGACGGTGCCGGCCACCCGCCACGCGTCGTCGAAGTCGAGGTGCGGTACGTCCGGCTCTGGCACGCGGCACAGCATAGGCTGGCGCGGTGGTGCCGACGCCGATCCCGCAGCGTCGACGGGACTGGCAGGACTGGCTGGTCCTGCTGTGGTCACCCGCGCTCGCCGTCGTGCTGGTGGCGCCGCTGCTCGTCCGCCCCGGCCACCCCCTGGCCCGGGACCTCGTCTTCGTCCCGCGCCAGCCGTTCAACGACGCGACGTGGGGTCTCGGCGAGGTCGCCCCGCGGGCGGTGCCGCTCGACTCGGTCGTCGCGGCCCTGACCCATGTCGTCGACGGGGGAGTGCTGGCCCGGGTCGTGCTGCCGCTCCTGCTGGCGGTGCTCGGGTGGGGCGTCGCCCGCCTGCTCGCCCCGCTGGGACGGGTCGCGCAGGTGACCGGGTCGGGCTTCGCGGTCTGGAACGCGTTCGTCGTCGAGCGGCTCGCGCTGGGGCAGTGGGCCCTGCTGCTCGCCTGCACCGCCCTGCCCTGGCTGGTCTCAGCCGCGACGCGCTGGCGACGCGACGGGCGCCCCGTCGACCTGGCGGCGGCGATCGCGTGGTCGGCACTCGCCTCGCTCACGCCCACCGGCGGGCTCCTCGCAGTCTTCGCGCTGGTCGTCGCCACCGCTCCACGCCTGCGCCGGACCGTCCCCGCGCTCGTGGTAGGCCTCGCCCTGCAGGCGCCCTGGGTGGCGGCCGCGCTCACCGGGCCGGGTGGCACGGTCTCCGACGCCTCCGGAGTCGCGGTCTTCGCGCCGGACACGAACGCGCCGTTCGGACCGCTCGTCGCGATGCTCGGGCTCGGAGGGATCTGGGACGGCTACTCCGAGCCGGTGTCGCGCACGACGTGGCTGGCCCTGGTCGCCGCGGCGATCGTCGTGGCCGCGCTGGTGGCAGGGCTCCCCGCGCTCCGCCGGCTGTGGGGGAACGGCGACACCGCGCGCTGGGTCGTCCTCGCCGGGCTGCCGGGCGCGGTCGCCTTCGCCGCCGCGACCGGCTGGGGGCAGGAGCTCCTCGTCGACCTGGTCGACACGATCCCCGGCGCCGGGCTGCTCCGCGACACGCAGAAGCTCCTCGCCCCTGCCGCGGTGCTGGTGTCGGTCGCCTTCGGCGCGGCCGCCGCCCGCCTGTGGCGGGTCCTGCCCGTGGGCGACGTACGCCCCGTCGCGGCCCTCGTGCTCGCGGCGCTCCCGGTGGTGGTGCTGCCGGACGCCACCCTGCAGACGTGGCCGACCGTGTCACCCGTGCGGTTCCCCGTGGACCTCACCCGCGTGGCCGACCGGCTCGCGGGCGAGCCGGGCGTCGTGGTGACGCTCCCGTGGCGCGCCTACCGCGTCTACGACTGGACCCGTCCCGGCCAGACGGCGTCGGACCCGGCGGTCCGGATGTTCGACGCGGACGTCGTCACCAGCGACTCGCTGCAGGTCGGGCAGGTGCTGGTGCCGGGGGAGAGCACCCTGGCCGCCGAGGTCGGGGCGGCCCTCGAGGAGGGTCCGCCGGCCGAGGTGCTGCCGGCGCTGGGCGTCGCCTGGGTGGTGGTCTACCCCGACGACCGGGAGGCCAACCAGCTCGACCTGTCCGGGCTCGAGCCCGTCGTCGAGGGGGAGTACGCCGCCCTCTACCGGGTGCCGGGGACGGCGGTCCCGCCACGGTCCGGTCCGGGCCCACGCGAGCTCGCGGTGTGGGGCGCGCACCTGCTCGCGCTGCTGGTCACCGCCGGGGCCGTCGGCATCAGGGCCGCCGCGGCCGGGAAATCTCCGGGATCCGGGGACCGCCGGAACGAGACGAGCGCCACTCGCTGATGTAACCTAACGACCGGTAACTTCGTCAGAGGGAGACACACGTGAGTGACACCGGCACCGGTTCGACCATCGGCAGCGTGCTGACCTCGGTCGTGCTCCCCGTCGTGGTGGGCGGCATCCTCGGGGGCAGCGCCCTCGGTGGACTGGTCTACAGCCAGACCCAGGGCCCCGACACCAACCCGGCCAGCCAGGAGATCCTCGTCTACGGCGACTGATCGCCGACCGATCGGATCACCGATTCGGCCCGGACCGCGCATGCTTCCCAGGTGAGCGTCCGGGCCTTGTCATGTGCGGCTGCGGCGAGCCGGTCCCGGGTGCCGTGGTCGGTGAGGAGCCGGCGTACGGCCCCCACGAGACCGTCGAGGTCGTCGACCAGCACGCCGGTCTCGCCGTCGGTGATCGACTCGGTCACCCCGCCCGCGCTCGCGTAGGCCACGCTCGGGGTGCCCTGCGCCGCCGACTCGGTGACGGCCAGGCACCAGCCCTCCTTCACCGACGGCATTACCA
Source organism: Nocardioides exalbidus (assembly GCF_900105585.1). Classification (NCBI taxonomy): domain Bacteria; kingdom Bacillati; phylum Actinomycetota; class Actinomycetes; order Propionibacteriales; family Nocardioidaceae; genus Nocardioides; species Nocardioides exalbidus. The sequence goes on from NZ_FNRT01000002.1 coordinate 3,534,322, forward strand.
TCAGCCACGCCGCGGCGACCAGCTCGTCACGGCGCTGCGCGCTCACGTGGCCGTGGAACGTGACCCGGTCCGCGACGCCGGCCCCTGACGCAGCCGCCACGAGCTCCTCGCGCCACCAGCCGTCACCGACGACGTCGAGGTGGAGGTCGGGCAGCTCGGTGGCCAGTCGTCGCACGACCTCGAAGGCGTGCTCGATCTGCTTGTGCGGGACCAGTCGAGACAGCACGACGAGCCGAGGTGTCGGGGACGTCGCGGCGATCGGGTCGTCGGGCACATGGTCGAGCCCGTTGCGCACGACCGTGATCGTCGCGGGGTCGATGCCGATCCGGGCCAGGTCGCGGGCGGACGCGTCCGACACCGTGAGGAACGGGCGTCGACGGTAGAGCAGCGGGACGACGCGGCTCTCGACGAACCAGCCGACGCGACCTCCCGGGCCCGGGTAGATGATCCGCCACTGCTCGGCGTGCACGTGGTGCACGAGCGCCACCACGCCACGGCGGCGGACGAGCGGAGAGGCGAAGGGGAGCCCGTTGACCACGTCGACGACGACGTCGACGTCGCGGCGGTGGCGCACCAGCCAGGCCAGCCCCCACAGGTAGACCGTCAGTCGACCGCCCACCCGCCGCAGCCGTACGCCGTCGAGGTCCTCGCGCGCCGCCGACCCGGGGTGCCGCGCGCAGAGCAGCGTCACCTCGTGGCCGCGTCGGGCCAGCTCGCGCCCGACCGACTCGACGAACACCTCCGAGCCCCCGCCGTCGGGGTGGGTGGTGTCCCGCCAGGACAGGAAAGCGATGCGCATCTAGGAGGAGGTGTCCAAGCCCGCGCTCCGGGCGATGCTGCGGCACAACGGGAGTGCCAGCCCCTGCTGGCCGGTGGCCACAATGCCGAAGTCTGTGGTCATCGAAGCGCCGGTGAAGGCAGGCACGGGTGTCTCCGGTTGCGCGATGCCGTCGCCGTCCAGGCTGAACGCGCGGACATATCCCACGAAACCTCCCGGCTCGGACGACACCTCGCCATAGCCGAACTCCCCCTTCACGCCCACTCCGACGTCGAGGTGCTGGCCAGGAGCCATCTCCACGTAGGGCCCCGCGTAGGGCTCACCCTTGTCGACGATCACGACTCGTGCGAAGCCGTCGTCGGTGGTCTCGAGACGTATGGAACGATCGGTTCCGACGTCGACCAGATTGACGGTGCCTTCGCTGAACTTAGGCGAGAACGACACATCGATGACGAGAGCTCGGTGTTCGACCGGTCTCCACTCGCGATCGAAGTCGCCGGAGTTCACGTAGAGCGACTCGCAGTCCCCGACGATGAGGAGCGAGTCCGTGGCGCCGTTGTCTGGGAGGTTCGATGCGTAGATGACGGCAGGTCGTTCGGCTGCAGGTGTCAATCGTCTCTGCAGCTCCAAGTAGGAGTTGAGAGAGGAGCCGCCCGCAGTCATCGCAGCCGTCGCGTAGCCCGTCAGCATGTTGGCGGCAATCGCAAACGCGGCCAGGGCCACACCCATGGCAAGGACGCCGCGGCGGAGCACCTTCGAGCGCCGGTCCAGCCAGCCCACGGTTGTGGGAACTCCGATAGCAGCACCCAGCACAAGCGCAGGGACGAACTCGCACGTGTACCGGTATGCGAGGTAGCCGTAGGCCATGACTCCGGCGGTGACGAGTATCGAAGCCGCGAACGGGATCCGCAGCTTCCTCACTTCCCGTGGTTGCGGGCGGACCAACGTCACGGTAGCGACGCATGTCGCCAGGAAGTGCAAGGGCATGAAGGCCGTGATGCTGCCCGTGCGATAGCTCTGGTCGATGAACGCGCCGCCGTACGCTCGGGCAGGATCGGCCGGAAGCGTGATCCACGGGAAGTACTCGACGAATCGGATTCCGTCCGGACGGAAATAGTTCACGAGCGAGGTGAGGAAGAACTGCGGTCCGGTGATGCTGCCGCCGTTGACTGCCAGTGCCTCCCGGCGCTGAGGGCTGAAACGGGTCCACACCTGGTCCTCGAGGGGGAACAAGAAGGGGTGTCGGAACTTCATCCAATTGACGAGTGCGCCGATGGACAGCGCGGCGGCCGCGAAGCCGACAAGCATCAGCCCCTCGCGTCGACGGTCCGCGCCCGACCGGCCGAGGTAGAGCCACAGCCCAGCCATCGCAGCGCCCAGGCACATGGCCCATCCGCCTGTGGCTCGCGTCAGAACAGTGCACACAGTGAAGGCGACGAACCACGATGTCGAACGTATCGACTGCTGCTGCAAGAGGCGCACCAGCCAGTAGAGAGAACCCGTGATCAGCGCCACGGACCAGGCGTAGACCTCGTGGTAGACCCACGGTAAGGACGCGTTGAAGGTGAGCGAGGTCCCGCCGAGCGTCGCAGCGATGAGAACGCTCATGGCTGCAGCTTCGATGCGGGTGACCCGGACGCCTTCTCGGACGACATCGCGGACGAGCCAGATCAGCTTGGTCGCCATCAGCGCATAGACCGCGAAAGCGAGCGCCATGGACACCAATGTCAGCCGGCCGTCGAACTCATCGGTCGTCAACATGACTGGGATCCGGAGCAGAGCAGGGAACGGACCGAAGTACATGTACTCCTGGCCGCGTTCGACGAAACCCTCGATTCCCAAGCTTCCGCGCGGCACGGACAACTTGCCGTCCAGCAGCGAACGCGCCTGGATGTCGAAGAAGTTGGACGCGTATCCCAAGGAGTGCGCAGTGCGGGTGAGGTTGCCGGAAAAATCGAGCAACACGGACACTAGAGCCCACGCCCCCGCTCCCACGCCGGTCGCTGTGGCGATCCGACGGGGTTGAAGAAGATGCATCAGGCGCGTTCCAGTCGATACAGGAACTGGTAGCCGAAGAGTCGCGGCCAAGCCCTCACCATCGCCCGGTCCACGCGGGTGACGCCGCGCACCAGATGCTTGCGAGTCGGCGCAGGCTGAGGACCGTCGACGACGGACTCGAACGGCGTGCCGACGACACGGTGCTCGAGGACCCGTAGATCGCAGTCGGCGAAGAGCCGCTCGATGGTGGTGCGGGTGAAGAACCGGACGTGGCCGCGGTCGAGCGGTCCGCGCTGGTCGTAGTCGAACTTGCCGATGGCGATGCGGCCGCGGGGGTACCAGTGACCGAAGTTCGGGACCGAGACGAGGATCTCGCCGCCGGGCACCAGCTTGGAGACCAGGTCCTCGAGGAGCTGCTGCGGCTCTACGACGTGCTCGAGGATGTCGCCAGCAACGACCACGTCGTAGTCTGCGCCGATGGTGGGGGAAGGGGCTGGTTGAGGTCTGCCTCGATGAACGAGTCGACGCGGTCCGCGACGCCGTCGTGCTTGAGCCGGTCGAGGCCGGTCACGTGGTGGCCGGCACGACGCGCGAGGTCGGCGAAGCGGCCGTCGAAGCACCCGGCGTCAAGGACGCGGGAGGGCTCGCGCGACTGCAGCCACTCGATCAGCACCCCGTGCGATCCCGTGGCCTTGAGCGCGTAGAGATCGGTCTCGGTGGAGGCCACGCCACCGCCGAAGCCGCGCTCACTCGCCCAGTGCCGCACGACATCTGCCGTCACGTCGCGGGCGTACTTCATGCCGTTGACGTAGCAGATCTCGTCACCGTAGTAGGTGGGGATCGGCACCTCGGCGATGCGCTTCCCGGCGCGGATCAGGCCAAGGATGATCTCGGTGTCGAAGTCGAAGTCGTCCGAGTACGACGCGAGGTCGAGGTCGGTGAGGGCGTCGGTGCGGTAGGCGCGATAGCCCGAGTGCCACTCGGAGAGGTGCTGACCGGTGAGGGCGTTCTGGAGACCGGTGAGGATCTTGTTGCCGGCGTACTTGTAGGCCGGCATGCCCCCGGCCATCGCCCCGCCCTTCTCGAGCATGCGCGAGCCGAACACCGCGTCGGCCTCACCCCGGACCAACGGGGTGACCAGGTCCTCGACGCACTCGGGTGCGTACTGCCCGTCGCCGTGCAGGAGGACGACCACGTCGAGGCCGTGCTCGACGGCCCATCGGTAGCCGGCCTTCTGGTTGCCTCCGTAGCCGAGGTTGCGCGCGTGCTTGACGACGGTGATCGGGAACGACGCGGTGTCACGGAACCGCAGCCCGATCTCGTAGGTGTCGTCCTGGCTCGCGTCGTCGCAGACCATCACGTGGTCGACCGAGCGGGCGAAGGACTCCGGGAGCCGGGACAGCGTGCGCTCCAGCGTCGAGGCCGCGTTGTAGGCGACGACCAGGACACCGACCCGCGGCCCACGGTCGTGAGCCGGTTGAGCGTCGCTGAGCACCTCGGCTGCTGACATCGATCTCTCCTCCAGAGCACCGGGAACCACCCCGCACGTGACGGACGCCTCATGAACCGGCCGAGTGTAACCCGCCAGTAGCATCCGCGGGCGCAGTTCGCCGGGGAGTTGACGAGCGCCCCGGCAGGATGTCGCGGAGTGGCTCGTGAGGGTCACTCCAGATGGCATGATGCCCGCCATGGAGACCGCCCTGCAGCTCGTCAACATGACGCGCCTGACCGCCGACCTGCCCCGTGCCACGGGGGCCTACGGCGGTGCCCAGCCCTTCCCGCACATCGTCCTCGACGACGTGCTGCACCAGCCGGCGTTCGCGTCGGCGGTGGCCGGCTTCCCCGGGATCGACGACGCGTTCTGGAAGGCCTACGCGCACGTCAACGAGACCAAGTACTCCAACACTCAGCCCGACACGTGGGCCGACTCGCTCCAGGCCGTGGCCCAGGAGTTCTGCTCCCCGGAGTTCGTCGCCTACCTCGAGGAGCTGACCGGGATCTCGAACCTGATCCCCGACTACACGATGGACGGGGGCGGCCTGCACATGACCAAGCGGGGCGGCCACCTCAACATCCACGCGGACTTCTCCACGCACCACACCCACGAGAACTGGGCGCGGCGGATCAACATCCTGCTCTACCTCAACGAGGAGTGGCACGACGACTGGGGCGGCAAGCTCGAGCTGTGGGACCCGCAGATGACGGCGTGCCAAGGCACGGTCACGCCGGCGGGCAACCGGATGCTGGTCTTCACCACCTCCGGCGACTCGTTCCACGGCCACCCGGACGGGCTCACCTGCCCTCCCGACATGGCGCGTCGCTCGCTGGCGATGTACTACTTCACCGAGGAGGAGTCCACGGTTCGCAAGGCCACCAACTACCAGGCTCGCCCAGAGGAGACCCGGACCCGGAAGGCTGCGATCGCCGCTGACCGGACTGTCCTCGACGTCTACGACCGGGTCAAGCGCCGGCTGGGCATCTCCGATGACGCCGCTCACCGGGTGCTCGCAACACTCTCGAAACTCAGCCGGAGGAAGTAGCTACTCCGAGCCGCGGCGAAGCCAGTGGGTCAGTGGTTGCTCGAGTCTACGCCGCGTGAGCTCGGCCGCTGCCACCGTCAGGCCGACTGCGACGACAGTTCTGGCCGGCCACGCCCAGTCCGGTGTCTGAACGGCCACTGCCCAGAACACCGGGTAGTGCCACACGTACAGGCCGAGCGAGATGGCACCCACCACTCGGAGTGGTCGTGCGCGAAGCAGGCCTCCGACGAGTGGCAGGTCTTCGTTGGTCGTGACACTGAGGAGTACCACCACGACCAGCACGTCCACGACTAGGCCACCCCATCCGGCGTAGGTCCGCACGTCCGACGCCCACACGGCGACAGGAACCATTGCGATGAGTGCCACTGTGCCCGGCCATCTGAAGCGGGATGCGTGCGGTCTGGCCCAGACCCACAGCGCGCCAGCGGCAGCACCCCACAGGAAACTGTCCATCCGGGTGGTGGTCATCAGCAGCGCCTGGTAAGGGCTCTGGGCGTCGAACTCGTGTGCTCGCCAGATCCCAGCGAGCGTCCCACCTGCGGCAAGACCTGTGGCGAGTAGGACTCGATGACGGTGTGCGATCCACACGACGAGACCCAGCACGATCAGCAGCTGCATGTCCACCGAGAGGTACCAGAGGTGGCCCAGGTCGGACCGCGCGATCATGGGGTCACTGATGAGGAACCAGTTCCACGAGGACGTGGCGATGCGAAGCACGGAGGTTCCGGTGTCGTAGTCCTGATAGTCATCAGGCACGACCACGAGGCTCCACACGAGCACAGCGGCGAGGAGTGCGAACACCTGTGTGTGGATCCGTACCCAACGGTGGGCGATACGCCGTGGGACAGCCCTCCGCCGGCCAGCGCTGAGATCATCCAGGGATGCGCGGGTCGCCATGAAGGCGGTGATGGCGAAGAAGACGCTGACGGCGACGTTTCCGCTGGTGAACGGGGCGAAGAGAAGGCGATGGTCGTCGAGATGATCTGTGGGCCAGAGCAGCCAGCCGTGCGACAGCGCCACCAGCAGGATGGCTACGCCACGCAGTCCGTCGACCGCCGGGATGTGGGCGGCTGGATACCCTCCCGACGGTGCGTCGACCCCAGGATCGCCGCCATGTGTCGTCGCGCGTGCCATGGCGGCACTGTAATGAGGGCCGTTGCACAGTCACAGTGCCAGGCCTATTTCATGCAGCACCCCGAGGACCGGACCGCATCTTGCTAGGGTGCCGCGAGGCGAGGCGGCTTGGTAGGTCTCGACCGATCGCCGTCAGGGGGATGGTTCCAAGGATGGGTGCTCGACCCGCAGATCAGACGACGGGCAGCCGGGTCGCTGCACTCGACGGGCTTCGTGGTCTCGTCATCATCACTGTCGTCCTCAACCACGCTGTTGGAAAGCTCTGGCCGCGCGGCCCCGTCTATGACGTCCCAGTCCTGGAGGGCTTGCTCACGGGCGGCGCGGTCACGGTGTTCTTTGTCGTGGGCGCCTTCATCGTCACCCGCAACCTGGTGAGGGAGTACGACGACGACCGCCTCGACCCGGTCCGCTTCTACGTGCGGCGGTTGATACGCCTCGGCGTGCAGATTGTCCCCCTGTGTGGCGTGCTGGTGGCGCTCGACCTCTTTGACGACTCGTACCGTGGCACGACGCGCAACCTTGTCGAGAACGTCACCCACCTGATGACCTACACGTTCAACCTGTGGGGGAGCGACGACCTTCTCGGCACGCGGCCGGAGGTCGGTCACCTCTGGTACCTCAGCGTTCAGCAGCAGGCTTACCTCGTACTCCCCCTCGTTCTGCTCCTGTTCCTTCGCTGGCGACCGGCCCTTATCGGATCTCTCATCATTCTTGCCCTCGCCTGCTTCGCCTGGCGCCAGGTAGTCATCGAGCGTGAGGGGTGGATCGTCGCGTCGACCCTCACTTCCACGCGTGTGGATGCAGTCGTCTGGGGCGTGTCGGCGGCGTTGCTCCTGCCGTACACCGCGCGTTGGGGGCGGTGGCCGGGTGTTGTCGCGTGGTGCGCCGCCGCCCTTGTCGGTCTTAAGCTGGTGCTGTCCGAACTGCCTGAGCTTGCATTCTTGGGAGTGTGGTCCGTCGCGTTCATGGTCGTGGCGGCGGCACTCGTACTAGCCATCTGGAATCTTGACCGACCCACTCGAGTATCGAGGTTCCTGTCCTACGGCTCTTTGCGCGTTCTCGGCAAGTCGTCCCTGACGATCTATGTATGGCACCTCCCGGTCTTCGTCGTGCTGGCACGCCACACCGCAGGCTGGGCATGGCCTATCCGCACCATCACCGGACTGGCGATCTTGGTGGCGATCGTGATCGTTCTTGAGCGACTGGTGGAAGAACCCACCCGCAGGTTCCTCGCGTCGTCTCAGTCCTTGCGCATGCCGGCACGATCGTCGAACGAGCACGTGCCGGGGCACGTACCCGGTGCGGTGACTCCGTCATGACACCCATGAATCGCCAGGGCAACCGGCTCAGTGAGGTCGGCGGTTCACCGTTGGTGATGATGCTCTTCGGCGTCGGCACGGGACTCGTCGTCCTGGCGCAGGTCTGGCGTCTGTGGGACCTCCGAGCTCTCTGGTGGCTCGAGCCGATCAACATCCTCTTCACCAGCGGGAGAGTCGGCGCGACCGTGCTCGCGGTGTGTGCCGGGTACACGTGTGCGGTTCGACTCCTGGATGTACGTGGGCAGGGCGTGTATGCGGTGGCGCGCGCGGTGCTCGGTCCAGTCATCGTGGCCAGTCTGCTCGTTACGGTGGTAACAGGCGCGGTACTGATCCTCGGTGCCACGGACAGCGGAACCCGTCCCGGCGCAGTTGCGGAGCCCGTCCTGCTCCGCCCGATCGTGGGTTCGTACTGGAATCTGTGGATCGTGGACAACCCGGTCGCAGCACCGGACAGCCTTGCCGGCTTGTGGATCATCAGTGCACTCGTGCAGATGTGGCTCGGAGGCTGCGTCGTGCTCGCGCTGCTCGCACGATGGCATCGAGCTCGCCTCGTGCTTCTTGGCGTATTGGTGATCGGGAGCGCCACGTGGCGCGCGTTGCGCACCATCGACGGGGACTGGTTCGAGGCTTCGCTTCACACCTGGGGGCTCGTTGACGCTTTCGCGCTCGGCATCTTGGCCGCACTCGTCGCACCACATCTGAGGTCGAGGGGTGAGGTGTGGGCTGGCTCGGTGTACTCCGCTGCCCTGCTGTCCGCCGGGGGCTCGATCATCGCCGGCAACTTCTTCACCAATGACGCCAGAGTGGCGCTGCTCGCTCCGACAACGGGACTTCTCGCAGCCATTGCGTGCATGGCTGCGCGCTGCACGCCAGATCGCTCGTTGCTTGCCGTTCACGTTGCCAGTCATCCGCGCGTCGTCGCAGCTGCGTCGAGCTGGCCCGGAGTACTCGTGTGGGCTCAGGCAGTCGTCGTCGAGATTCAGGTCCGGACCAACGATGTCGAACCCTGGCTCAGAGTTGTCGTCGCCGCGACGGTCCTCGCCGGAGTGGCGACGATGACTCGCGCGCTCGTCGTAGATCGCCTTGCCGTACTGGCCAGTAGGCGTGGAGCTGGAGGGCCCCACGAGGTGCTCCTGAAGGACTCATCGAAGCCTGTCGTCTAGATGGGCTACCGACGAGTCACTTTGCTGCTACAGTCACTCCGATTTCAGGCCAGTGGGAGGTACGTCACATGCGTAGGGTATTCGGCATCGGGCTTTCGGCCCTGGGTGGCTTCTTGCTCACGGTCGCGGTGATCGCGCAGTTCTGGGCGCCGGGGCAACTGATGAAGACTCCGTTGGGCACGGACAGCCTGACCCTTCTCAGCGGCACGGCCGAACTGGCAGACGGGACCGGCGGAACGTCGTCGTTCCCGGTCCGCGCGTTCAGCGTCACGCACGCCGACTCCGAGCGTTCGGACGCAGACGTGGTCGTCTTCCAGAACTCCAGCTGCCTGGTCAAGGATGAGGACGAGATCACCGAGTGCGTGAGTGCGAGCGACCCACAGGAGCGGCTCATCTCAGCGAGCACCGACACCTTCGCCACCAACCGCCGCACGGCCGAGGCGATCGACGACCCGAAGTACCTCCCCCGAGCGCGGAGGAGAAGTCGGGCCTGGTCAACAAGTGGCCGTTCGAGGCCGAGAAGAAGACCTACAAGTACTGGGACGGCTACGCGGCCGAGGCCGTCGACGCCACCTACGAGGGCACCCAGGACTACGAGGGTCACGAGCTCTACGTCTACAAGAGCGTCGTCAGCGACGTGCCGATCGAGATCTCGTCGGGCGTGCAGGGCACCTACTCCACGGACAAGACGTTCTGGATCGACCCGACCACCGGCTCGATCGTCAACCAGTTCGAGCAGCAGCAGCGCCTCGACTCTGACGGCAACACCTTCCTTGCCCTGGACTTCGGCTTCACTGACGGCCAGGTGAAGAGCAACGCCGACGATGCCGCGAGCAACTCGAGCAAGCTCGACCTGGTCACCGGCACGGTCCCGCTGGTCGGCTGGATCGTGGGCATCCCGGCGCTCCTGATCGGCATCGCGCTGCAGCTGATGCGCCGCCGCTCGGCGTGAGCCAGCCCGCCACCGTCCACGCCGACGACGTCCGGTGGTACGCCGACACGTTCGCGCGCGTGGTGGACAACGTCGAGTCGGCGGTGCTCGGCAAGAGACAGGTCGTCCGGCTGGCGCTGACGTGCCTGGTCTCGGGCGGGCACCTGCTGCTCGAGGACCTGCCCGGCACCGGCAAGACGATGATGGCGAGGGCCCTGGCGAAGTCGCTCGACTGCTCGTTCGCCCGGATCCAGTTCACGCCTGACCTGCTGCCGTCCGACGTCACCGGCGTCACGGTCTACGAGCAGGCCAGCGGCCGGTTCACGTTCCACCCGGGGCCGATCTTCCACAGCGTCGTGCTGGCCGACGAGATCAACCGCGCCTCGCCCAAGACGCAGTCGGCGCTGCTCGAGGTGATGGAGGAGGGCCACGTCACCGTCGACGGGCGCACCCACGAGGTCGGGCACCCGTTCATGGTGATCGCCACCCAGAACCCGATCGAGCAGGCAGGCACCTACCAGCTGCCCGAGGCCCAGCTCGACCGCTTCCTGATGCGCACGCACGTCGGCCACCCCGACGCGGAGTCCACCGAGGCGCTGCTGGCACAGTCGCAGGTGCGCGACCGCGCGGCCGGCCTCACGCCCGTGGTGGGCGCGGCCGAGATCACCCAGATGGGCCAGGTCGCCGACCTGGTGCACGTCGACGGCGCGATCATCTCCTACGTGCGCCGGCTCGCCGAGGCGTCGCGCGAGGTGGCCGACGTGCGCATCGGCCTGTCCACGCGTGGCGCGCTCGCCTGGATCCGCGCGTCGAAGGCCTGGGCGCTGTCCGAGGGACGTGGCCACGTCGTGCCCGAGGACGTCGCCACCCTGGCCCACCCCGTCCTGGGCCACCGGCTGCTGATGGCGTCGGGTGCTGCGTTCGGCGGGGTCACGCCCGACGAGGTCATCGACGGCCTGTTGGCACAGGTCCCGGTGCCGCGCGACCGGGCGTGATCGCAGTGCCGGGAGGCGTGTCCCGCCTCGTCGCCGGCGTCCTGGCTCCGGTGCGGATCCTGACCCCGCTCGGACGCGGGGTGCTGGTGCTCGCCGTGGTCGTGACGGCCCTGGCGATCCGGCTCAACTGGCAGGAGTTCACCCAGCTCGGCGTCGTCGCCTTCGGGCTGCTGCTGCTGGGCCTGCTGTGGCAGGTCCTGCCCGGCACCCCCGTCGCAGACCTCGCCCTGCGTCCGCAGCGGATGGTCGAGGGCAGCCCGGCGCCCCAGGCCACCCTCGAGGTGCACGCGGGCGCCGCGCCGATGCTGTTCCCGAAGGTCGAGGTCCCGGTCGGTCACCGCACGGTCGCCCTCCGTCTGCCGTTCCTCGGTCCGTTCGCGCACCACACCGAGACGGTCCCGCTGCCGTCGCTGCCCCGCGGCGTCCACCGCGTCGGCCCCGTCACCTACGAGAAGACCGACCCGGTCGGCCTGGTCGCGCGTCGCTTCGAGACCGGCGGCTCGGTCGAGCTGCTGGTCTCGCCGCGGGTCACGGACCTGTCCGTCTTCGCCGGCGGGCTGACCAACGACCTCGACGGCGCGACCAGCCAGCAGCTGTCGATGAGCGACCTCGCCTTCCACGCGCTGCGCGAGTACGTCCCCGGCGACGACCTGCGGCACGTGCACTGGCGCTCGTCGGCCAAGGCGGGAGAGCTGCTCGTCCGGCAGTACCACGAGACCCGGCGCGGGCACGTGACCGTGCTGGTCGACTGCGCGCGAGGCGCCTACCCGCGGCTGCGCGACTTCGAGCTCGCCGTGTCCGTGGCGACGTCCATCGCGCTCCGCGCCGTGCGCGACGACTTCGACACCTACCTGCGCTGCGGTGAGCACGTCGCCCGCGGGCGACAGGCCGTGGAGATGACCGACGCGGCGTGCCGGTTCGACGCCGGCGCCGACGACTACCTCGCCCACGCCGCCGAGGCGGCGGGCCAGGTCAGCGGCACCGGCCTGGTGGTGCAGGTGACAGGTGCGGCCCGCGCCCTGGTGCAGCTCGACGCGGCCGCCCAGCGCTTCGGCCGCGGCGCCGACTGGATCGTCGTACGCGCCGACAGCGAGGACGACGCGCGCCTGCGCGACAACGGTGCGTTGCGCGAGATCTCCATCCCGGACCTGGCCCACCTGCAGGACCTGCTCGCCCGGGGGATGCGATGAGCCGCACGCGCGCGGCGCTCGTCGACGTCGCCGTCGTGCTGCTCCTGATGGCGCTGACCCTGTCGATCCTCGACGACACGTTCGCCGACCGCGGCTACCTCGTGGCCGGGCTCGTGCCCGTCGCGCTGATGCTCGGGCTGGCCCTCCTGGCTCGGGAGTGGCACGAGGGCGTGTGGTGGTACGCCCTCCTGGCCGTCGGCCTGTTCGCGCCTCTCGGCGCCCTGGTGGGCCTGCAGCGTCCGGGGCCCTGGATCGTGCCGACGCTGGAGACGATGAACCGCGTCCTGGGCGAGGTCGTCGGCGCCCCCGTCACGCTGGTCAGCAGCGTGCCACCGGTGGAGACGAGCGGCCAGGTGATGCTGGTGCCGTTCCTCGTGGGCTTCCTCGCGGCGGTGCCCGCCGCCTGGCTCGCCGTTGCCACGCGCAGCGCGCTCGCGCCGGTCGCGCCCCTCGTGCTGGCGCTGGCGGCGACCATCCCACTGGGCGTGCTGGTCCCGTCGCTGCTCGTCCCTCGCGGCATCGCCTTCGCGATCGTCGTGGTGGCGTGGGCGGCGGCCCGGGCCCGCCGCCGCGAGTCGCTGGTCGGCCGTGCCCGCGGCTCGGTGCCCGCCGCACTCACGGCGGTGCTGACCGTCGCCCTCGTCTCGGCGGTGGTCACCTTCCTGGTGCCCGACGACAACGAGGTCGACCGCGTCCTGCTGCGCGGCGACGACAACACGCTGGCTGTCTCGGCCGCGGCCGACTCGGTCGTGCCACGCCGGTCCGGCGGCACCGACCAGCTGTTCAAGGCGACCGGGGTGCCCGAGGGGCGCCGGATCCGGTTCGCCGCCCTCGACCACTACGACGGGACCGCGTGGATCCCGGCCACCGAGTCACCGGGCACGGACGGCTACGGCACCTTCAAGCGGATCGGCCGCGAGGTCGCGCCCCTCCATGACGGCCCGACCGTCGACGTCCGGATCCAGCTGCGCCCGGGCTACACCGGCGACTGGCTCCCGATGCTCGGCGAGCTCACCAGGATCGACCTGGACTACACCGACGGCCGCTCACAGCTCGACGACGTCCGCTACAACCAGGCGACGTCGAGCGCTCTCGTCGTGGGCGGCGTCGATCCCCGCGACGACTACACCTTCACGTCCGTGCTCACCGACGGTCCGCTGTCGCGCACGGACCCGACGCGCGAGGCGGACGACGAGCAGCGCCAGCCCGAGGGAGCGTTCCTCGACGAATACCTCCGGCCCTTCGCCCGCGAGGACCTGCCGCCGCTCGCACGCACGCTGCTGCTGGCGCGCTACCTGCGCCTCAACGGAGCCGTCCGGCTCACCGGCACCTCGTCCCAGCGGCCGGTCGACCTCGGGATCCGGATGCTCGGCTCCGACGACATGGTCGGCACGCCGTTCCAGTACTCCGCCCTGATGGCGCTCAGCGCGTCCCGGCTGGGAGTGCCGGCGCGGGTCGTCGTCGGCGCCGAGCCTCGCGCCAACGGCGTCGTGACGCACGACGACGTGACGTCCTGGGTGGAGCTCCAGCTCGCCGACGGCACGTGGCGCACGCTCGGACCCGACCGCTACACGGGCGTCCACGACGCCAGCGGCGACGACGTCGACAAGGAGGACACCAAGGCCTTCGTGGTGCGCGAGCTGAAGTTCGACAAGGACTTCACGTTCCCCAAGGGCACCTTCCTCGGCCTCGACGAGGACGCCGACCTCGGGGAGAAGGACTCGCCCGCCACCTGGGCGCTCGGCCTGGCCGTGGGTGCGGTGCTCCTCGGGTCCGTGCTCCTGCTCGGCGTGGTGATCGCCAAGCGCGTACGTCGCGCGCGCCGGCGTCGTACGTCGTCGTGGTCGAGGCTCCACGTCAACGGCTGGCAGGAGGTGCTCGACGCGGCCCGCGACCGGGGCACGCCGGTGCCGGAGTCGTGGGGCCGGGTGTCCCAGGCAGGCGGGCTGGGGGTGGGGCTCGACCTGGCGCGACGCGCGGACGCGGCGGTCTTCGCGCCGGGCGTCGGCCCGGACGAGGAGGGCTGGGCCTTCTGGCAGGAGTGCCAGGCGCTGCGCGAGGAGGTGCTGGCGTCGGCCGACGCCCGGCACCGCCTGTGGGCACCGTTCAACCCCGCGTCGCTCGTCGCCGGCTGGGCGCGAGGACGCACGGGCGGTCGCTCACGCCGCCAGGTGCGCCACAAAGATCGCCGTTCCCGGCGTCAGCACCCCGCGGGTGCGTGACCACCCGCCCCATACGCGGTCGTGGTCCTCGGGCCACTCGGGCTCGACGAGGTCGGCCAGGACGAAGTGGTGGCGGGCCAGCAGCCTGACCCAGTCGCCGAGGGTGCGGTGGTGCTCGACGTAGGACACGACGCCCGAGGCGTCGTCGACCTCGACGTAGGGCGTGCGGTCCCAGTAGGACTGGGTCGCGGTCAGTCCGGGCTCGCCCGGGTCGTCGGGGAACATCCACCGCGTCGGATGGGTGATCGAGAAGGCGAAGCGGCCGCCGGGCCGCAGCACCCGTCGTACCTCCGCGAGGGCGTCGTCGATGTCGCTGACGAACTGCAGCGCGCCGAAGGAGCAGAAGACGATGTCGAAGCTCGCGCCGGCGAAGGGCAGGTCGGTCGCCGTGCCGCGCACCGACGGGACCCCGATGCCGGTCTCCCCGTCGAGCCGGCGGGAGTGCTGGAGCTGGCGGTGGGACAGGTCGAGGCCGAAGCCGCGTCCGCCGTGGATCCGGACCCAGCGCGAGCACTGGCCGGCGCCGCTGCCCACCTCGAGCACGTCGCGGTCGCTGACGTCGCCCAGGATCGCCAGCTCGTCCTCGGTGTGGCCCTCGGGACCCCACACGAAGCCGGCGTCGCCCAGGAAGGCGCCGTGGGTGGCCTGGTACTCGTCGGCGTAGCGGTCCCAGTCGGGCCCGTTGGCCGCGCGCGACTCCCGTTCGGAGACCGGCCGGCGCTCGACGCGCACCGACTGGGGCAGGTGATCCTCCACGTCGGGAGCCTAGAGGACCCTCCGCGGGGTCCGGACGTAGCGGTGCCGACGCGCCGGGTGGGTGGTCCGGCGCGTCGGCACCTATTTTCAGGGGGGAACCTGCCTGGGTCAGCCCTTCTTGCGGCCGCCGTTGGGCTTCTTGGGTGTCGAGCGGCTGTCGGACGGGTTGGAGCCCGCCTTGATCTCGGCGCCGTCGGAGACGCCGCCCCGGTCGGTGTCGCACCGGGTCGGGTCGGTCTTGGCCTTGCCGTACTTCTTGTTCGCCTTGCCGGTCATCTCGACCTTGTCGGTGAGGCCGTCACGGTCGGAGTCCTTGCGCCTCGGGTTGGTGCGGACCTTGCCGATCTTGATGGTCTTGCCCTTCGAGACCCGGACCTTCTGCTTGATCTTGGTGCCCTTCACCTCCTTGCCGTCGGAGATGCCGTCCTTGTCGGTGTCCTTCTTCAGCGGGTTGGTGCGCACCGTGAACGAGGAGGGCACCTTCTTCTTGCCGCAGACGTAGATGCGCTGCTTGACCGTGACTCCCTTGACCTCCTGGCCGTCGGTCAGGCCGTCCTTGTCGGTGTCCTTCTTCAGCGGGTCGGTCCCGTAGCGGTTGACCTCCTCGCCGTCGGTGAGGCCGTCACCGTCGGTGTCGGGGTTGTTGGGGTCGGTGCCGCGGTCGGTCTCCTCGTCGTTGGGCAGGCCGTCGCCGTCGAGGTCGCCGGGATCGGCGGCGATGGTGAAGGTCGCAGAGTCAGCGGCGCTGGTCGTGCCGTTGGCCGACTGCGTGGCCGTGACCGTGTGCGAGCCGTTGGCCAGCACCACGGTCGAGGAGCAGCTCCAGCGACCGTTGGAGGGGACCACGGCGGTGCACAGGACGCGCGTGCCCTCGCGGACGGTCACCGTCGCGCCGGGCGCGCCGGTGCCGGAGATCAGCGGCGTGGAGTCGGTGACGCGGGCGTTCTGCGCCGGCGAGGTGATGTCCGGCGGGGCCAGCGAGCCCTGCTGGGTGCCGTTGCAGTCCACGCCACCGGCGGGGGCGACCGCGTTGGCCGCCATCGGGGCGATGTCGAGCGAGACGTCAGCCACGGTCGTGCCGATGGGCGCGGGGAGGTTGAGGACCTTCAGGTCGATGCTGAGCAGCGCGTCCATCGTGGCCGAGCCGGTCGCACCCGAGTTGGCGAAGGTCGGCGTGAACGCCGTGACCGTGAGGCTCACGAGCGGGCCGAGAACACCGGGCAGCGCGAGCGACTGCGGCTGGTTGTTCACCGGGATCGGGATCGCGTTGCCACCGATCGTCGCGACGATCGTGGGGGTGGAGGCGAAGCCCGAGGTGCCGGTGGTCCCGTCGGAGCGGGCCTGGAGCACGACCGGGTTGGACACGTCGATCACGGCGGCGCCGTTGAGGAGGTTGACCTGTCCGACCTGCGTCGTGGTGCTCGAGACGACGTCGGAGCCGCCGATGCCGTCGTCGACGAGGTAGGTGCCGCTCGTGGTCGAGGAGGCCCCGACCTGCGCGACCGTCACGTTGAGCGGGGCGGGCAGGCCCAGCTGGCCGACCGAGGCGCCCGCGAGGGTCGTCGTGGCCGCCGACAGGGTGCGGGTGCCCGAGACGACCGGCGTCGCGCAGGCGTTGGCGCCGCCCCAGCGGGCCTCGACGTCACCCGTGATGGCTCCGATCGAGGCGACCGGCGCGGCCGGGACCGGCACGAGCACGCGTGCAGCGGGGTCGTCGACCCCGGCGTTGGTGGACACCGACGCGGTCGCGGAGTCGACCGGGACGGGCGTGCCGCCCAGGGTGGCGTCGAGGTTCGACGAGCTGGCGTTGGCGCCGCCGGCACCGGCGGCGGAGCTCGCCACCGAGCCCTGGCTGTGGCCGACGGCGAGCGTGGCGAGCGACTGCCCGGCCACGGTCGCGCCGAGGCTGAGGATGTCGGAGTGTGCGTTGGCCGCGTAGGTCGCGGGCAACGGTGCGGCGGAGGCCGACTGGGACAGTCCCAGGACCGTGCCCGGGACGACGACGGTCAGGGCGACCGCCGCCTGCGTGAGCCGGGTCCCGAATCGGCTCGGGTGGTGGGTGTGCATCTCGAAGCTCCCCCTCGGAGTGAAGTCGGTCGGTAGATCCACGAGAGATCTACACAACGGTTACAACAGAACAAATACAACAAACGAACGGACCACGCGCAGGTAACGCGCCTTTCTCCGAAAAGACTGAAGATTTTGCTGTGCCACGATCTGCGGGTGGATGACGCAGGCAGCTCCCTGACCCCGCTGGCGGGTGGGTGGTCGGGTCGCACGTTCCTCGGGGAGGCCGGCGGGGAGCGCGTCGTCGTACGCCTCTACCCGCCCGACGACCCGCGCGGGCCGGAGGCACCCGAGGTCGACCAGGCGGTGCTCCACCTCGTGCGCGGCCTGCTTCCGGTGCCCGACGTGCTCGAGGTACGACGACCGCGCCCCGGCACCGGCGAGCCGGGCCTGCTGGTGACCGGGTGGCTGCCGGGGGAGCGGGGCGACGTCGTCGTCGGGCGGCTCGAGGGCGAGGAGGACGCGGACGGGTTGCGCCGCCTCGGTGGGTCCATGGGCACCGTCGCGGCCACGCTCGCGGGGATGCCGGTCCGACGCCCGGGCACGTTCCTCGACGCGGAGCTCGCGCTCGGCGACCTCCCCGACGTCGACCTTCCCGAGTGGGCGGACCACAGGCTCGCGGGCTGGTCGTCCGAGGAGCGGGGGGCGCTGGCGGAGGTGGCGCGCGACGCCCAGGACCTCCTCGACACGGTGGGCCGGGCGAGCCTGGTGCACAGCGACCTCAATCCCAAGAACGTGCTCGTCGGTCCGGGGTCCCTGGTCGTCACGGCCGTGCTGGACTGGGAGTTCGCGCACGCCGGTCACCCGTGGACCGACGTCGGCAACCTCCTGCGCTTCGAGCGGCACCCGGCCTACGTGGAGGGGGTGCTGGCCGCATGGACCGGGCTGCGCGGCGGCACCGCCGAGGACCTCCTCGACGGTGCCCGCGCGGCCGACCTGTGGGCGCTGGTCGACCTGGCGGCGCGCGCCGGCGACAACCCGGTGGCGGACCGTGCTGCGGTCCTGGTCCGAGCTGTCGCCGACAGCGGCGACCTCCATGCCTGGCCCTTCTAGCCCGCCTGCCGGGCCGGGAGGTCCGAGGCCGTCGTGCGGCGCCCCGGTCGCTTCGGCGTCGACCTGGAGTCGGCCGGGTTGGCTCCGGCCTTGACCTCGGCGCCGTCGGACACGCCGCCGCGGTCGGTGTCGCAGGTGGCCGGGTCGGTCTTCGCCTTCCCGAACTTCTTGTTCTTCGATCCGGTGATCTCGGCCTTGTCGGTGAGGCCGTCGCGGTCGGAGTCCTTCTTGGTCGGGTTGGTCCGGACCTTGCCGATCTTGTAGGTGCCCGTGCTCGTCCTGACCTTCTGCTTGATCTTCACGCCCCGGACCTCGGCGCCGTCCTTCAGCCCGTCGCGGTCGGTGTCGGCGCGCAACGGGTCGGTCGTCACGGTGATCGACCGCAGCGTCTTCCGGCCGCAGACCTCGAACGCCTGGCGGATCGTGACGCCCAGCACCTCCTGGCCGTCGGTCAGGCCGTCCTTGTCGGTGTCGGCCCGGGTCGGGTCGGTGCCGAGCTGCACCTCCCGGCCGTCGGTGAGGCCGTCGCCGTCGGTGTCGGCCTTGTTCGGGTCGGTGCCCAGCTGGGCCTCCTGGGTGTTGGTCAGGCCGTCGCCGTCCGGGTCGGTCGGTGTCGGGTTCGGGTTCGGCGTGGGCGCACCTGCCACCGTGAACGTCACCGTGGAGGCCTGGCTCTGGCCGGCAGGTCCGGCCTGGGTCGCCGAGACCGTGTGGGGGCCCGGCTGCAGGACCGCGCCCGACGAGCACGACCACTGGCCGTTGCTGCCCACCGTGGCCGTGCAGAGCACCGTCGAGCCCTCGCGCACGGTGACCGTCAGCCCGGGCTGGCCCGTCCCGGAGAAGTCGGGCGTGGTGGCCTGCACCGTTGCGCCCGCCGCAGGCGAGCTGATGACCGGGGGAGCCACGCTGCCACCGGCCGCGTCGATGGTGAAGGTGACGCTCGTCGCGGGTGAGGTGTTGCCGGCCGCGTCGGTGGCGGTGGCGGTGTAGGTGGCCTCACCGCCGGGCAGCGGGGTGGTCGGGGTGCACGTCCAGCTCCCCCCGGGGCCGGTGACGGCGGTGCAGACCTCGTTGCCGCTGGGGTCCTCGACCACGACGGTGGATCCGGGCTCGGCGGTGCCGGAGAACGGCGGCGTCGGGTCGGTCGTCGTGGAGCCGCCGGCCGGTGCCGTGATGACCGGCGCGGTGGGCGCGGTGGCGTCGATCGTGAAGGTGACGTCGGCCGCGGGCGAGGTGTTGCCGCCGGCGTCGGTGGCGGTGGCGCTGTAGGTGGCCTGGCCCGCGGGGAGCGGGGAGGCGGGCGTGCAGGTCCAGCTGCCGCCCGCTCCGGTGGTCGCGGTGCAGACCTGGGTGCCGCCGGCGTTCCTGACCACGACGGTGGATCCGGGCTCGGCGGTGCCGGAGAACGTCGGCGTGGTGTCGTTCGTGACCGAGCCCGCTGCCGGGGAGGTGATGACGGGGGCGCCGGGCGCCGTGGTGTCGACCGTGAACGTCACGGTCGCGTCGGGCGAGGTGTTGCCGGCCGCGTCCGTGGCCGCTGCGGTGTAGGTGTGCTGGCCGCCGGGCAGCGGCTCGTCGGGGGTGCAGCTCCAGCTGCCACCGGCACCGGTGACGGCGGTGCAGACCTCGTTGCCGTCGGAGTCCTCGACCACGACGGTCGACAAGGCCTCGGCGGTGCCGGAGAACGGCGGCGTCGAGTCGGTGGTCGTGGAGCCCCCGGCGGGTGCCGTGATCACCGGCGCGGTGGGCGCGGCGGTGTCGATGGTGAAGGTGACGTCGGTCCCGGCTGAGGTGTTGCCGGCCGCGTCCGTCGCCGTGGCGGTGAAGGTGTCCTCACCGTCGGGCAGCTGCTGGGCGGGGGTGCAGCTCCACTGACCGCCCGCACCGGTGACGGCCCGGCAGACCTCGGCGCCGTCGGAGTCCTCGACCACGACCGTCGACCCCGGCTCAGCCGTGCCGGAGAACTCCGGAGTGGCGTCGTCGATGACGGTGTCGTCGACCGGGGCACTGATGACCGGGGCGCCGGGGGGCGTGGTGTCGACGCTCTCGGTGTCGATCGTGAACGTCGTCGTCGCCGTCGCGGTGTTGCCGACCGCATCGGTCGCGGTGGCCGTGTAGGTGTCCTCGCCCTCGGGGAGCGGAGTCGCGGGCGTGCAGCGCCAGATGCCGCCGGGGCCCGCGGTGGCGGTGCAGACCTCGTTGCCGTCGGAGTCCTCGACCACCACGGTCGAGCCGGGCTCGGCGTTGCCGGAGAGCTCCGGGGTCGTGTCGCTCGTGGTGGACCCGTTCGGCGGTGCCACGACGTCGATCGTGGTGAAGGTGTCGATCGTGAAGGTGACCGCTGCGTCGGGGGAGGTGTTGCCGGCCGCGTCCGTGGCCGTGGCGGTGTAGGTCGCCTCGCCGTCGGGTCGCGGCGCGGCGGGCGTGCAGCTCCAGCTGCCACCGGCACCGGTGACGGCGGTGCAGACCTCGTTGCCGTCGGAGTCCTCGACCACGACGGTCGAGAAGGCCTCGGCGTTGCCGGAGAACGGCGGCGTCGAGTCGGTGGTGGTGGAGCCCCCGGCGGGTGCCGTGATCACCGGCGCGGTGGGCGCGGCGGTGTCGATGGTGAAGGTGACGTCGGCCGCGGGCGAGGTGTTCCCGGCCGCGTCCCTGGCCGTGGCGGTGTAGGTGGCCCGGCCGACGGGGAGCGGGCTCGTCGGGGTGCAGCTCCAGCTGCCGCCGGCACTGGTCGTGTCGGTGCAGACCTGGTTGCCGCCGGCGTTCCTGACGACGACCGTCGAGCCGGGTTCTGCGGTGCCGGTGAACTCCGGCGTGGTGTCGTTCGTGACCGAGTCCTGCGCCGGTGTCGTGATCACCGGGACGGTCGGGGCGGTGGTGTCCACGGTGAATCGGACGCTCGCCTCGGGTGAGGTGTTGCCGGCCGCGTCCGTGGCGGTGGCGGTGTAGGTGGCCTCGCCGTCGGGGAGCGGGGAGGCGGGCGTGCAGGTCCAGCTGCCACCGGTCCCGGTGGTCGCGGTGCAGACCTGGGTGCCGCCGGCGTTCCTGACCACGACGGTCGAGCCGGGCTCGGCGATGCCGGAGAACGTGGGCGTCGCGTCGTCGGTGGTGGAGCCGTTGGCGGGGGAGGTGATGACCGGGGCGCCGGGCGGAGTGGTGTCGTCACCACCGGGGTCGATGGTGAAGGTGGTCGTGTCGGTCGCCGTGTTGCCGGCCGCGTCGGTGGCGGTGGCCGTCAGGGTGTGCGAGCCCGCCGACAACGCGCTTCCGGGGGTGCACGACCAGCTGCCGTTCGCCGCGACGGTCGCGGTGCAGACCTGGGTCGCGCCCTCCCGGACGACGACGGAGGCACCCGCCTCGCCCGTTCCGGCGACCAGCGGGGTGACGTCGTTGGTCGTGGAGCCGCTGGCCGGCTCGACGAGGTCGATCGTCGTCGCGGTGTCGATGGTGAAGGTGACGTTGGTCGCGGGGGAGGTGTTGCCGGCGGCGTCGGTGGCGGTGGCGCTGTAGGTGGCCTGGCCCGCGGGGAGCGGGGAGGCGGGCGTGCAGGTCCAGCTGCCGCCGGATCCGGTGGTCGCGGTGCAGACCTGGGTGCCGCCGGCGTTCCTGACCACGACGGTCGAGCCGGGCTCGGCGGTGCCGGAGAACGTCGGCGTCGTGTCGTTGGTGGTGGAGCCGCCGGCCGGGGAGGTGATGACGGGGGCGCCGGGCGCCGTGGTGTCGATGACGGGGCACTCGACGCCGCCCTGGGGAGCAGTGGCCTGCACCGACATGGGCGCGAGGTCGAGGTTGACGTCGGCGGCCGGGCGCCCGAGGCCACCGAGCACGTTGAGGTCGATGCTGAGGAAGGCGTCGGTCGATGCCGCACCCGTCGCGCCCGACGAGGTGTTCTGCGCGGCGCGCACGGAGACCGTGAGGTTGGCCAGCGCGCCGAGGACGCCGAGGTTGATCTGTCGGCTGCCCCCGGGAAGGATGTTGACGGTCGTGCCGTTCGCGGTGACGGAGACCGACGGCGGGTTCGTGTAGGACGCCGTTCCGGTGGTGCCGTTGGACCGGGCCTCCAGCACGACCGGGCGGGCGACCTTGATGCCCACGGTGCCGCCGAGCAGGGAGATGTCACCGATGCTGGTGGTCGTGCGCGACACGACGCTGGAGCGTCCCGTGCCGGGATCCTCGAGGAACGTCCGGGTCCGCGCCTGGGAGGCGCTGACGTCTGCGACGGTGCCGAGGATGGGCAGCGAGGCGAGGGTGAGGCCGGCGAGCTGGGTCTGGGCGTCGGAGAGGACGCGGACGCCGGTGGCGTCTGCCGGGGCGCACGTGGCGGGGTTGCTGGAGTACGTCGCCTCGGTGTCGCCCCGGATCGTGCCGACGTTGATCACCGGCGCGAGGTTCACGCCCAGGAGGTCCTGCGGGTCCGGGTTCACGCTCGGCGGAGCGGTCGACACCTGCTGGCCCAGGGCGAGGCCGGTCCCGGCGAGGTTGCCGTCGAGGTTGGCGGAGGTCGCCGTGCTCCCACCCGTCGTCGCGGTGCTGGTCGCGGTGCTGCGGCTGTGGCCGACGGCGACGCCGGCCAGGTCGAGCGTGAGCAGGTTGACGTCGAGCCCGACCACGTCGCCGTGGGCGTTCGCCGAGTAGGCGGCCGGCAACGGCGCCGCCGATGCCGGCGTCGACGTCAACGCCAGCGCCATGACCGGCACGAGGGCGAGCGTGGTGGTCGCGGACAGCAGTCGGCGGAGTGAGTGGTGCGGCATGGTCGTTATCCCCCTGGAAGCCCATCTGGTCAGGCGCTGACGCGGATCGCGCTGCCCCCCTGTACCCAGTAACGACATACCAACAAATGAGTAACGAGACTTCAACGCCAATCTTCTCGAGCGGCGCGGGAACCGGGCTCGGACGAGCTCGAGGCCGGAGCGTCCGACGGCGAAGCGCTGAGCGTGCGTCGCCGGTTGGACGTCAGCGCTCGATCACGCGTAAAGTTCCTTGTTGCGCCAGACCTCTGCCCGGCTTCCATACCGAGCGAACCCGGGCTCGCCGAGTCCTCGGCGGTGACCAGTCACCACCGACGGCCAGTGAAACGGATGTCTGCGTGCGTCCGCACGACTCCATCCATCCAAGGAAATTCCTTCCATATGACGAGCACCCTCTCCACTCTTCCGGACTACGACGCGCCCCAGGTGGCCGTCAACGACATCGGGTCCGAAGAGGACTTCCTCGCGGCGATCGACGCGACGATCAAGTACTTCAACGACGGCGACATCGTCGACGGCACCATCGTCAAGGTGGACCGCGACGAGGTCCTCCTCGACATCGGCTACAAGACCGAGGGCGTCATCCCCTCGCGCGAGCTGTCCATCAAGCACGACGTCGACCCCAACGAGGTCGTTTCCGTGGGCGACAAGGTCGAGGCCCTCGTCCTCCAGAAGGAGGACAAGGAAGGTCGCCTGATCCTGTCCAAGAAGCGCGCCCAGTACGAGCGCGCCTGGGGCACCATCGAGCAGGTCAAGGAGGAGGACGGCGTCGTCGAGGGCACCGTCATCGAGGTCGTCAAGGGCGGCCTCATCCTCGACATCGGTCTCCGCGGCTTCCTGCCGGCCTCGCTCGTCGAGATGCGTCGCGTCCGCGACCTGCAGCCCTACGTCGGCCAGACGCTCGAGGCGAAGATCATCGAGCTCGACAAGAACCGCAACAACGTGGTCCTGTCGCGCCGTGCCTGGCTCGAGCAGACCCAGTCCGAGGTCCGCCACGGCTTCCTGACCCAGCTCCAGAAGGGCCAGATCCGCAAGGGTGTCGTCTCCTCGATCGTCAACTTCGGTGCGTTCGTGGACCTCGGCGGCGTCGACGGCCTCGTGCACGTCTCCGAGCTGTCGTGGAAGCACATCGACCACCCGTCCGAGGTCGTCGCCGTGGGCGACGAGGTCACCGTCGAGGTCCTCGACGTGGACATGGACCGCGAGCGTGTCTCCCTGTCGCTGAAGGCGACGCAGGAGGACCCGTGGCAGCACTTCGCCCGCACCCACCAGATCGGCCAGATCGTCCCGGGCAAGGTCACCAAGCTGGTGCCCTTCGGTTCGTTCGTCCGCGTCGAGGAGGGCATCGAGGGCCTCGTGCACATCTCCGAGCTGGCCGAGCGCCACGTGGAGATCCCGGAGCAGGTCGTCCAGGTCAACGACGACGTCATGGTCAAGATCATCGACATCGACCTCGAGCGTCGCCGGATCTCGCTGTCGCTCAAGCAGGCCAACGAGACCGCTGCGGCCGCCGACGTGGAGGAGTTCGACCCGACCCTCTACGGCATGACCGCGACCTACGACGAGCAGGGCAACTACGTCTACCCCGAGGGCTTCGACCCCGAGACGGGCGAGTGGCTCGAGGGCTTCGACGAGCAGCGTGCGGTCTGGGAGGACCAGTACGCCAAGGCGCACGCCCGCTGGGAGGCGCACGTCAAGCAGCAGGAGGAGGCCAAGCAGGCCGAGGTCGAGGCCGGCGAGGCCACGTCCTACTCCTCCGGCGGCGACGACGCGGCCGAGACCGGTGGCGACACCGGCGGCTCGCTCGCTTCCGACGAGGCGCTGCAGGCGCTCCGCGAGAAGCTGACCGGCGGCTCCAACTGATCCGCTGATCCACCAGTAGCACCAGCACGACGGCCCGCCGGGACCTCCCGGCGGGCCGTCGTGCCATTTCCGCACGCGGAGGCCCGGTGGTGCGGGAGCATGGTCCGCCGGACCGAGCCGGCACGAACGAGAGGCGGCCGCGATGGCACGCACCGGGCAGCAGATGCGCCTGCGCACGGCGAAGGCGATGGCCCGCGAGGGAGGGGGCACCCGCCCGGCCGCGAGCGAGGGATCCCGGATGGGGGACCGGCTCCGCTACTGGTTCGACAACAGCATGTCGCGGGGGACACCCGCCCTGATCGCCTGGCTGAGCGTGGCCACGCTCGTGCTGATCGTCGTATTCTCGCTCTTCGTCTCGCTGCTGGGCCTGCGGCCGCCGGCCGACGGGGTCCCGGACGACTTCCTGCACGAGATGTTCTACAGCCTGCTCCACGCCCTCGACCCGGGCACGATCGGCGGTGACGACCCGACCTCGTGGCGCTTCGTGGTGACCATGCTGGTGCTGACCATCGCCGGCCTGTTCATCGTCAGCGCGCTGATCGGCGTCATCGCCGCTGGCATCGACACGAAGCTCGCCGACCTGCGGCGCGGCCGGTCGATCGTCCTCGAGCGCGACCACACCGTGATCCTCGGATGGTCCGACTCGATCTACACGATCATCTCCGAGCTCACGCTCGCCAACGAGAGCCGGCACAAGCCGGTGGTCGTGATCCTCGCCGACCGCGACAAGGTCGAGATGGAGGACGAGGTCAAGGCCAAGGTGCCCGACCTGCGCGGCACCCGGGTGGTGTGCCGTTCGGGCTCACCGATGGACATCGACGACCTGGCGCTCAGCAGCCACACCACGGCCCGCTCGGTGATCCTGCTCGCACCGGACTCCGAGGACCCCGACAGCGAGGTGATCAAGACGCTGCTCGCGCTCACCCACGGTGGCAACGACGGCCCCACGATCGTGGCCGAGATCCGCAACCCCTCCAACCTCGAGGTCGCGCGGCTCGTCGGCACCGACCGCACGGTCCTGCTCGACATCCGGGAGACGGTGGCCAAGCTGGTCGTCCAGACCTCGCGCCAGTCCGGCGCCGCGGCGGTCTACACCGAGCTGTTCGACTACGACGGCGACGAGATCTACTTCCTCGAGCACCACGACCTCGGTGCCCTGACCTACGCCGAGACGCTGCTCGCCTTCGAGAAGGCGTCGGTGATCGGGATGATCGAGGACGGCGTGCCGACCCTCAACCCGGCCGGCGACACCCTCGTCGGCAACCGGACCCTCGTGGTCGTCGCCGAGGACGATGCCTCGCTGGAGACCGAGTCCCGCTCCGCCACGCGGCCCGACCTCGACGCGCTGGGCACCGTCGCCGGCGTCGAGGAGGCAGCCACGCAGGCGGTGCTGGTCGGCTGGAACGAGCGCGCGCCGATCGTCGTGCGCGAGCTCGATCACTACGCCGCGCGCGGCTCCACGCTCACGATCCTCACGTCGTTCGGCACTCCCGAGGTCCCCGCCCTCGACAACATCGAGGTGACCGTGGTGCCGGCCTCGACGACCGATCGCGCCACGCTGGAGACGTACGTCGTCGACGGGCTCGACCAGGTGATCGTGCTCTGCTACTCCGACCACCTCGGGGTGCAGGCCGCGGACGCCCGCACCCTCGTGACGCTGCTCCACGTGCGCGACATCCTCAAGAACCTCGACTCGGCGACACCGGTGGTCAGCGAGATGCTCGATGACCGCAACCGGGTGCTGGCCCAGGTCGCGCACGTCGACGACGTCGTCGTCAGCGGTGAGATCGTGAGCCTGCTGATCACCCAGCTCTCGGAGGACCGCAGGCTCGAGGCGGTCTTCGAGCAGCTGCTCGGCGACGAGGGGAGCGAGATCTACCTGCGACCCGCGGAGTGGTACGTCCAGCCCGGCCGCCAGGTCACCTACGCCACGGTCGTCGCCGGCGCGGCGGCCCGGGGCGAGACGGCGCTGGGCGTGAAGTCCGCCGCGCTGGCCGACGAGGACCCCGGTGCCGGCGTGGTGGTCAACCCGGCCAAGTCGCACGTGTTCGACGTACGCCCCGGTGACCGGGTCGTCGTGCTCGCCGACAGCTGAGGTCAGGGGCGGGGAACCAGGTGGCGGCGCTCCTCGACGGGGCCGAGCTCGTCGCGGGGGTGGCTGGTGGAGGCGGGGCCGGCGAACCGGTCGTGGCGGGCGTAGCTGACCAGCAGCGAGACGAGGGCGGTCAGGACCAGGAGGGCGATGATGGTGTTCATGGCAGTAATCATTCGCCCATCTGATTCCCGCCACCAGTGGCAGGAATGACAGTCTCCATTGATTTACTGCCACGCGTGGTGCAGGCTGCTCCCATGAAGAAGGTGGCGGTCGTCGTCCAGGAGCAGCCCGAGCCGTTCGGCCTCGGTGCGCTGTGCGAGGTGTGGGCCGAGCCCTACCACCCCGATGACGACAACCCGGTCTTCGACTTCGTCGTCGTCACGCCGACCCCCGGTCGCCTCAGGGGACGCGCGGGGTTCGACCTCGTCGTCGAGCACGGCCTCGAGGAGGCTGCGGACGCCGACCTCGTGTGCCTGGTGCCGAAGACCGGGAGCACCGGCTCCGCACCCGAGGTCTCCGAGCTGCTGCGCGCCACGCACGCCCGTGGCGCGATGCTCTTCGCCCACTGCTCGGCCACGTTCATGCTGGGCGAGGCCGGGCTGCTCGACGGACGCCGCTGCACCACCCACTGGCGCTACGCCACCGAGCTGGCCGAGCGCTACCCCGAGGCGACCGTGGACCGTGACGTGCTCTACGTCCAGGACGGCACGATCGTGACCGGTGCCGGATCGGCGGCAGCGCTCGACGCCGCCCTGCACGTCATGCGCCAGCAGTTCGGGGCGAAGGTCGCCGCCACCACGGCGCGGCGGATGGTCGTACCTCCGCACCGCGACGGTGGGCAGGCGCAGTTCATCGCACGACCGGTGCCCGTGTGCGAGTCGGAGGCGCTGGCGCCGCTGCTGGCCTGGATCGGCGCCAACCTCGCCGAGGAGCTCGACGTCGAGACGCTCGCCCGGCAGGTGCACATGTCGGGGCGCACCTTCGCGCGGCGCTTCAAGGAGGAGACCGGCACGACGCCCTACAGCTGGATCCTCGGCGAGCGCGTGCGGGCCGCGCAGGAGCTGCTGGAGCAGACCGACCACTCCATCGACTGGGTGGCCGGTGAGGTCGGCTTCGGCAACGCCGCGACCCTGCGCCACCACTTCGGGCGCTCGCGCGGCGTGAGCCCGCAGGAGTACCGGCGCACGTTCCGGACACCCGCCTGAACCGGGCCCGGCCCTCGGTAGCCTTGGGGGCGTGAACGCGACCCCGCTGGCCGACCTGTCCGCCGACGACCTCGCCACCCTGCTCGAGGAGCAGCGTGCGGCCTACGAGGAGCTGAGGACGCGCGGGCTCAAGCTGGACCTCACGCGTGGCAAGCCGTCGGCCCAGCAGCTCGACCTCGCGGACGACCTGCTCCGGCTGCCGACGTCGACGAAGGACTCGAAGGGCGTGGACGTCCGCAACTACGGCGGGCTCGAGGGCCTGGCCGACCTGCGTGAGATGTTCGCCGAGCTGCTGTGGGTCGAGCCCGAGCAGGTCGTCGCCGGCGGCAGCTCCAGCCTCACGATGATGCGCGACTGCCTCTTCTACCTGACCCTCTTCGGCGGCGTGGACTCCGAGCGCCCGTGGGGCCACGAGGAGAAGGTCCGCTTCGTGTGCCCGGTCCCTGGCTACGACCGCCACTTCACGCTGCTCGAGAGCCTGGGCATCGAGATGGTCACCGTGCCGATGAACGACGACGGTCCCGACGTCGACGCGGTCGCCGCGCTCGTCGCCGACGACCCGAGCTGCAAGGGCATCTGGATCGTCCCGACCTACGCCAACCCGTCCGGCTCGATCGTCAGCCAGGACGTGGCCGCGCGGCTGGCCGCGATGCCGACCGCCGCCCCCGACTTCAAGATCTTCTGGGACAACGCCTACGCGCTGCACCACCTCACCGAGGAGGAGGCCAAGAGCGCCGACATCCTCACCCTGGCCTCAGCCGCCGGCCACCCGCACCGGCCGCTCATGTTCGCCTCGACGTCGAAGATCTCCTACGCCGGCGCCGGGGTGGCCTTCCTGGCGGCCTCGACGGCCAACGTCGGGTGGTACCTCGGGCACCTCGGCAACGGCTCGATCGGACCGGACAAGGTCAATCACCTGCGCCACGCCGAGTTCTTCGGGTCCGCGCAGGGCGTGCGCGACCACATGGCCAAGCACCGCGAGATCATCGCGCCGAAGTTCGCCGAGGTCGACCGGGTGCTCACCGAGCGCCTCGGCGGCCGTGACGTGGCGACGTGGAACACCCCGGCCGGCGGTTACTTCGTCAACCTCGACGTCGTGCCCGGCACGGCGACGCGGGTGGTCGAGCTGGCCAAGGCGGTCGGCGTCGCGCTGACCCCGGCCGGGTCGTCGTACCCCTACAAGCAGGACCCCGACGACACCAACATCCGGCTCGCGCCGACGATGCCGCCGGTCGCCGAGGTCACCGAGGCGATGGAGGTCGTCGCCACGTGCGTGCTGCTTGCGGCCGCCGAGAAGGCGACCGCCTGACTCAGGCCGCCGACATCGCCGGGGCGGGATCGGCCCCGAGGCCGCCGCGGACCAGGTCGGCGTAGCGCCCGCCGAGGAGCAGCAGCTCCTCGTGGGTGCCGAGCTCGACCACCCGGCCCTCGCCCAGCACCGCGATCTGGTCGGCGTTGCGCACGGTCGAGAGCCGGTGCGCGATCGTGATCGTCGTACGGCTGCGGGCGAGGTCGTCGAACGTCGCGAGGATCGATCGCTCGGTCTCGTTGTCGAGGGCACTGGTGGCCTCGTCGAGGACGAGCACGGCCGGGTCGCGCAGGAGCGTGCGGGCGATGGCGAGGCGCTGCTGCTCGCCCCCGGAGAACCGGTGGCCGCGCGAGCCGACGAGGGTGTCGTAGCCGTCGGGCAGCGAGCTGATGAGGTCGTGGATACGCGCGTCGCGGCAGGCCTGCTCGATCTCGGCGTACGTGGCGTCGGGCCGCGCGTGGCGCAGGTTGTCGCGCACGCTGGCGTGCATCAGGTAGGTCTCCTGGGTGACCACGCCGACCAGGTCGGAGAGATCCGCCGACGCCAGCTGTCGTACGTCGACCCCGTCGATGCTGACCCCTCCCGAGGTCACGTCGTGCAGGCGCGGGACGAGGGAGGCGAGGGTCGACTTTCCGCTGCCCGTCTCGCCGACGAGCGCCAACGTGGTGCCGGCCGGGACGTGCAGGTCGATGTCGACCAGCACCGGGCGGTCGGCGTCGTAGGCGAAGCCGACCGCCTCGAACCGCACGTCGCCGCGGGCGCTCGCCCGGTCGAGCCGCGTGGGGGAGTCGGGCTCGGCGATCTCGACGGGGAGGTCGGAGAACTCGAAGATCCGGCTGAACAGCGCCATCGACGCGGTGAGGTCGACGCCCACGTTGAGCAGCCCCATGAGCGGGCGGAACAGGTTGCCCTGGAGGGCGATGAAGGCCACCAGCGTGCCGATGGTCATTCCACCCGACGTCGCAGGGAAGCCGGCCGCGAGGTAGATTGCGGCGGGGACGGCGGCGAAGACGACGTTCATCGTGGCCATCCGCCAGCGACCGGCGAGGCGGGAGCGGATCTCCAGGCCCACCAGGTCGGCGGAGGTCTCCTCGAACTTCGCGGTCAGCCGCGGGGAGGCACCGAGGGTCTTGGTGAGCAGCACGCCGCTGACCGAGAGCCCCTCCTCGATCTGGACGTGCAGGTCGGCGAGGCGGCGCTGGCGCTCGCCGGTGACCTGGTGGCGCATCCGGGCGACCTGGTGCGTGAGCAGCACGGCCGGCGGGAGGACGACGAGCGAGATCAGCGCGAGCCGCCAGCTCAGGGCGACCATCGCGACGGCGGTGCCGACCACGACGGTGAGGTTCGCCGCGATCGAGGTGGCCGTCTGGGTCACGACGCCCTGCATGCTGCCGATGTCGTTGACCAGGCGCGACTGCACCTCGCCGCCGCGGGTGCGGGTGAAGAAGCCGAGGGACTGTCGCTGCAGGTGCGCGAACAGGTCGCTGCGCAGGCGGTGCATGACGCGCTGGCCGACGGCGGTGGACAGCCAGGTCTGCACGACGCCGATGACGGCGGTGGCGACCGCGACGCCGAGCATCGCGCCGACGAGGAGCAGGAGCAGCCGGACGTCCTGGCGCGGGAGCGCGTCGTCGATGACGTGGCGCACCAGGAACGGCTGGGCGAGGCCGACGGCCGAGCTCAGCACGATCAGCGCGACGACGATGCCGAGCGTGGCCCGGTGTGGCGCGAAGAGGCGGGCGATGCGGCGCAGGGAGACGGGGGAGTCCGCCAGCTGGCGGAGGTCGGCGGGGTCGGGACGACCGGCGCGCGAGCCGCGGCCCTCCTGGCGGGGTGCTGGGGTGGAGTGTGCGTGGTCAGCCATGAGACCAGCTCCTCTCTGTGGAAGTTCAATCCTGTGCAGTCAATGTAAGTGAGGTAACCTCACCATGAGGTAACAACGGCACTCTGGCAGGATGTATTCCCATGGACGATCCCGACCGCGCGCAGGCGCAGACCGGTGACCTGGTGATGGCGGTCGCGCGCCGCGTCCGGGGCGCCCACCTCGAGGCGCTGGCGTCGTGGGGCGTCACCCCGTCGCAGTCCCGCGCGCTACGGGTGCTGGGCTCGCGTGCTGACGGGATGCGCCCGTCGGTCCTCGCCGACGAGCTGCACATCGCGCCGCGGTCGGCGACCGAGGTGGCCGACGCGCTGGTGGAGCGCGGCTGGGTCGAGCGCGCGCCCGACCCGACCGACCGCCGGGCGTCGCTCCTCGCGCTGACGGAGACCGGACGTGACCTGGTCGCCCAGGTGGACGTCGTACGGCGCCGGGCGTCCGAGGAGGTCCTCGACGTGCTCACCCCCGACCAGCGTCGTACGCTCCACGAGATCCTGACCGTCGTCGTGGGGGAGGACCTGTGATCCGTGTCGGCCTGACCGGGGGCGTCGCCTCGGGCAAGAGCACGGTGTCGGCGATGCTCGCCGAGCTGGGGGCGGTCGTGGTCGACGCCGACCTCATCGCCCGCGAGGTGGTCGCGCGCGGCACGTCCGGCCTCGCTGCCGTCGTCGAGGAGTTCGGGGCCGGGCTGCTGACGCCCGAGGGTGACCTCGACCGGCCCGCGATGGGACGGCTCGTGTTCGGCGACGCCGGCGCCCGCAAGCGGCTCGAGGCGATCATCCACCCGCTCGTGCACCAGCGGAGCGCCCGGCTCGAGGCCGAGGCCCCGGCGGACGCCGTGGTCGTGCACGACATCCCGCTGCTCGCCGAGGGCGGTCGCGCCGGCGGGTTCGACGCGGTGGTCGTGGTGGACGTGCCGCCCGACGTGCAGCTCGCCCGCATGCTCGGCGACCGCGGCTGGACCCGTGAGGACGCGGTAAGCCGGATCGCCGCCCAGGCCACGCGCGAGCAGCGGCTGGCGATCGCCACGCACGTCGTCGACAACACCGGCACGCTCGACCAGCTGCGGGCCCGGGTCGCGGAGATCCACGCCGAGCTCGCGGCGCGCGCCTGACGTTTCCCGATCGTCAGGCCGCGGCGGGTAGCCTCCCGGCGTGCTCCCGAACCGTCCCCGCATGGCCCCTCGGCTGGCCGTGGCAGCGGCAGCGGTCCTCCTGGCAGGCGGCTGCGCGAGCCTCGGCTCGAGCCCCGACGCGACGCCGGCGGGCTCCTCGAGCAGCACCTCGCCGGGCACCCCGAGCAGCAGTCCGACGGCCACCGGGACGCCCGTCGACCCCGACACCCCGACCTCGTGGGGCCCGACCGTCGGTGAGCTGGAGGAGGCGCAGGAGCTGGTCAGCACCTGGACCCCCGACCGGCTCGCCGGGCAGGTCATCGTCGGGCGCTACCACGGCACGGACCCGTCGGTCCCGGCCCAGATGGTGAAGGACCTCCACCTCGCGGGGATGTCGGTCACCGCCGACAACGTGACCGACCGCGACCAGGTGCTCGCGACCACGCAGGCGATCGCCGACGCCTCGGCCGCCGACGGGCGTGACTTCCCGCCGGTGATCGGCGTCGACCAGGAGGGCGGCTACGTCTCCCACCTGCGCGGGATCGCCACCGACTTCCCGCACTTCCAGTCCGCAGGCCTCGCGGTGCAGTCCGACGCGCGGCTCGGCCGCCGTGTCACCCGGGCCGCGGCGCTCGCGACGGGCCTCGAGCTGCGCGACCTCGGCTTCACCTGGGTCTTCGCCCCGGTCGCGGACGTCACGATCGGCGCGGCCGACCCGACGATCGGCGCGCGCTCGCCGTCGATGGACCCCGCGGTCGCCTCGCAGGCCGTGGGCGCCGCGATCAAGGGCTATGACGACGCGGGCATCGTCTCCACCGTCAAGCACTTCCCGGGCCACGGCACGGCGACCCAGGACAGTCACGACACTCTCCCGGTGGTGGACTCGACGGTGGCCGAGATCGAGGAGCACGACCTCCCGCCGTTCGAGTCGGCGATCAAGCACGCGGCTCCGGCGGTGATGCTCAGCCACCTCGACCTCACCGCGATCGCCCCCGGCATCCCGGCGAGCATGGCGCCGCCGGTCTACTCGATGCTGCGCGACGACCTCGGCTTCGAGGGCGTGACCATCACCGACTCGCTCGGCATGGGTGCCGTCGCCGGCCGCCCGAAGCCGGCGCTCCAGGCCCTCGAGGCGGGCGCCGACCTGCTGCTGATGCCGGTCGACAACGCCACGACGCACCAGATCATCGTCGACGCCATCACCAGCGGGGAGATCTCGCGCGAGCGCGTCGAGGAGGCCGCCGCCCGGGTCGTGGCGGTCCAGATGTGGCAGGCCCGGGTGGCAGCACAACGGCCTGTGCCCCTCGACGTGGTCGAGAAGGCACAGGCCGCGAGCGCGGACCTGGAGTCCGCGGCGTACTGAGGTCGGGCTTGACCCCGCTCAGGCAGCGAGGTCCGGGTCGCCCGCGCGACGCAGCTTCTGGAGCGCCTCGCGCTCGAGCTGCCGCACACGCTCGGCGGAGATGCCGTGACGGGCACCGATGTCGGCGAGCTTGTGCTGGCGACCGTCGGCCAGGCCGTAGCGGGCCCGGACGATGTCCGCGGAGCGGTCGTCGAGGATCCCGACCAGGTCCTCGAGGCGCTGCTTGGCCTCGGCGTCGAGGAAGTTGAGGTCGGGTCCGGGAGCGGTCTCCTGGGCCATCAGGTCGCCCAGCGAGGTGTCACCGTCCTCGTCCACCGGCGTGTCGAGCGAGACGTGGTCGCGACCCCAGCTCATCAGGTCGAGGACGCGGTCGAGGTCCATGCCGAGCTCGGTGGCGATCTCCTGCGGCTCCGGGTCGCGGCCGAGCTGGCGCTCGAGCGTGCGGCGGGCGCTGCCGACCTGGTTCAGCTCCTCCACGACGTGCACGGGGAGCCGGACGACGCGGGCCTGCTGCGCGATGCCACGCGTGATCGCCTGGCGGACCCACCAGGTGGCGTAGGTCGAGAACTTGTAGCCCTTGGTGTAGTCGAACTTCTCGACCGCCCGGATGAGGCCGGTGTTGCCCTCCTGGATCAGGTCGAGCATCGGCATCTGGGAGCGGCCGTACTTGCGGGCGATCGACACCACGAGGCGCAGGTTGGCCTCGATGAAGCGGTCGACGGCGAGCTGGCCCTGCTCGGCGAGCCACTCGAGCTCGGCCTCGCTGGCGCTCATCGGGGCGCCGCCCTTCTTGCGGCCGACCCGACCGGTGTCGAGGAGGTGCTGGGCGAGCAGGCCCGCCTCGATGGTCTTGGAGAGCTCGACCTCGGTCTCGGCGTCGAGGAGCGGGGTGCGAGCGATCTCGTCGAGGTAGAGGCCGACGCTGTCGCGTCCCTCGATCTCGCGAGTGGTGGTCGTGCGCTTGGCCTGTGCAGTGCTCATGTGATCCTCCAACGTCTCGTGCGACCACCCCGTGCCGCACACCTTGTCCAACACCTCTGTTCGATGCGGTGTTCCCGATCGGATGTTCGGTGCCTTCACCTGCACTGACGAGCCAGTGCCCCCCGGAGTTGCACGAATCAGGAACTCTCAGGGACTTCTCAGGGGGTGCCCGGGGAGACTGGGATCATGCGCTCCTCGCGTCCTCGTCATGTGGACCTCAACGCCGACCTGGGGGAGGAGGTCACGGACGACGCCGGGCTGCTCGAGGTGGTGACCAGCGCCAACGTCGCGTGCGGCTTCCATGCCGGCAACGAATCGGTGATGCGGGCGGTGTGTGCGGAGGCCGTGCGTCGCGGCGTCGCGCTCGGTGCACAGGTGTCCTACGCAGACCGGGAGAACTTCGGCCGGGTCGCCCTCGAGGTCGCCCCCGACGTGCTCCGGGAGCAGGTGGCCGAGCAGGTGGGGGTGCTGTCGGCGATCGCCGCGTCGGAGGGCGGGGCGGTGGCCTACCTGAAGCCCCACGGGGCGCTCTACCACCGCGTCACCGCCGACGAGGTCCAGGCGCGGGCGGTCCTCGACGGCTCCGGCACCCTGCCGGTGCTGGGCATGCCGGGCTCGCTGCTCCTCGCCCTCGCCGCCCCGGACGGGCGTGGTACCCGCCTCGAGGGATTCCCGGACCGTGGCTACACGCCCGACGGCGGCCTGCTGCCCCGCGACGAGCCCGGTGCGCTCGTCACCGACCCGGGCGAGGTCGCGGCACGCGCCGTCGACCTGGCCGCCTCCGTCGACTCGGTGTGCGTGCACGGCGACTCGCCGGGCGCGGTGGAGACCGCCCGGGCGGTGCGACGTTCGCTGCAGGCCGCGGGCCTGACGGTCCGGTCGTGCTGGTCCTCCACATCCTGAGGCCTCGGCTGTGGAGGGACGGGTCGCGCCGGTGGACAACCGGACGACTTCTGTGGGGAACCCTGTGGGACCGGGAGTTTGTCGCCCGAACCCCTTGCGGGGTGTGGCCCGCGCCACATAGAACTCTCCTTACCGAGACCGCTTCGGCGGGACCGGGGATCGAATCGGACGAACAGTTCCACCCGGCGAGCTCGCTCGCCGCGCAGGCCCGGTGACGGGGTCGGCGGGGACAGGGAAGCCGGTGCGGTGGGTCGGACGTCACCAACCCGACCGAAACGAGGGGCTCCTGACGCTCATACCGTCGGGAGCCCCTCACCCATTTCGCCCACGACCATGCCAAGACCTCCCGGGTGCCCGCAACTCCACCCGGGGGCCGTGCAGGTGAACAATGGCGGTCGTGAACCTCGTCCCGGTCGGCCCGCGCGCCTGCCTGGCCGAGGTCGAGGACGCCGTGGCGGCCGCCTCGCTCGCGACCTGGGCACGGGCGCAGGGCGTGGCTGCCGTCGAGATCGTGCCCGCCGCCGCGACCGTCCTGTTCGACGGGG
This sequence comes from Nocardioides exalbidus, assembly GCF_900105585.1. NCBI lineage: Bacteria > Bacillati > Actinomycetota > Actinomycetes > Propionibacteriales > Nocardioidaceae > Nocardioides > Nocardioides exalbidus. Next base: position 3,570,470 of record NZ_FNRT01000002.1, read on the forward strand.
TGGACGTAGCCTCCCTCGGCGGGTCGCTGTCGTCCTGGTCGCCGTCGTCGGACCCCGTGCCCGGACCCCTCGTGCGGGTCCCGGTGACCTATGCCGGGCCGGACCTCGAGACCGTGGCCGCGCACTGGGGCTGCTCCGCCGACGAGGTCGTGCGGGCCCACACCTCCTGGGAGTTCCGCGCGGTGTTCAGCGGGTTCGCACCGGGCTTCTCCTACCTCTCCGGGCTGCCCGCCGAGAGGTCCGTCCCGCGGTTGGACTCCCCGCGCGCCCGGGTCGCCCCGGGCTCGGTGGCCCTGGCCGACACCTGGTGCGGCATCTACCCGACCGCGTCGCCCGGAGGGTGGCTCGTCCTCGGCACCACCGACGTCGTCCTCTGGGACGTCGACCGGCCCCAGCCGGCGCTCCTCGCGCCCGGCACCCGCGTGCGGTTCGAGGCAGCCGGGTGAGCGCTCTCGAGGTCGTCGACCCGGGCCCGCTCTCGACCCTGCAGGACCTCGGGCGCCGGGGCTGGGCGCACCTCGGCGTGCCGCGGGCGGGTGCGCTCGACCGCGGTGCGGCGGCGCTCGCCCGCCGGCTGGTCGGGGGAGGGGTCGACGACGCCGTGGTGGAGACGACGATGGGCGGCACCACGCTGCTCGTCCACCGGGCCGTGACCCTCGCGGTCACCGGTGCGGCCTGCGACGTCGCCGTCGGCGGGCGGGCGGTGGCCCACAGTGCCCCCGTCACGGCGCCGGCCGGGAGCCTGGTCACGGTCGGGCCGGCCACCTCGGGCGTGAGGTCCTACGTCGCGTTCGCCGGCGGCGTCGACGAACCGCCTGTGCTGGGCTCCCGCTCCACCGACACCCTCGCCTGGGTGGGGCCGCCCCGGCTGGCCGCCGGGCAGGTGCTGGACCTCGGGGTGCCGGGTGTGCTGCCGGAGCCGCCCGACGTGGTCGTCGTACGCCGGCGGGAGCGGGTGGTGCGGCTGGCGCGGGGCCCGCGTGCCGACTGGCTGGACGATGCGGCCTGGGCCGCCCTCGACAGGGCGACGTACGCCGTCGCGGCGGACAGCGACCGGATCGGTCTCCGGCTCGACGGCCCACCCGTGGTCCGGCGGGACGGTGAGCTGCCGAGCGAGGGCATCGTCCTCGGTGGGGTCCAGCTGCCGCCCTCGGGACAGCCGGTCGTGTTCCTGGCCGACCACCCGACGACCGGTGGCTACCCCGTCGTGGCCGTGGTCGAGGACGACGACCTCGACCTCTGCGCCCAGCTGCGGCCCGGCGACGAGGTCGAGCTGCGGGTCGTCTGAGGCGTCAGTCGTCGGCGGGAGGCTCGTAGCGGTGCAGCGCCGGGTCGTCGGCCTTGTAGCTGCGCACCGGTCCCGGACCGGTCTCGGCGGTCTCGAAGCGGACGGTCACGACACCGGACCCCGATCCCCACACCCACCCCGCGCCCATCTCGTCGTGGACGACGTCGGCGCCCGGCGGCCACGTGCGCCGTGGCGGCTCGGGGAGCACGACCTCGTCGGCCCCGTCGTCGTCCGGCTCCTCGCCGAAGAGGTCCTCCTGCACCCAGTCGGCGAGGCCGGAGACGCCGACCCCGAGGAGGCGCACGCCGCCGGTGGTGTCGAGGTCGCCGAGGAGCGAGCGGGCCACCCGGCCGATCGTGCCGCCGTCGTCGGTCGGGCTCGGCAGCGTGCTCGACCGGCTCAGCGTGGTGAAGTCGTAGAGGCGCACCTTGATCGTGACGGTGCGTCCGGAGTAGCCGTTCTTGCGCATCCGGGTGCCGACCTCACGGGCCTGGCGCGTGAGCAGCCCCTCCATGAGCCGCCGGTCGGTGAGGTCGGTGTCGTAGGTGCCCTCCACGCTGATCGACTTCGTCTCACGCTCGGGGAGGACGGGACGGTGGTCCTGCGCGCGGGCGAGGTGCCACAGCCCGGCGCCGTGGGCCTGGCCGAGCAGCCGGACGAGCTCCTCCTGGCTGACCAGCTCGAGCTCGGCGATCGTGTGGATGCCGGCCCGGCGCAGGCGCTCGGTGGTCGCGGGGCCGACGCCCGGGATGACGGTGACGTTCATCGGGCGCAGGAGGTCGAGCTCGGTCCCCGGCGGCACCACGGTCATCCCGTCGGGCTTGTCGAGCTCGCTGGCGACCTTGGCGAGGAACTTCGACGACGCGATCCCGACGGTCGCGGTAAGCCCGCCGGTCACCTCGTGCACCCGTTCGCGCAGCTGCTCGCCGACCTCGCTGACCGTGGCCACGTCGAGGTCCGGCAGCCCGGCGGCGGCGAGGTCGACGAAGGCCTCGTCGAGCGAGAGCGGCTCGACCAGGGGCGAGAGGTCGCGCAGCACCCGCATGACCTCCTTGCTCGTCGCGCGGTAGGCGTGGAACCTCCCGCTGAGGAACGCCGCGTGCGGGCACCGCGCCCGGGCCTCACGTCCCGACATCGCCGAGCCCACGCCGTACTTCCTGGCCTCGTAGGACGCGGTCGACACCACGCCCCGGCCGCCCGTCCCGCCGACGATCACCGGCTTGCCGCGCAGCGACGGCTTGTCGCGCTGCTCGACGGCGGCGAAGAAGGCGTCCAGGTCCAGGTGCAGGATCGACGCGGTGGTGCGCACCACCCCACCCCATCACGAGGCACCGACACTCCCGGTCGTGGGCCACTTTCCGTCCACAGGTCGCACCCGGAGGTCGTCCTCCACAGGCCCGCCGGCGCGCAGGCGTGGACCGTCGGTGGCCGCGGAAAGCGTCCCGGTCATGGAACCCACTTCACTGCGACTCAGCGCCCGCACCCCCGAGGACCTCGCCGCCTTCGTGCCCCTCGCGCTCGGCTTCGTGCCCGAGCGCTCGGTCGTGCTGGTCAGCATCGGCCCACCCGACGGGATGAACGCGCGGGTCACGCTGCCGCAGGACCCCGACGACGTCGACGACGTCGTCGAGGCCCTGCTGCGGCCGGTCCTCCGGCACGGGGTGCGAGAGGTCGTCGTGGTGGTCTACGACGACGACACGACGGTGGCAGACGAGGCGGCGTGGTCGCTGCACGAGGAGCTGACGGCCGCGGGCGTCCGGGTGCGCGACGTGCTCCGGGTCCACGACCAGCACTGGTACGCCGTGCTCCCGGGAGCGCCGCTGGCGGCCTACCAGGGTGTGCCGTTCTCGCTCGACTCCCACCCGTTCACCGCGCAGGGCGTTCTCGACGGACGCGTCACCCATCCCAGCCGGGAGGCGCTGCGCGCCACCATCGCGACCGATGCGGACGGCGTCGACCGAGCCGCGCCTGCGCTGGCCGGCGCGACGGCCCTCCCGGCATGCGGGCTCGCCGCACTGGTCCGGCGCCACCTCGGGACCGGCAGCCGGTTCTCCGACGCCGAGCTCGCCGCCGTCGCGGTCTCGCTCCGCTCGGGCCACCTGCGCGACGAGGCCTGGGTCTGGCTGGGACGACCCGAGGCCAGGGGCGCCGTCGAGCTGTGGTCCGACGCCGTCCGTCGCCTGCCCACCACCCACGTCGCCGGAGCCGCGGCCGTCCTCGGCTTCTGCGCGTGGCTCCTCGGCGACGGCGCGCTGGCCTGGTGCGCGATCGACCGGTGCCACGAGGCCGAGCCCTCCCACCCGCTGGCCGACCTCGTGGCCCAGCTGCTCGACAGCGCGACGTCCCCGGCACAGTGGGACGTCCTGCGCCCGCGGCTCACGACGAGCGGCGACCCGGCCGCATGAGGACCTCCCCGCGGGTGAGACGCGACTCGCGGGCTGTTCCCCGTCGCGCACCGGCGCCTCTAGGGTGCCGACATGGGAGAAGAGGTCGCGCAGCAGGAGTTCAGCCGGGCCGACCGGACGCGCCACCGCGAGAAGGTGCGCCGCAACCTCGACGTCTTCGCGCGGATGCTGCGCGAGGCAGCCTTCGACACCGACGACCCGATGACGGGCCTGGAGATGGAGCTCAACCTCATCGACGAGGTGGGCGACCCGGCACTGAAGAACGCCGAGGTGCTCGAGGCCATCGCCGACCCCGACTTCCAGACCGAGCTCGGCCAGTTCAACATCGAGATCAACCTCGCCCCGGCCAAGCTGCGCGAGGGCGGTCTCTCGACGTTCGAGGACAGCCTGCGCCGCTCGCTCAACGACGCCGAGGAGAAGGCCGCGAAGGTCGGCGCCCACCAGGTGATGATCGGGATCCTGCCGACGCTCGCGGAGGGACACATGACCCTCGAGTCGCTCAGCGCCAACCCCCGCTACAAGCTGCTGTCGGAGCAGATCCTCGCCGCCCGCGGCGAGGACATCACCATCGCGATCTCCGGTCGCGAGCGGCTCACCACCACCGCCGACTCGATCGTCCCGGAGGCCGCCTGCACCAGCACCCAGTTCCACGTGCAGACCTCGCCCGACCAGTTCGCCGCCTACTGGAACGCCGCGCAGGCCATCGCGGGCATCCAGGTGGCAGTGTCCGCCAACTCGCCCTACCTGCTCGGCAAGGAGCTGTGGCGCGAGACCCGGATCCCGCTGTTCGAGCAGGCGACCGACACCCGCAGCGAGGAGCTCAAGGCGCAGGGCGTGCGCCCCCGCGTGTGGTTCGGCGAGCGGTGGATCACCACGGTGTTCGACCTCTTCGAGGAGAACGTCCGCTACTTCCCGGCGCTGTTGCCCGTCACCGACGAGGAGGACCCGCTCGAGGTCCTGGAGTCCGGCGGCACCCCAAAGCTCCACGAGCTGCGGCTGCACAACGGCACCGTCTACCGCTGGAACCGACCGGTCTACGACATCTCCCAGGGCGTGCCGCACCTCCGCGTCGAGAACCGGCTGCTCGCCGCCGGCCCGACGGTCGCCGACACGATCGCCAACGCGGCCCTCTGGTTCGGACTGGTCCGCTACCTCGCCGAGAGCGAGCGCCCGCTGTGGTCGCAGATGTCCTTCTCGGCCGCCGAGGAGAACTTCCACGTCGCGGCTCAGCTCGGGGTCGACGCGCAGGTCTACTGGCCGGGCATCGGCCAGGTGCGCGCCACCGAGCTCGTCGTGCGCCGGCTCCTGCCGATGGCGCGCTCGGGCCTCGACTCGTGGGGCGTGCCGGCGGAGGAGAGCGACCGCTACCTCGGGATCATCGAGCAGCGCTGCCTGCAGGAGACCAGCGGCGCGGCCTGGTTCGTGGAGCGCGTGCGCCAGCGCGGGGGAGCGGATCGCTTCGACGCGCTGCGCGGTGCCCTGCTCGACTACCGAGAGCGGATGCACAGCAACGAGCCGGTGCACCTCTGGGACTGACGCCCCGGGGGTCGCACGGTCAGTGCCGGCGTAGCCGCCGCCACTCCCGTCGTACGTCGCTCACCGGGTCGAACCACCCGCGGCGGGTGACCACCACCAGCCCGACCGGCAAGCCGAGTGCGGAGGCCGCCCAGGCCGTCGGACCGACCCACCGGAGGTCGGTGTCGTGCGGGGTGAGCTCGCCCGGACGGGTGAGCCAGACGACCGGCCGCGTCGTGAGCACGGAGGCCCGCCGGAGCAGGGCCAGCACGACGTCGGCGCGGAGCCCCGCGTCGAGCCCCGCGTCGACCTCCGCGTCGAGCCGCGCGCCGGCCGGGCCGGGCTCGACCGGGTGGGTCGTGCAGCGACCGGGCACGCCCGCGTGCAGCACGCTCGGGAACCGGCGCCGGGAGTCCGCCTCCAGGAGGTCGAGCACGGCGTGGCGCAGCACCACGTGGGTGTAGCGGTCGATCGGTGCCTGCAGGGCAGGGTGCAGCGACGGCCGGGACGTCGCGGCAGGAGGCACCCGACCACCCTGCCGCAGCCGCGACCCCTCACCAGGCGTGTCCACAGGCTGCCCAAGGGCGTGCGTTTCCGTTACGGTTCCAGCAAGCCGCGCGGAGAAGCGCCAGCGGCGTCGAGAGGAGACACCATGGGCACCGTCGTCGTCGGATACGTCCCCAAGCCCGAGGGCGAAGCAGCCCTCGCCGCCGGCATCAACGAGGCGAAGCTGCGGGGCAGCAAGCTCGTGGTGGTGAACTCGCACCGCGGTGGGCAGGAGTTCGACGGGCCGGCCGCGCGGGCCGCCGAGGACGAGATGGCGTCGATCCGCACCACCCTCGAGTCCTCCGGCGTGGAGCACGACATCCGCCAGCTGGTGCGCGGCTTCGAGCCCGCCGAGGACCTGATCAGCATCGCCGAGGCCAACAACGCCGAGCTCCTCGTCATCGGCCTGCGGCGCCGCTCGCCCGTCGGCAAGCTGATCCTCGGCAGCAACGCGCAGCGCGTGCTGCTCGACGCCCCCTGCCCCGTCCTGGCCGTCAAGGCCCAGTAGTCCCACTGGTCCGGGCGGCCCCGCATCGGGGAGGATGTCCGGCATGGGCTTCCAGATCACCGGCGACCCGGCCGCCGACAAGGTCCTCGACGACTCCGCCTTCGCGCTGCTGATCGGCATGATGCTCGACCAGCAGTACCCGATGGAGCACGCGTTCCGCGGCCCGGCGAAGGTGCTCGACCGGATGGGCACGTTCGAGCCCGACGCGATCGCGGCGGCCGACCCCGAGTCGTTCGCGGCGATGGCGTCCACCCCGCCGGCGATCCACCGGTTCCCGGGCTCGATGGCCGCGCGGCTCCAGGAGGTCGCCCGGATCGTCGAGGAGACCTACGGCGGCGACGCCTCGCGGCTGTGGACCGAGGCCGCGGACGGCAAGGACCTGCTGAAGCGGGTGATGGCGCTGCCCGGCTTCGGCAAGCAGAAGGCCCAGATCTTCGTGGCGCTGCTGGCCAAGCAGCTCGACGTACGTCCTGAGGGCTGGGAGGCCGTCGTGGGCGACTACGCCCTCGAGGGACACCGCTCGGTCGCCGACGTCGTCGACGCCGACTCGCTGCAGAAGGTGCGCGACTTCAAGAAGGCGAAGAAGGCCGCGGCGAAGGCCGCTGCGCCGACGCCGCCTGCGTAGCCGACACGGGGTGCTTCACCCACCGGGTGCCCGGGCATGGGGACCACCGTGGCAGAATGACGGTGCGGCTCTTGACGACACCGGGCCTTGCCGCGCCCCGAAGTTGCTTGACGAGAGGTGTTCGTGTCTTCACACGCACGCAAGTTGCTCCCAGCAGGGGTGCTCTCGCACCCCTCCATCGCCGCTCTGGTTACCAGCGCGACCCCCACCGGCACCGTGTCCCCCGAGGACGTACGCCGTGCCAGTGACGAGGCAGGCGTCGAGCCGAAGCACCTGAAGGCGCTCCTCGGCCACCTGAGCGAGCTCGGGATCTCGGTGCAGATCGACGCCACGGCCCTGCGGGCCGTTGCCGCGACCACCAAGCGCACGACCACTGCGTCGACCGCCAAGAAGGCCCCGGCCAAGAAGGCTGCCGCCTCCGCCGCCGAGGCGCCCGCCAAGAAGGCGGCGGCGAAGAAGGCCGCCCCGGCGAAGAAGACGGCGGCCAAGAAGGCCGCCGAGGAGCCCGTCGACCTCGGCGAGGTCGAGGCGCCGGCCGTCGGTCCCGACGGCAAGAAGGTCCTGCCCGACATCCCCGACGACCAGTTCGAGAAGGACGTCGTCGCCGACCCGTCGATCAAGGAGGACGAGAAGCAGGCCTTCACTGTCTCCGCCGCCGACGAGACCGACGAGCCCGAGCAGCAGGTCATGGTGGCCGGTGCCACGGCCGACCCGGTCAAGGACTACCTCAAGCAGATCGGCAAGGTCCCGCTGCTCAACGCCGAGATGGAGGTCGAGCTCGCCAAGCGGATCGAGGCCGGCCTGTTCTCGGAGGAGAAGCTCGGCAAGGGCGGTCGCATCAGCCCGAAGATGCTCGAGGAGTACGAGTGGATCGCCGAGGACGGCCGTCGCGCCAAGAACCACCTCCTCGAGGCCAACCTCCGACTCGTCGTGTCGCTGGCCAAGCGCTACACCGGTCGCGGCATGCTCTTCCTCGACCTGATCCAGGAGGGCAACCTCGGCCTGATCCGTGCGGTCGAGAAGTTCGACTACACCAAGGGCTACAAGTTCTCGACCTACGCGACGTGGTGGATCCGCCAGGCCATCACCCGCGCCATGGCCGACCAGGCGCGCACCATCCGCATCCCGGTGCACATGGTCGAGGTCATCAACAAGCTCGCGCGCGTCCAGCGCCAGATGCTCCAGGACCTGGGCCGCGAGCCCACCCCGGAGGAGCTGGCCAAGGAGCTCGACATGACCCCCGAGAAGGTCATCGAGGTCCAGAAGTACGGCCGCGAGCCGATCTCGCTGCACACGCCCCTCGGTGAGGACGGCGACTCCGAGTTCGGTGACCTGATCGAGGACTCCGAGGCGATCGTCCCGGCGGATGCCGTGTCGTTCACCCTGCTCCAGGAGCAGCTGCACGCGGTGCTCGACACCCTGTCCGAGCGCGAGGCCGGCGTGGTCTCGATGCGCTTCGGCCTGACCGACGGCCAGCCCAAGACGCTCGACGAGATCGGCAAGGTCTACGGCGTGACCCGCGAGCGGATCCGCCAGATCGAGTCGAAGACCATGTCGAAGCTGCGGCACCCGAGCCGCTCGCAGGTCCTGCGCGACTACCTGGACTGAGTCCGCCAGCATCATCCGACGAGCAGCGCCGTCCCGGCCGGGGCGGCGCTGCTCGCCGTCCCGGGGGCCTTGACGCGGCGGCGTGTCCGGGTGGAGGGTCGAAACGCGAATACTCTTTCGCGTTTCCTTCTCGGGAGGCTCTGCTCATGCTCGGACGACTCATGCGTGCACCGGCGGCACTGGCCGGCGCACTGCTCCTGACCACGACCGCCACCGCGGCCCTGACCCTGGCGGCCCCGGCCCAGGCGGCCCCGGCCCAGGCCGATCCCCTCCCGCCGACGGCCGTCGCGATGGGTGACAGCTTCATCAGCGGCGAGGGAGCCGGCGGCTACGTCGCGGTGACCGACCAGTCCGGCGTCTCGCAGGGCTTCCCGGGCTGGGCGGCCGACAACTCCAACCCGTTCTTCTGCCACCGCTCGGCCAACGCCTCGATCCAGGTGGCCGACCTCCCGGGGATCGCCCAGCGGGTCAACCTGGCCTGCTCCGGCGCGCAGCCCGCCGACATGGCCAGCGCGTCCAGCGCGCGTCCGGCGGGTCGTACGGTCGCCGCTCAGATCGACCAGCTCCGGCAGGTCGCCCAGACGTCCGACGTCGACCTCGTGCTGCTGGGCCTCGGGTCGAACAACAGCCAGTTCACCTTCGGCGGTGTCGCCGCCGAGTGCGCGGGGCGCTTCGTCGCCGACGGCTACACCGGCTGGTGGGAGGTGTGGATCCACTTCATCAACTGGGTCACCGGGACCGAGCTCAACGAGCAGGCCTGCTCCGACGCCGACTTCGCCACCGGCGCGCAGATCGACGCCGCGCGGGCCGAGACCACGGCAGCCGTCCGCCAGGTGCTCGACGTGCTCGACGAGGTGGACGCCGACGGTGAGCACCGGATCGTGCTGCAGGACTACACCAACCCGCTGCCCGAGGCCTACGCCGAGCAGTACCTCGAGGAGGACGGCCGCCGCGACACCCGCGACAAGTACCGCGCGCTGGTCGACGAGAGGTACGCCGCGGGCTGCCCCGCCGACGTCGACTCGCTGGGCCCGGCCCACCGGTTCAGCCAGAACCTCGGGACCATCGTCGGCGGTGCGGCCGCGACCCTGCAGGCCGAGCGTCCCGACGCGGACATCACCTACCTCGACGTGCAGCACGCCTTCGACGGCGCCCGGCTCTGCGAGAGCCCGGGCAGTCCTGCCAACGCACTCGCGACACCGCTGCGCGTGATGGACGGCCCCAGCGGGGTGCACGTGACGAGCTTCGGACCCTTCGACAAGTTCGACATCAAGCGCGTCACCGACACCTGCTCTGACTACTACCAGACGTGCCAGGAGTCGTGGCACCCCAACGTCGCGGGCCACCAGGCCCTGGGCCGGTGCCTCTCGGGCGCATGGGCCGCAGGGGCGCCGACGGTGCGGTGCACGCGCGCGCCCGACGGGACGATCAGCACGTCATGAGCTGCCGATGAGCAGCCCCACGAGCACGGCCCGGCGCGACCCGCAGCAGGTGCGCTCGCACGAGACCGTCGAGGCGATCCTGCTGGCCGCCGACCACGAGATCGGCGAGCGGGGCCTGGCCGGTGCGAGCACCACCCGCATCGCGGCGCGCGCCGGGCTGTCGGTCGGCGCGCTCTACCGCTTCTTCCGTGACAAGGAGGCGATCGCGGACGCGCTCGCCGCGCGCTACCTCGACGCGGTGACCCCGGCGTACGCCGACGCGCTGGGCGCCGTCACGTCGGTGGCCGACCTGGACGGTGTGCTCGCCGAGCTCGTGCGGCGGGCCGCCGACCTCCAGGAGCGGCACCCGGGCTACTACCGGCTCACCGAGGAGCTCGCCCCCGAGCGGGGCGACTCCCCGGCACACCACGTGCGCGAGCACCTGGTCGACCTGTTCGCGGCGGCGCTGCGCGGCGCCGGCGTCCGCACCCCGGACGACGACCTGCGCCGCGCCGTCGACCTCTGCATCGAGACGGTGCGCCACACGCTCGCCCGGCACCCGGCCGGTGATCCGGCGCGGCAGGTGACGCTCGCCGAGGTCGAGGTCATGCTGGGGGCCTACCTCGCCGCCCGTCTGGCTTAGCAGTCGGACGGTCAGAGGGGTCGGACGGTCAGAGCGGCACGACGAGCGGGCTTCCGGCGACCGGGTCCGGCACGACGAGACAGTCGAGCCCGAAGACGTCGCGGACGAGGTCGGCGGTCACGACCTCGCCGGGCGCTCCCTGCGCGACGATGCGGCCGTCGGCCATGGCGACCATGTGGTCGGAGAAGCGCGCGGCGAGGTTGAGCTCGTGGAGCACGACGACGATCGTCTTGCCGCTGCGGTGGTTGAGCTCGCGGAGCAGGCGCAGCAGCTCGACCTGGTGGTTGAGGTCGAGGTAGGTCGTCGGCTCGTCGAGCAGCAGCACGTCGGTCTGCTGGGCCAGGGCCATCGCCACCCACACGCGCTGGCGCTGGCCGCCGGAGAGCTCGCGCAGCGGCCGGGCGACGAGGTCCTCGGTGCCGGTCGCATCGAGCGCGTCGGCCACCGCCGTCTCGTCCGCCTCCGTCCAGCGACGGAACCAGCCCTGGTGCGGGTGCCGGCCGCGCCCCACGAGGTCGCCGACCGTGATGCCGTCGGGTGCCACGGGGGTCTGGGGGAGCACCCCGAGCACCTGGGCGACCTCGAGCGTGGAGAGGACGTCGAGCGGGCGGTCGTCGAGGAGCACCGTGCCCGCGCGCGGCTTCAGCAGGCGGGCCAGCCCGCGCAGCAGGGTCGACTTCCCGCAGGCGTTGGCGCCGACGATGGTGGTCACCCGGCCCTCGAGGATCTCGACGTCGAGCGCGTCGACGACGACGCGGTCGTCGTAGCCGAGGGTGAGTCCTGTCGCGGCGAGCCTGGTCATCCGCCCTGTCCTTCCCGGTTGGCGGTGGCGAGCAGCCACACGAGGTAGGGCGCGCCGAGCGCGCCGGTGACGACACCGGTGGGCAGGGCCACCGGCAGGAGCTGGGTCGCGACGAGGTCAGCGCCGAGCAGGAGCGCGGCGCCGACCAGCGCGGCTGGGAGAACGCCGCCCGCGGCGGGCCCGAGCAGCCGCTGCGCAACAGGTCCAGCGACGAGCGCGACGAACGCGATCGGGCCGGCGACAGCGGTGGCGAGCGCGACGAGGAGCACCGCGAGGCCGATCAGACCGACCTTGGCGAGCTCGGTGCGGCCGCCGAGCCCGCGAGCAGTGTCGTCGCCGAGCTCGAGCAGGCGCAGCTGGCGCTGGAGTGCCACGGCGATCGGGAGGAGCACGACGAGTGCCGCGGCGAGGGTGTACTGCTGCGCGTCGTCCGCGCGTCCGACCGTGCCGGTGAGCCAGTGGATCGCCTCGCGGGCGTCGAAGACGGTGGCCCGGGTCAGGAGGTAGCCGGTGATCCCCTCGAAGGTCGCGGCCACCCCGATGCCGATCAGGATGAAGCGGTAGCCGCTGACGCCGTCGCGCCAGGCGAGGAGGTACATCATCAGCGAGCCGGCGACGGCTCCGCCCAGCGCCAGCAGGCAGGTGGTGAGGCTGCTGGCGTTGAAGAGCACGATCCCCGCAACCGCGGCGACCGAGGCGCCCGCCGAGACGCCCACGAAGTCGGGCGAGGCGAGGGGGTTGCGCAGCAGCTGCTGGAAGATCGTGCCGGAGGCGCCGAGGGCCGCACCGACGCACAGTGCGGACACCGCGACCGGCAGCCGGAGGTCGCGCACGATGAAGTCCACCGCGGCGTCGTCGACGAGGTGGGTGACCGAGCCGAACACCTCGGCGAGGCTGAGCCGGAAGCTCCCGACGACCAGGGTCACGACGAACAGGCCGAGGGCGAGCAGGCCGAGGGCGGCGGTGACCAGCAGGCCGCGGCGCCAGCGTGATCGTCGTACGGCACGCAGGGCGTCGAGGGTCGAGGGCTGCCCGGCCTGCTGGCGCGTGGGGGTGTCGGTGTGCGCGCTCACAGCTCGGCCAGCCTTCCCCATCGCACGACCGCGATGAAGACGGGCGCGCCCAGCACGCACAGGAGCACGCCGACCTGGACCTCGCCGGGACGGGCGATCACGCGGCCCACGATGTCGGCGACGAGCAGGACGATCGGGCCGAGGGCGAGGGAGTAGGGGAGGATCCATCGGTAGTCCGGCCCGCACACGAAGCGCGCGACGTGGGGGATGACCAGTCCCACGAAGACGATCGGACCGCATGCCGCCGTGGCCGCGCCGGCGAGCAGCGTCACCACGGCGAAGGTCGCCCAGCGGGCGCGTCGTACGTCGATGCCCAGGCCGCGCGCGGTGTCCTCGCCGAGCGCGAGTCCGTTGAGGGTACGACCGCAGGCGAGCGCCGCGACGATGCCGACCGCGAGGAACGGCGCGACACCGAGCACGACGGGCTCGTAGCGACCCGCCAGCGACCCGACCTGCCAGAACCGGATCTGGTCGAGCACGTCCGTGCGGGTCACCATCACCGCGCTCGTCACCGACCCGAAGCCCGCGGTGACGGCCACGCCGGCGAGCGCGAGCTTGACCGGGGTCGCCCCTTCGCGGCCGAAGGAGGCGATCGTGTAGACGACCACGGTGGCGACGAGGGCTCCGGCCATGCCGAACCACACGTAGCCCTGGACGTCGGTGATGCCGAGCCAGGCGATCGCGACGACCACGAAGAGTGCGGCTCCGGAGGTGATGCCCATGATGCCCGGGTCGGCGAGCGGGTTGCGGGTGACGCCCTGGAGCACGGCGCCGGACAGGCCGAGCGCAGCTCCGACGACGACACCGAGGATGGTGCGGGGCACCCGCAGCTCCAGGGTCACCGTGCCGTCCATGGTGTCGCCCGACCGGAGGGTCAGCAGGGCGTGCATGGCGTCCGCGAACGCGATGTCGCGCGACCCCTGCGTCAGGCTGACGAACGCCAGCACGACGATCAGGACGAGGAGCCCGACGAGCCCCGCTCCGAGGAGCGGGGCCCGCCGTGAGGAGTCGGTCGACACTCCCGGGCCCTTCAGTCGCCGACGGCGCCGTCGGCGTCGCGGATCGCGTCGGTGAGCTCCTCGAGCTGCGTGGCGTAGTCACCGTAGGTGTGCAGCCAGAACGCCGGCCACGACGCCACCGCGCCGGCCTCGGCGGCCTTGACGGAGAACCAGGTCGGCTGGGTCCTGCCGTAGTCGGCGTTGAGCTCGCCGACGTTGTCGAGGTCATCGCGGTCGTCCCAGAGGATCAGGTCGGGCTGGTACTTGTCCGCGTTCTCCATGCTCAGCGTCTCCCAGTAGGGGAAGTCGGCGTCGGGGGAGTCGGGCGCCTTCAGGTCGAGGCCCCACGCGATGAAGTCGAGCAGCTCGGGGGCGTACTCCGGGTTCGCGACGTAGACCTGGTCCTCGTAGGGCGACATCGCGTAGACGCTGAGGTCGTCGCGGGACGTCGCGACCTCCTCGAACTCCGCGCGCACCTCCTCGAAGCGCTCCTTGTCGGCGGCGATCGCGGGGTCGTCGACGTCGGCGCCGAGGCTCTCGGCGAGGTCCTCGTAGGTCTCGGCGAGGGTGAGGATCGAGTCGCCCTGCGTCGCGCCGACCATCGGCGCGAGCTCGGCGATCTTCTTGCTCTTGGCCTCGACGCCCTCCTCGACACCCGAGTGCGCTTCCTCGGCGGGCCACCAGTCGGCGACGATGAGGTCGGGGCGCAGCGAGGCGGCCTTCTCGACGTCGATCTTGCCCCACTCCTCGCCCAGGATCTCGATGCCGTCGAGGTCGAGGTCGCGCAGGTTGGGGTCGGTCTCGACCGACTCGTCGGCGTAGATGGCGACGGGCCTGATCCCGAACGACATCAGCGCCCGGGCTGCGGCGCCGTGGGCGATGATCCGGGTCGGGGTCTCGTCGAGCGCGACCTCCTCGCCGGAGCCGTCGGTGAAGCTCCAGGGACCGCTCGGCGCATCGGCGGCGGTCTCGGGCTCGGCCTCCGAGGGGTCGGCGCAGGCGCTGAGGGGGAGGGCGAGCGAGGCGGCGACGAGGGCCGCGGCGCGGAATCTGCTGGTCATGTGTCGTCCCTTTCCGGACAGGAGTAAGGGAAGGCTAACCTCAAAACGGACGCGATCAGGAAGTGGCTGGCAGTGTGGACGCATGAGCCGCCGGCCGACGTCCGACCCGAGGTCCGGACGGCAGCGCCTCGCGCTCGCCCTGACGCCCGCCCTGCTGGCAGTCGGCGGCTGCACCGACGACGGAGCACCGGTGCCGTCGCCCGGCGCGCTGTCGTCACAGCCGTCGTCGTCCTCGTCACCCCCGAGTCGGTCCCCGAGTGCGACCCCGTCGCAGACGTCGACGCCCAGCCCGCCGCCGACGGCAGAGCCGGTCGCTCCCGACGACCTCGACGCGGCGACGGCCCCGGCCGTGGTCCGGCACCTCGCGGGCCGCATCGGCCCTCGTGAGGGGACCAGCCCGGCGTTCCGCGAGGCCGTCGCGTGGGTCGACGACCGCTTCACGGCACTGGGGTACGACGTCTCCCGCCAGCGCGTCGACGTACCTGCCGGGGTGTCGTGGCAGGGTGCGTCGCTCGCGGCCGGCCGGTCCGCCAACGTGGTCGCCGCGCCACCCGGCTTCGACGCCGCGGAACCGCACCTGGTCGTCGGCGCCCACCTCGACACGGTGTCGGGGGCGCCCGGTGCGGAGGACAACGCGTCGGGCGTCGGTGTGCTGCTCGCGGTCGCCGAGGCGATCGCGGAGCGGCGTACGCGCCTCCCGGTCGTCCTCGTCGCCTTCGGTGCCGAGGAGCCGCGCGGAGCAGGCGACGCGCTGCACCACTTCGGCTCGCGGCACTACGTCGCCTCCCTCACGCGAGCCGAGCGCGGGGCCGTGCGGGGGATGGTCTCGCTGGACCGCGTCGGCGTGGGCAGCGTGGTGCCCGTCGGGTCGGCGAGGGAGTCGGCGTCGGAGCCCGACCCGGTCCACCGGGCGCTCCTCGCCGCCGCGCGCGGTGCGGGCGTGCCGACCGTGGCCGAGGTCCGCGAGAGGAGCAGCGACCACTGGTCGTTCGTGCGGGCGGGGCTGCCGGCGGCCCGGCTCGGCTCCACGCCCTACGCGGGCTACCACTCCCCGGGAGACGTGCCGTCCGTCGTCGAGCGGGCCCAGCTCGAGCGGGTGGGCCGGGTCGTGCTGGCGTGGCTCGCGCCGAGGGCCTAGCCCCCGCCGAGCCCGGCGCAGGTGCGGAGCGCGGCACGCTCCGCGTCGAAGGCGTCGGCAGCCGACCCGCGCACCTGCGAGGCGAGACCGTCCGCGCCGATCTCCGCTGGCCACCACTGCGAGGCGGTGACGCGGGCCCGGCCGGCGGACTCGGCCGGTGGGCGCACGGTGAGGGTGAGGACCCCGGTGGGTCCGGGGGAGTACCACGCGAAGTTGCCCAGGCCGTAGGCCACGTAGCCCGGGCCGAGGCGGCCGTCGCCCTGGAGCCGGTGGGCGTGGGTGCCCGCGACGACGTCGGCACCGGCTCCGACCAGCCGGCGGGCGAGGGTGCGCTGGTCCTCGCTCGGGCACCTGTCGCCCTGGACGCCCCAGTGGAGGTAGGCCACCACGACGTCCGCCGCGCGGTCGGCCCGTCGCACGGCTGCCAGCAGGCGCGCCGGGTCGATGGCGTCGGCGATCCCGGCGGAGGCGTCCGTGGCGGCCCACGCGCCGGTCGGGTCGGCGGTCGGGTCCTGGTCGGCGAGGGAGGCCGTGACCGTGGCGACACTCGTGCCGTCGACCTCGATGACGGCCGGCCGGAAGGCCTCATCGGCGTCCTGGCCGATGCCGATGACCTCGAGCGACGGGTCGGCACGCCGCGCGGCGGAGATCGCGCGGAACGTGCTCGGGAGCCGGTCGCGACCGTGGTCGAGGGCGTGGTTGTTGGCCATCGTGGCGACGTCGACCCCGGCCGCGGCCAGCGCGGTGAGGGCGGCGGGCCCGGCGGAGAACGTGAACCGCTTGGCCGGGTCGGGAGCACCACCGGAGCCGATCGAGGTCTCCAGGTTGACGATGGCCAGGTCGGCCGCCCGGAGCGCCGTCGAGGCCGGTGTGAGCGCGCTCGCGGGTGCACGCAGGCGCTCGCGCAGCGCGCCCTCGAAGTGGACGTCCCCGGCGAGGGCGATGGTCATCGGCCGGGGCGGAGACGCGGCGGCCGGCTCCTCCGACGGAGCCGTGGAGGGCGTGGCGGTCGTGGTCGGCGCCTCGCTGCGGGGCGCGGTGGCGGCGGGCTCGTCCGGCGCGGAGCAGGCGGAGGTGGTCAGGAGGCCCGCGAGGAGGAGCGCAGCCCGGATCGGGCGTCGTGCCCGCGACCTGGCGACCCCCCTCATGCTGCCATCGTGCCACCGGACGTGGAGGGGATCGCCCCTACGTGGGTGGAGCGGTGGGGGTGCAGGGTGCGACACTCGACCCCATGAGATCTCGGACCGCACTCACCGTCGGCGCGACGATCGCGCTGGCTGCCCTGGTCGCAGCCCCGGCGGCGCACGCGGAGGTCTACAGCATCGACGACCCGGCCGACGCCAGCGCCTCGCTGACCGACATCACCGGGCTCGAGGCCGACTACGGCAACGCCAAGCTGCTGGTGAAGGTGCGGTTCGCGGAGCTGATGCGGTCGAGCGCGGCAGGGGTCTCGGTGTTCATCGACACCGACCCCGACGCGAAGGGGGCCGAGTACGTCCTCAGCAGCGGCCTCGGTGACGGCACCGACTACGTCCTCACCGAGGCGAAGGGCTGGCACGCGATCGACGAGCGGGTCAGCTGTGACTACCACGCCCGTCCGAAGTGGGGCAACGACGTCTTCCGTGCCGTGATCAGCCGCGAGTGCTTCGACGACGCCACGTCCGTGCGGGTGTCGGTGAAGATGGGCGACCGTGCCGACGGGTCGCACCCGGTCGTCGACTGGGCGCCCAAGCGGCACCGCTGGAGCCTGCCGATCGTGTCCGGCCTCCCGGCCTGACGCCGCCTCCGCACCTGCTCAGGCAGCAGCGACGAGCGACACGGCCACGCCGCACAGGAGCAGCCCGAGCCCCTGCGGGCCGTGGATCCGCTCACGCAGCAGGGCGGCTGCGAGGGCGATCGTGATCGCGGGGTAGAGCGAGGTGACCACCGAGGCGATGGTGAGCAGCCCGGTCTGGGTGGCGAGGAGGAAGGCGACCGCGGCCGCCGTCGCGAGCAGGCCCGCGACGACACCCCACGCCTGCGACCGCTCGCCCGGGACCCAGCGGCCGCCGAGCGCTGTCGCCGTCACGGCCACGCAGACCGTCCCGACCGCCTGCGCGACCGCGAGCGGGGCGAAGCCGGCGGACTCGGGCACCTGGCCCATCGCCGCGAAGAGCAGGCCGAAGCCGAGACCTGCCAGCACGCCGTCGACGATCCCGGCCGCGAGGTCACCGGAGCCGCCGGGCTCGCGGCTCACCAGCCAGATGCCCGGCACCGCCGCCAGGATCCCCAGCCACACGAGGAGCGCGGGTCGCTCGCCGGTCGCGACCCCGACGGCGACCGGCAGCAGCGCCGCGCCCACGGCCGAGATCGGCGCGACGACACCCATCCGGCCGGCCGCCAGGCCGCGGTAGAGGAACGCGCCGCCCGCGCCCGACCCGACGCCCGCGAGCGCACCCCACCAGAGGTCGGCCGCGGTCGGGTCGCCCCCGGTGAGCAGGACCAGGACGACGGCGCCCACGAACGACGACGCGGTGCCCACGAAGGCGACCGGCCAGGCCGACGTACGGCGCGAGGTGAGGCCGCCGACGAAGTCCGAGAGCCCGTAGGCGAGCGCGGCCACGAGGGAGAGCAGGACTGCCATCAGCCGGCCATCAGGTGGTCGCCACGCCGACGGCCCAGGTCACCGCGGCCAGGAAGGCGGCCACGAGCTCGATGAGGATCGAGACGCCGACCGCCTTCAGCGCGCCCACGGTGGAGGGCCACGCCTGCGCACCGCCGACGCGGGCGCGCTCGGCGACGTAGACGCCGAGCACGAAGCCGATGAACATGCCGACGACCGGAACCACGAAGAAGCCGACGAAGGCGAGCAGCGCGCCGACGAGGAGCGTGCGGTTCGGGACGCCGGAGGCCTTGAGCCGCCGCCCCGGGACGAGGTACTTCACCACGGTGCCCGCCGCGAGCAGCACGGTCGCGACGGCGAACACCACCCAGCCGGTCGTCGTCCCGACCTGGACGGCCCACACCAGGATCGCGCCCAGGACGAGCAGCGTGCCCGGCAGCACCGGCACGATGATGCCGGCGATGCCGATGGCGATGGCGATGCCGACCAGGACGTCGAGTGTGGTCACGAGGTGAACCTATCGACGTCCCGGCCGGCACCGCCTGCTCGGCCAGGCCGCGAGATCAGGCAGCTGACTCAGGCGGCCAGGTCGGGCACGGGCACCCGCTCGTCCTCGACCTCGGGAGCCGGCGCTGCGCCGCGACGGATCCGGGCCAGCGTCGCGAGCGCGACCACGAGGGCGATCGCGGCGAACGTCGCGCTCGTGAGGTAGGCCGCGCGCGCCCCGGGGACGAAGCTCTCGGGCTCCGCGCCGACCGCGTAGACCGACGCGACGATCGCGACGCCCACGGCCGCGCCGAGCTGCTGCACGGTCTGGAGCAGGCCCGAGGCGGAGCCCGCGTGCTCGTGCTCCACGCCGGACAGCACGGTGGCGGTGACCGGCATGAAGACCAGGGCACCACCGATGCCGGACAGGATCATCGAGGGCAGGACGCCGGCGACGTAAGTCGAGGACTCGCTGACCCGGCTCAGCAGGACGAAGCCGGTGAGCAGCAGCGCCGCGCCGACCGGGATCAGCCGGCCCGCGCCGTGGCGGGCGAGCAGCGATGGCGTGAGTCGCGACATCGTGAAGATCCCGATGCTGAACGGCAGGAACGCGAAGCCGGTCGCGAGCGGTCCCATGCCGAGGGCGCGCTGGGTGTACTGCACGGTGAGGAAGAACATCGAGAGCTGGCCCGCGATCACGAAGCCCATGACGACCAGGGCAGCGACCCGACGCCGGTCGGCGAGGAGGCTGGGCCGGATGAGCGGGTGCGGGTGGCGGCGCTCGGTGCGGACGAGCAGGGCGAGGCTCAGCGCGCCGACGAGGAGCATGCCGAGCGTGCGGGCGGAGAGCCAGCCGTGCTCGGGCGCACCGACGAGTGCCCAGACGACCGAGACGGCGCCGACGGTCGACGTGAGCGCTCCGACCACGTCGAAGCGGCCCTCGCGACGCGGGGTCTCGTGGACGAAGCGCGGGGTGAGGAGCAGCACGGCGAGGCCGATCGGGACGTTGATGAAGAGCGTCCAGCGCCACGAGGCGACGTCGGTGAGGAGCCCGCCGAGCACCAGGCCGATGGAGGCGCCACCGGACGAGACTGCTCCGAACAGCGCGAGTGCGCGGTTGCGAGCGGCCTCGTCGGGGGCGTTGGTGGTCAGCAGGGCCAGCACGCTGGGTGCAGCCATCGCGGCACCGATGCCCTGGGCCGCGCGGGCGAGCACGAGCTGGGTGGGTGACTGGGCGAGGCCGCCCAGGAGGGAGGCGAAGGTGAAGACGCCGAGGCCGACGAGGAAGAGGCGACGACGGCCGCGGACGTCGCCGAGCCGGCCGCCGAGGAGCAGCAGGCCGCCGAACGCGAGGGCGTAGGCGTTGAGCACCCACGACAGCGCGGCGGGACCGAAGCCGAGGTCGGCGTCGATGCGGGGGAGCGCGACGTTCACGACGGTCGCGTCCAGCACGAGCATGAGCTGGGCGACCAGGACGATGGCGATGCCGGTGGCGACACGGGTGGCGTCGGGCGGCAGCTCGTCGGGCAGTGCCGTGGACGAGGCGGCGGAGCGGGAACGGATGGTCACGGTGGATCGGTCCTGTTCTGACCCCGTGGGGCCGGTGTACTGTAGGCGGAGAAGTTCTCCGCTTTCGAGAACAATACGGAGACTGTCTCCGTTTAGCAAGAGGAGTGACCGTGCGAGCCGATGCCAAGCGCAACCGCGACCTGATCGTGGAGAGCGCCCGCGAGGTCTTCCGGGAGCAGGGCTACAACGCCTCGCTCGACCTCGTCGCCAAGCGCGCGGGCGTCGGGGCCGGCACCCTCTACCGGCACTTCCCGTCGCGCGAGGACCTGGTCAACGCGGTCATGCAGGTGTGGGTCGACCGGGTCGAGGAGGCCACCGAGAAGGTCCTCGCCTTCGAGGGCCCGCCGCGCGAGCTGCTCGACCAGTGGTTGCTGACCTACGCCGAGCTGATCAGCCTCCACAAGGGTGGTGCGGCCAAGATCACCGCCGCGATGGTGCAGCCCGACTCGCCCATCGCGCCCAAGTGCAAGGTGCTGCGCGACGCGACCAGCCGCGTCACCGACCGCCTCCACGAGGAGGGCGTCCTGCGCGAGGGCATCACCCCCGAGGACGTGTGCCGCCTGGTGGGCGGCGTGGCCACGGTGGCCGACGGCGCCGAGCAGCCGGTGAGCGAGATCGAGCCGCTCCTGAAGGTCCTCGCCGCCGGGATGGCCCGCTGAGCAGGCCTCGCTCGCCCCGCGCACGCAGAACGGCCCCGGAGATCACTCCGGGGCCGTTGCTGGAAGTAGGGGTGCGGGGTGCTGCTCAGGCCTCGTCGTCCGCGACCGGGGTGGTCGGGGTCTCGAGCTTGTGGGTCTCGTCGTGGACGGTCGCCGCGACCTCGCGAAGCTTCTCGCCGTGCTCGCGGGCGTGGTGGGCGCAGAAGAGCAGCTCACCACCCGACTGGAGCTCCACGCGGAGGTAGGCCTGGGCGCCGCAGCGGTCGCAGCGGTCACCGGCCGTCAGGACGGCCTGGGTGGGTGCGGTGGCAGTGGTCACGTCAGCCTCATTTCTGTTCATCGGTGTCTGGCCCAACGTAGCCAGTGGGGCAAAGATTCCCCGCTGGCGTTTCAAGCTCGAGAACTCCTCAAGTCAATCACGTCACACTCGTCCTCGCTGGTGTTGTCCGCATCCGTGGACGAACTGTTGCCGAGCAGCACCCGTCGAGGACGCCCACGCTAGACCGGCCGCAGCCCGACCCGAGGCAGGCGTGCCTCCGTCGTCGTACGGCGTGTCGCAGGTAGTGTCGAGGCGTTCCACGAGAGTGGTTCGTAGCACCCGACCCCGGCAGATTTCACGTACGACAGGACCTCCGTGGCAGCACCCGCAGACAACACCTACAACGCAGCGCACCTGCTGGTCCTCGAGGGCCTCGACGCGGTCCGCAAGCGGCCGGGCATGTACATCGGCTCCACCGACACACGCGGCCTGATGCACTGCCTGTGGGAGATCATCGACAACGGCGTGGACGAGGCCCTGGCCGGCGTCGCGCACCGCGTGGAGGTGACGCTGCACGACGACGGCTCGGTCGAGGTCTACGACGACGGGCGCGGCATCCCGACCGACAAGGAGCCCAAGACAGGACTCTCCGGCGTCGAGGTCGTGGCGACCAAGCTGCACGCGGGCGGCAAGTTCGGCGGCGGGTCCTACGTCGCGACCGGTGGCCTCCACGGTGTCGGCCTGTCGGTCGTCAACGCCCTCTCGTCGCGGATGGACATCGACGTCGACCGTGCGCCGACCCAGCAGGGTCTCTCGTTCCAGCGCGGCGTGCCCGGCGTCTTCGACGGCGACGGCCCGACCGCCCCGTTCACCCCGCAGTCCGGCCTCACCCGCAAGGGCAAGCGCGTCGCCAAGGGAAGGACCGGCACCCGGATCCGCTTCTGGCCCGACCGCCAGATCTTCACCAAGGACGCCCGCTTCGAGATGGACGGCCTGATCGGCCGCGCCCGCCAGACGTCCTACATCGTCCCGGGCCTCGAGCTCGTCATCCGCGACCAGCGCTCGACCGAGATGGTCGAGGAGAAGTTCCGCCACGACGGCGGCATCGCCGAGTTCGTCGAGTTCCTCTCCCACGGCGAGCCGGTCACCGACATCCTGCGGCTCCAGGGCACCGACACCTTCACCGAGACCGTGCCGCTGCTCGACGACAAGGGCCACATGACCCCCCAGGAGGTCGAGCGCGAGCTGACCGTCGACGTCGCGGTGCGGTGGGACACGGCCTACGACACCGAGGTGCGCTCGTTCGTCAACGTGATCGCGACGCCGAAGGGCGGGACCCACGTCGGCGGCTTCGAGGCAGCGCTGACCAAGACCTTCAACGACGCCATGCGCGGCGCCAAGGTGCTCAAGGCCGCCGACACCGACGTCATCAAGGACGACGTGCTCGAGGGCCTCACCGCGGTCGTGACCGTGCGCCTGGCCGAGCCGCAGTTCGAGGGCCAGACCAAGGAGATTCTCGGCACCCCGGCCGCCCGCGGCGTGGTGCGCAAGGTCGTGGCCGGCGAGCTCAAGGCGTTCCTGACCTCGACCAAGCGGCTCGAGAAGGCGCAGGCCAAGCTGCTGATGGAGAAGGTCGCCGGCGCGTCCAAGACCCGGCTCGCGGCCCGCCAGCACAAGGAGAACCAGCGCCGCAAGAACGCGCTCGAGTCGTCCGCGCTGCCGGCCAAGCTCTTCGACTGCCGCAGCACCGACACCGAGCGCACCGAGCTCTTCATCGTCGAGGGCGACTCGGCCATGGGGACCGCGAAGGCGGCGCGGAGCAGCGAGTTCCAGGCGCTGCTGCCGATCCGCGGCAAGATCCTCAACGTCCAGAAGGCCACCGTCGGCGACATGCTGAAGAACACCGAGTGCGCCTCGATCATCCAGGTCGTCGGGGCCGGCTCGGGACGTACGTTCGACCTCGAGGCGGCGCGCTACGGCCGGATCATCCTGATGGCCGACGCCGACTCCGACGGCGCCCACATCCGCTGCCTGCTCGCGACGCTGTTCTTCAAGTACATGCCCGAGCTCGTGCGCGACGGGCGGCTCTACTCGGCCGTCCCGCCGCTGCACCGCATCGAGCTGTCCAACCCGAAGAAGGGGATGGACAAGTACATCTACACCTACTCCGACGCCGAGCTGCAGCGCCGGCTCGCCGACCTGAAGCGGAAGAACGTGCGCTGGAAGGAGCCGGTCCAGCGCTACAAGGGCCTCGGCGAGATGGACGCCGACCAGCTGGCCGAGACCACGATGGACCCGCGCCACCGCACGCTCCGCAAGCTGACGATCGACGACGTCGACGAGGCTGCGCGCGTCTTCGACCTGCTGATGGGCTCCGACGTCGCTCCCCGCAAGGAGTTCATCGTCCAGGGGGCCTACGAGGTCGACGTGGAGTCCCTGGACGCCTAGCTGTCACACGTGCTGGGTCATGAGCCCGGTGTCGACGTCGTAGACGAAGCCACCGACCTTGACGCGGTCGCCGATGAGCGGGTGCGTGCGGACCTTGGCGACGTCCTGGCGCAGCTGGTCGAGCTGGTCGGTCACGACGCCGAACGACGCCCAGCTGGCGTCGACCCCGGCGGACTCGCCGACCCGCACGCGGAGCTCGGCCTCGGAGGCCGAGGCCATGGCGCAGCGGGTGTGGGGGACCACGAGGATCCGCTGGACGTTGAGCAGGTGCACGCCGAGCACGAGCGCCTCGAGCGCCTGGGGGGTGACCCGGCCGCCGGGGTTGCGGAAGATCTTCGCGTCGCCGTACTTCAGGCCGAGCATGCGCAGGGGGTCGATGCGCGAGTCCATGCAGGTGATCAGGCCGACACCGGCGTGCGCCTTGCCGTCGAAGCCGCCGAGGTCGAAGGAGTCCGCGAACTCGCGGTTGGCCTGGAGGAGGTCGTCGAAGTCGCTCACGGGACGCAGGCTAGCGCCTCCGGGTGGCCGCAGGAGGCTCCGCTCAGCCAGCGGATCCCATCGCGTCGCGCACGCTGAGCCGGGTCGGGCCCACCTGGCGGAAGAGCACGAGCGCGAGGACGGCGGCGACGACCGCGCACCCGGCGGCTCCCCAGAAGACGGCGTGCTCCTGCGCGATCCCGGCGACCCGGAGGAGGTCGGAGAACTCCTTGCAGCGGCTCTTGCCGTCGCAGACTTCCTGCACCGGCGGGATCGCGAGCTGCTCGGAGTAGTAGCGGCGCAGGCCGATCGTGGTGAGGGCCGAGATGCCGACGAGCATCCCGACCATCCGGGCGACGACCACGAAGGCGCTGGCGACGCCGTGGGAGTCGTCGTCGGTCGAGGCGAGCAGGGCCGCGTTGACCGGCGCGAGGGCCAGGCCGAAACCGAGGCCGCCGACGACCAGTGCGACGTTGGCGACCGGCTCCTCGATCGTGGTCAGTCCCCACCGGGTCATCAGCACGAAGCCGGCCGCCGCCATCAGCATCCCGACCGCCGTGACGACGCCGGGGGAGACGGCGCGGATGAGGTAGCCGCCCAGCACGGCACCCACCGGCAGGGCGAGCAGGAAGCGCACCAGGACGAGGGCCGCGGGCAGCTGGTCGTCGGGGTAGACGGTGGTGCGGGCGAAGAGCGGGATGTCGATGAGCGCGGCGATCAGCGCGGCACCCACGAAGAAGCTGACCAGCAACGCGCCCCACGCCGGCGTACGACGCAGGGCGCCGCGGGGCACGAGCGGGGTGGCGGCGCGGCGTACGTGCCAGGTGAAGGCCACCGCCGCGACGAACGCGCCGAGGAGGTACCAGCGACCGCGCGGGGAGAACACCTCGATCTTGGGATCGGCCGTGGCGAAGGCCAGGATCACGCCACCGAGGGCGAGCGCGAGGAGCAGCGCGCCGACCAGGTCGGCGTCGACGAGCACGCGACCCCAGCCGCGCAGGTCGAGCAGCGGCCGGGGCGCGAACCAGCTCCACGCGAGGAGCAGCACGAGCGCAGCGATCGCGGTCGCGCCGATCGGGGTGAGCCACCGGCCGTC
The DNA here is from genome assembly GCF_900105585.1 of Nocardioides exalbidus. Taxonomy (NCBI): domain Bacteria; kingdom Bacillati; phylum Actinomycetota; class Actinomycetes; order Propionibacteriales; family Nocardioidaceae; genus Nocardioides; species Nocardioides exalbidus. The sequence goes on from NZ_FNRT01000002.1 coordinate 3,595,697, forward strand.
GCCCGCGAACGGGATGAAGAGCTGGCCCCACGTGAGGTCGCGCATCAGCCCCGGCGGCCGGACGAACACGATGCCGCCGGCGACGAGGGCGACCAGCGCGAGGAGCATGCCGACGAGGTCGGGGATCCTGCGCCGCCGCGCGGAGCCGCGGGGGGCCACGGCCCGGATGGCGGCGGCGAGCACCAGCCCGACGGCGAGGTTGATCGCGAAGATCGCGCGCCAGTCGGAGACGGCGAGCACCGCGGCACCGAAGAGCGGCCCGAGGACCGACCCGATCTCCTGGACCGCGGAGACGACGCCCAGCGGCACGCCGCGCCGCTCGACGGGGTAGAGGTCGGCCACCAGCGCGAGGGTGGCCGGCACCAGCCCGCCGCCGCCGACGCCCTGGAGGAATCGGCCGGCGACGATGCTCGGCATGTCGTAGGCGAGCGTGGTCACGAGCGACCCGAGCGCGAACAGCACGAGGGCCATCACCAGCACCGGGACCCGGCCGCGGAGGTCGGCGATCCGGCCGATGAGGGGGAGCATCGCGACGTAGCCCAGGAGGAAGCCGCTGACGATCGGCGCGGCCCGCTGGAGCTGGTCGATCGGCACCCCGACGCCGGTCATCATGTCGGGCAGCGCCAGCACGACGACGTAGGTGTCGGCGGCGGCGAAGGCGACCGCGACCGCCGCGAGGGCGAGCAGCAGGCGCTGGCTCACGGGGCGGTGATGTCCTTCTCGGTGCCGTAGTCGGCGAAGTCGACGGTGTAGGTCATCGGGTCGGTGTGGGGGTAGAAGACACCCGTCATGGTGGCCTTGCGGAGCTCGCCGTCGTCGGTGACCTGCCACTCCACGTCGAACGAGTCCCCGGCCGAGGACGGGATCACCGCGTCCATCGCGTCACCGGGGACGGTGCCCGAGTAGGTCGTGAGGACCTCCTTGTTGTCCGCGCCGCCGCGCACGCTCTCGCCGACCTCGGGCGACTCGGTGAGCGTCAGCAGGCCCGGGAACCCGTCCTCGCCGATGAGCTGGGACGGGTCGGGGGCGCCGTACTCCTGGGGGTTGACCTTGTTCCAGCCCGGCGTGAACGGCAGCTGGGCATAGACCGTGTCGTCGACGGCGATGACGGGCACGTCGACGTTCTGGCCGGCGAAGACCACCGAGATGGTGCCCTCGAAGGCCGGCGCGTCGGTGATCGTGCCGGTCGCGTTGGCGATGCCCGAGACGCCATCGGGGAGGGCTCCCGTCGCCAGCGTCAGCTCGACGCCGGTCGTCCCGGCCAGCGTGGCCGACGCCTCGGCGAGCACGTCCTCGGGCGACTTCCCCTCCTCGGCCGGCGAGTCGCTGCCGGAGCAGGCGGCCAGCGTCGGGAGGGCGAGCAGGAGTGCGGAGGTGGCCACGGCGAGGCCCCTCTGTCGGGTGTGCAGGCGGCGGGACATGGCGTCAGCCTTCCACAGGGAGGGTCGCGTCACCGGGCTCCTCGACGGACGGGGCCGCGGCGCTGCCCCCGGCCTGGTTGGCAGCCTGGGTGGCGACCTGGGCGGCGACCGGGGAGGCGATGGCGGCGATCGGCTGCGGGGCGGGTACGCCGGAGCCGTCCCGTCGCCCGTCGGCCGCGGGGAGGTCGATGGGCGCGCCGCTCGACGCCGAGGCGCGGGCCGGACCGGGCCCGGCCCAGGCGGCGACGAGCGTGTCCTCGCCCTTGAGGAAGCGGTGGCTGCGGACGCCACCGGTGGCGCGGCCCTTGCCGGGGTACTCGCTGAACGGCGTCACCTTCACCGCACCGGCCTCCGTGCCGGGCAGGGCGGTGGACGAGCCGGACGCGGTGACGACGACGGCGTCGGCCGGGTCGAACGCACCGAAGAAGGCGACCGTCTGGCCGGCGCCGAGCTTGATGCCGGCCATGCCGCCGCCGGCGCGGCCCTGCGGGCGCACGCCGGAGGCCCCGAAGTGGAGGAGCTGGGCGTCGGTCGAGATGAAGCAGAGCTCCTCCTCGCCGGTCGTGAGCTCCACGGCCCCGACGACCTCGTCGCCGTCCTTGAGGCCGATGACCTCCCACTCGTCGCGGCCCAGGACCTCGGGGTTGACCCGCTTGACGATGCCGTCGCGGGTGCCGAGAGCGAGGCCGGGGCCGTCGGTCGGGAGCGAGGTCAGCGCGAGGGCGCGCTCGCCGTTGTCGAGCGAGAGGACCTCGCTGAGCGGCAGGCCGCCCTGGAGGTTGGGGTCGTTGGCGGAGTCGGGGAGCTCGGGCATGTCGAGGACGCCGACCTTCAGCAGGCGGCCGCGGTTGGTGAGCACGCCCACCTCGCCCCGGGCGGTCGTCCGGACGGCGCTCGTCACCACGTCGTGGTTGGCGCGGCCCTCGCCGTGCCCGGGCGCGGACGCGGACGTCGTACGGGCGAGGAGGCCGCTGGACGACAGCAGCGCGAAGCACGGGTCGTCGGCGACCTCGAGGGGCGTGGCGCTCGCGGCGGTGACGGTGGTGCCGGCGGACGCGAGCAGCACGGTGCGGCGCGGGGTGCCGTGCTCCTTGGCGACCTCGGTGAGCTCGTCGGAGACCACCTTCCGGAGCAGCTTCTCGTCGGCGAGGATCGCGTCGAGGTACTCGATCGTGCGCTCGAGCTCGGACTTCTCCTTCTCCAGCTCGATCTTGGAGAACTTGGTGAGCCGGCGCAGCGGCATGTCGAGGATGTAGTCGGCCTGCACCTCGGAGAGGTCGAAGACCGAGATCAGCCGCTCCTTGGCCGCGGCGGCGTTGTCGGAGCCGCGGATGACCTGGATGACCTCGTCGATGTCGAGGATCGCGACGAGCAGGCCGTCGACGAGGTGGAGGCGGTCCGCGGCCTTCTTGCGACGGTGCGTGGAGCGGCGGCGGACGACCTCGAAGCGGTGGCCGAGGAAGACCTCGAGCATCTGCTTGAGGCCCAGCGTGCGCGGCTGGCCGTCGACCAGGGCGACGGCGTTGATGCCGAAGGAGTCCTCGAGCGCGGTCTGGCGGTAGAGCTGCTCGAGGATCGCCTCGGGCACGAAGCCGTTCTTGACCTCGATCACCAGGCGCAGCCCGTGCTCGCGGTCGCTGAGGTCCTTGATGTCGGCGATGCCCTGCAGCTTCTTGGCGAGCACGAGCTTCTTGATCTGCTCCATCACCCGCTCGGTGCCGACGCCGTAGGGGAGCTCGGTCACGACGATGCCCTTGCGGCGCGCGGTGACCGACTCGACGCGGGCCGTGGCGCGCATCCTGAACGTGCCGCGACCGGACTCGTAGGCGTCCTTGATGCCGTCGAGCCCGACGATCTTGCCGCCCGTGGGCAGGTCGGGGCCGGGGACGAACCGCATGAGGTCGTCGGTCGTGGCCTTCGGGTGCGTGATGAGGTGCTTGAGCGCCTGGACGACCTCGACGAGGTTGTGCGGGGCGATGTTGGTGGCCATGCCGACCGCGATGCCGGCCGAGCCGTTGACGAGCAGGTGCGGGATCGCGGCCGGCAGGACGACCGGCTCCATCTCCCGCGAGTCGTAGTTGGGCTTGAAGTCGACGGTGTCCTCGTCGATCGAGGCCGTCATCGCCACCGCGGCCGGCGCCATCCGGCACTCGGTGTAGCGCATCGCGGCGGGGGAGTCGTCGGGCGAGCCGAAGTTGCCGTGGCCGTCGACGGTCGGCAGGCGCATCGACCACGACTGCGCCATCCGGACCAGTGCGTCGTAGATCGCGCCGTCGCCGTGGGGATGGAGCCGGCCCATGACCTCGCCGACGACGCGGGCGCTCTTCACGTGCCCGCGGTCGGGCCGCAGCGACATGTCGTCCATCGTGTAGAGGATGCGGCGCTGGACCGGCTTGAGGCCGTCGCGGGCGTCGGGCAGGGCCCGGGAGTAGATGACGGAGTAGGCGTACTCCAGGAACGACGACTGCATCTCGTCGCGGATGTCGGTGTCGAGGATGTGCTCCTCGAAGTCGTCCGGGAGGGGCTGCTTCGTCGTACGTCGTGCCATGGGCGTCATTGTCCCTGCCCGGGCTGCCGGAGGAGCCGGGGGCACGCCGGGGACGGCCCGTGACCTTCGGTGTCCGCCGGGCGTTGCCGAGGTATGCGCACCGTGGCTGATCCTTGCCGATAGATTGCAGCCGTGACCGAAGCGGACGCCACTGTCGAGGTGGCCACGACTCCGCCGCCCCGCCACTGGGAGGCGGACGTGCTGCTGCGCGACGGTCGCACCGCGCACATCCGCCCGATGCAGCCCGAGGACCGGGCGCTGCTGGTCGACTTCTACGCCCGCGTCTCGGACCAGTCGAAGTACTACCGCTTCTTCTCGCCCATGCCGGAGCTGTCCGAGCGCGACCTCGACCGGTTCACCCAGGTCGACCACCGCGACCGGGTCGCGCTGATCCTGCTCGTCGCCGGCCACATGATCGCCGTCGGCCGCTTCGACACGATCCGCCCCGGCCACGCCGAGGTCGCCTTCCTCGTCGAGGACCGGCACCAGGGCCGCGGGATCGGCCAGCTGCTGCTCGAGCACCTCGCCCAGGCCGGTCGCGAGCGTGGCGTCGAGGAGTTCGTCGCCGAGGTGCTGCCGGACAACCAGGCGATGATCCACACGTTCAGGGACGCCGGCTACCAGGTGAAGAGCGCCTTCGAGGACGGCGTGATGGAGCTGGTGTTCCGGATCGACCCGACCGACACCGCCATCGGCGTGATGGAGCAGCGCGAGCACCGCGCGGAGTACGCCTCGATCGAGCGCTTCTTCTCGCCGAAGTCGGTCGCGATCATCGGCGCCAGCCGCCGCCAGGACACCATCGGCCGCGCCCTCGTGCGCCACCTCGTGCTGGGCAACTTCACCGGCCGGATCCACGTCGTCAACCCGAGCGCCGACTCGGTCTCGGGCATGCCGGCCTGGAAGACCGTCGGGGAGATCCCCGGCGAGGTCGACGTCGCGATCGTCGCCGTGCCGGCCGAGTCGGTGCAGGACGTCGTGCTCGACTGCGCCGCGAAGGGCGTCCACGGCCTCGTCGTCATCTCCTCGGGCTTCGCCGAGACCGGGGAGGAGGGCCGGATGCGCCAGCGCCGGCTGGTCGGCCTCTCGCGGTCCTACGGCCTGCGGCTGATCGGCCCCAACGCCCTCGGCATCATCAACACCGACCCCGACGTCCAGCTCAACGCGTCGCTGTCGTCGGTCATGCCGCCCCGCGGCCGTGCCGGCTTCTTCTGCCAGTCCGGCGCGCTCGGCTCGGCGATCCTCGAGAAGGTCCAGAACCGCGGCCTCGGCCTCACCACCTTCGTCAGCGCCGGCAACCGCGCCGACGTCTCGGGCAACGACCTCCTGCAGTACTGGGAGGAGGACGACGCCACCGAGGTCGTGCTGCTCTACCTCGAGTCGATCGGCAACCCGCGCAAGTTCTCCCGCATCGCCCGCCGGGTCAGCCGCCGCAAGCCGATCGTGGCCGTCCGGTCCGGGCGCAGCTCGCAGGGCGTCCCGATGGGCCACGCCGTCCGCAAGATCGGCGCCCCGCCCGAGGCGGTCGACGCGATGTTCCGCCAGGCCGGGATCATCCAGGTCGAGTCGCTGGAGGAGATGTTCGACGTCGCCCAGCTCCTCGCCCACCAGCCGCTGCCGCGCGGGCGCCGCGTCGCGATCGTCGGCAACTCCGACGCACTCGGCCTGCTCGCCGCCGACGCCGCCAACTCGGTCGGGCTCGTGGTCAACCGCCAGGAGGCGCTGGGCGCCGAGGCGACCGCCGAGGACTTCGAGGACGCCCTCGACGCCGCGATCGACGACCCCGAGGTCGACGCGGTCGTGGCGATCTTCATCCCGCCGCTCAACGTCGCCGGCGCGCGTGAGCAGGTCGCCAACGTGCTGGCCGCGGTCGGTGAGCAGTCCGACAAGCCCATCGTGTCGACCTTCCTCGGCACCGAGGGCGTCCCGGAGCTGCTGCGGGTCCCCGACGTGGCCGGCTCCAGCGCCGGCCGCGGGTCCGTGCCGTCGTACCCCGCCGTCGAGGCCGCCGTCCGCGCCCTCGCCCGGGTCGTGGAGTACGCCGTGTGGGTGCGGGTGCCGCAGACGAGCGTCGGCGAGCTGGTGGGCAACGACCGCGACGACGCGCGCCACCTGGTCAACGAGCTGCTGATGAACCACCCCGAGGGCCGCGACCTGGACTTCGTCGAGCAGCACCGGCTCCTCGGCGCCTACGGCATCGACCTGTGGGACACCTACGCCGTCGAGACCCTCGACGAGGCCACCACCGCCGCCGAGGCGCTCGGCTGGGACGTCGTCCTCAAGGCGACCGCCGACCACCTGCGCGACCGCCCCGACCTGGCCCACGTCTGGCGCAACATCGACGGTCCCGAGGACATGGCCGGCGCCTGGGCCTCCCTCAACCACCTGATCACCGACCCCGACCGGGCCGGCTTCGTGGTCCAGCGCAACGCGCCGCCCGGCATCCCGGTCACCATCAACACGATGGAGGACCCGCTCTTCGGGCCCGTCCTCTCGTTCGGTGTCAGCGGGCCGCTCACCGAGCTGCTGGGCGACCGGACCTACCGGATCCCGCCGCTGGCGGACCACGACGCGCAGGACATGATCCGCGAGATCAAGGCCTCGCCGCTCCTCTTCGGCTACCGCGGCAGCGAGATCGTCGACGTCGCCGAGATCGAGCGGCTGGTCCGCCAGGTCTCCCAGCTCCAGCACGACCTGCCCCAGGTGCGGGCCCTCCAGCTGCCGCTGGTGCTGGCCGGCGCGGACAGCGCCACGGTGCTGGGTGCCCACATCCGCGTGGAGCCGGTGAAGGACCCGCGCTCGGACTGGTTCGTGCGGCGGCTGAGCACGATGCCCGGGGACACCCTCCCCGATTGAGCCCCGGCCGACTGGGCTCCGGCCGATTGGGCTCCGGCCGACTGAACTGCCGCGGCGGGGCGTGACAGACTGCCGTCATGCCCCGCTCCATCCGTGACGCGGACGTCTCCCACGACCTCCGCAAGGCGATCCACCGCACCGGCTACTACCCCGAGGTCGTCGCCGACGGCGTCTTCTCGGCTGCCGGCGGCGAGGAGGTCCTGTCCTACTTCGTGCACCACGAGACGACGTTCGACCACGAAGAGGTACGCCGCCACCTGACCGCGCTGCTCCTCACCCCGACGCGGCTCGTGATCGCGCACACCGACGAGCACCCCGGCGACGACCTGCTCCCGGAGCCCTACACCTCCACGACGACCGAGGCGGTCACGCTCACGTCGATCCGCACCGTGGTCGTGACCCGCATGGTGGCCAACCCGACCAAGGGTGTCGCGCCTCCCGCCGAGGCCGTGCTGACGATCGGGTGGGGCGGTGTCGGCCGGATCGACCTCGAGCCCGCCGGCTGCTCCGACCCCAGCTGCGACGCCGACCACGGCTACACCGGCACGCTGGCCGGCGACGACTACACGTTGCGGGTCTCGGCCGCCGCCGAGGGCGCCGACTCGGTCGCCGGCCTGCTCGCGTTCGCCGAGGCGCTCTCCGCGCGCACCCGGGGATGACGCCTCCCGGGACGCCGGGGGCCTTCACGGCGCCGGCGTACGGCGACCGGTCGCTCGCCGACGTCGTGCCGTCCGTCGGCCGCGCGCTCGGCGTGGCCCTCGACGGCCACCCGGTCGGCCTCGAGCTCCCGCCGGCTCCCTCCTACGTCGTGTTCCTCGTCGACGGGATGGGGGCCGAGCTGCTGGCGCGCTACGCCCACGCGGCGCCGTACCTCTCCTCCCTGCTCGTCGACGGCGCCACCGGCACCGCGGGCGTGCCCTCGACGACGGCCACCTCGCTCACCTCGCTCGGCACCGGCCTGCCGCCGGGCACGCACGGGCTGGTGGGCTTCACGGCCCGGATCCCGGGCACGGACCGGTTGCTCAACCACCTGTGGTGGGACAAGGGGATCGACCCCCTGGAGTGGCAGCCGCACCCGACGGCCCTGGGGAGGCTCGCCCACGCGGGCGTGCACGTCACCTCGGTCAACAAGCGTGACTTCGACGGCACCGGCCTGACGGTCGCGTCCCAGCGCGGGGCGACCTACGTCGGCGCCGACCGCGTGGGGGAGCGGATCGCCGCCACCGTCTCGGCGTCCGCCCACGAGCCCTCGCTGACCTACGTCTACGACTCCGACCTCGACTGGACCGGGCACAAGTTCGGCGTGGCCTCGACCCAGTGGCTGCAGCAGCTCGCGATGGTCGACGCGGAGGCCGAGCAGATGCGCGACGCGCTGCCGTCCTCGACCCGGCTGCTGGTGGTGGCCGACCACGGGATGGTCGACAGCCCGCGTGGCTCGCGGGTCGACGTCGACGAGACCGACGGCCTGCGCGACGGGGTGGCGCTGATCGGTGGCGAGGCGAGGTTCCGGCACCTCTACTGCTCGGCCGGCGCGGTGGACGACGTCGCCGCCACCTGGCGGTCGGTCCTCGGCGACCGGGCGACGGTGCTGACGCGCGAGGAGGCCATCTCGACCGGCTGGTTCGGCGCGGTCGACCCCGGCGTGCTGCCGCGCCTCGGGGACGTGGTCGTCGCCTGCCACGGCGACACGGCGGTGGTCTCGACCCGCGACTTCGCCTACGAGGACACCCTCGTCGGGCTCCACGGCTCGCTCACGCCAGCGGAGATGCTGATCCCGATCCTGGTCGGCTGAGCGGGTCGGCTGATCGGCCGACTTGCCCGTGAGTCTCCTGGAGACTCATCGGCAAGGAGAGCGCGTCAGCCGAAGGGCAGCGGCTCGGGGGCCAGGCTGACGGCCTTGGCGCGCGCCGCGGTGAGGCGACGACGGTGGTGCTGGCGGCAGAGGACCTCGTACGCCACGTCGGCGGGCGGCTCGTCGGCCTGGTCGACGTCGCCGACGACGATCACCTCGCCCTCGACGACCATCGCGCCGTTCTCGGTGCGGGCGTTGTGGGTGGCCCGCTTGCCGCACCAGCAGAGTGCCTCGACCTGGAGGACGTTCATCCGGTCGGCGAGCTCGACGAGCCGGGCGCTGCCCGGGAAGAGCGCGGTGCGGAAGTCGGTGAGGATGCCGAAGGCGAAGACGTCGATCTGGAGCTCGTCGACGACCTTGGCGAGCTGGTCGATCTGCTCGGGCGCGTAGAACTGGGCCTCGTCGCAGATCAGGTAGTCGATCCGGCCGCCACGGGTCAGGGTGTCGACGACGTACTTCCAGAAGTCGAAGTCCGCGTCGACCTCGAGGGCGTCGTGGGTCAGCCCGAGCCGGCTGGACAGCACCGCCGCCCCGGCCCGGTCGTGGGTCGTGAAGATCCGGCCGACGCGTCCCCGGGCGGCGTGGTTGTGGTTGGTCTGGAGCGCCAGCGTCGACTTGCCGGAGTCCATCGTGCCCGTGAAGAAGTGCAGTTCAGCCATGTCGCGGCGATCCTGCCACAGACCGGTCAGGTCGCCGCGGCGGCCGCGCCGCCGTCGCTCGACTGGCGGTTGAGCTCCACGTAGGACACCCAGAGCACGAAGCACCCGGCGCGCGTGTCGAGCGGCTCGGACACCGTCAGTC